>NZ_MKJY01000306.1 GCF_001942465.1 Actinomadura sp. CNU-125
GGATCGGCAGCAAGCAGCGTAGATCTGCCCGCAGATCACCCATGAAGAAGCTGTCCGGAAAACGCGTGGCCCCTCAGTTGAGTGGCCCCTGGGGTGGCTTGTTGTGGTCAGGCGCCGCGTGGTGCGTACATGATGACCGCGACTCCGGCCAGGCACACCAGGGCGCCGGTGATGTCCCAGCGGTCGGGGCGGAATCCGTCGAGGGCCATGCCCCAGGCCAGGGAGCCGGCGACGAACACGCCGCCGTAGGCGGCCAGGATGCGGCCGAAGTTGGCGTCGGGTTGCAGGGTCGCGACGAATCCGTACAGCCCGAGCGCGATGACGCCGGCGCCGATCCAGAGCCAGCCGCGGTGTTCGCGGACGCCTTGCCAGACCAGCCAGGCGCCTCCGATCTCGAACAGGGCGGCGACGGCGAACAGGGCGATGGAGCGGGCGACGAGCACGGCGGCAGTTCCTTCTGGTCAGGGCGCGGTATGAGCGGGTCGGGCGTCGGGGTGGGGTCGGGCAGGGGGCGGCGGTGGTCAGGTTTGCGGGCCGAACAGGTCGGTGAGCATGGTGGTGCCTTCTTCGGCCGCGCGTACTTCCAGGTGCAGACTCGGTCCGTCGAGGTCGAGGCGGAATCCGAAGAACGGGCAGCATCGCTGTTCGGCCGCCGCCAGTTCTGCGACGGCGGCCGCCCGGTCGGCGGGGAGGGTGAGCCGGATTCCGTCCTCGATCTCCTGCCGGGCGGCACCGTCGATGAGCCGCTGCCACTGGGCGACGCGTTCGTCCAGGCCGTCGCCGTCCAGTGAGCAGGCGACCGGAGCGGTCCGCCAGCGTTCGGCTTCGGTGGCTTGCCGGGAGGGCAGGATCGCGATGTCCACGGGGCGGCGGGCCTGGGGGCCCGGGGTGAGGAATCCGCATTCGGGGTCGCAGGGCCCTGGCCGGTCGGGCAGGGAGTCCAGGTGCCGGAGGGCTTGGCGGAGGGTGGCGGTGAAGGCGGCCAGCTCGGCGGCGCGCGCCTCGGCGTCGGAGATCCGGGCGGCGACGCGGGGCCTCAGGTCGGCCTTCACCTCCGCGCAGGCTCCCGACTCCCACACCGCCAGCAGCTCGGCGACCTCCTCCAGCGGCAGCCCGAGGTGCTTGGCCGCGCCGATGAACGCCAGGCGGTCGACCGCGTCTTCGCCGTAGAGGCGGTATCCGGCCGGGGACCGGTCGGCGGGCAGCAGGCCGGCGGTTTCGTAGAACCGCAGGGTGGTGGTGGGGACGCCGGAGCGTTCGGCGAGCTGGGAGATCCGCATCGTGCTCATGCCTGCGACGGTAAACCTTCGACTCGACTCGAAGGTCAAGCTGGTCTCCGGGAGGACTGCGCGGAGGTCGGTCCGCGGGTTTTGGCGCTAGCGGGGAGGCTAGTTGTTGGTCATCGTTCGCTCAGGCCGACGGCGGCGGCAAGCGCCCGGCGATCTCCCGTGCGTCCCCGCCGTGCCAGGCACCCGGGTCGGCGTTCAGCGGGTGTCGTCGTCGACCGGGCCGGTCACGAGGTGCTCGCCTTCAGCTGGGCGGCGGCCGCGCCGGTGGCGCGTAGTTCCTGAAGGTCGGGGATGTGGTTGTAGAGGGTGCCGACGGAGACGCCCAGCAGTTTGGCGATGGAGGTGACCGAGCGGCCGGGGTCGGGGAGCAGGTCGCGGGCGGCTTTGAGGAGTTCGGCGTCGACGACGGTGGGTCGGCCTCCGGTGCGGCCGCGGGCGCGGGCGGCGGCCAGGCCCTCGTTGGTGCCGGTGACGATGAGCTCGCGGATGAACTCGGCCAGGGCGGCGAAGACGTGGAAGACCAAGCGGCCGCCGGGGGTGGTGGTGTCGAGGTTCTCGTGCAGGGAGCGGAACCCGATCTCGCGGGTGCGTAGGTCGGCGACCATGGTGATGAGGTCTTTGAGGGATCGGCCGTAGCGGTCCAGGGCCGGGACCACGAGGGTGTCGCCGGGCTGGAGGAAGGTGTGGCACGCCTTTAGTTCGGGCCGGTCGGCGCTGCGGCCGGATTTCTTGTCGGCGAAGATCCGGCGGCATCCGGCCGCGGTCAGCGCGTCGATCTGCCGCTTGAGTTTCTGACCGGTGGTGGAGACGCGGGCGTACCCGATGCGGATCTCGGTGAGGCGGGCGGGGAAGGCGGCGAGGGGCTCGGCGGGCAGCTCCCAGGCGTCGCTCATGCCCGTCATTCTCTCAACAAACGGTGGCCGGGCGTTATTGAACCACCAGGGTTGTTGAAGAGGTTTTGAAGCCGGTGTCCTGCTGTTCCGCTGGGCCGCGCGAAGGCCTTCAACAAACGATGGTTACGTGAAGATCGGCTGTGGGTGTCTCTGCTGGTGCTGGGCCGAGGGGATAGGGGCTGCCGGCTGGGGTAGCGGGACGGCGTGGGGCAGCTTTGGTTGGTGCTGGGGTTGGCGGCGGTGCCGGCGCTGGCCAATTTCGCCGGTGGTTTGATCGCTGAGGTGCGGCCGGTGTCGGACCGCACGCTGAGTTTCGCGTTGCACGCCGCGGCCGGGATCGTGATCGCGGTGGTGGGCTTGGAGTTGATGCCGCGTGCGTTGCAGGCGCCGTGGCCGTGGGTGCCGATGCTGGCGTTCGTCGCCGGAGCCGGTCTGTTTCTGGGCCTGGATGCGCTGGCGGGTTACCTGCAGGCACGGACCGCCGCCCGCAGCCGGGGCGATGGCCAGGAGCGTGGTGCGTCGTGGGGAGTCTATGGCGGGGTGGCGCTGGATCTGTTCAGCGACGGGATTTTGATCGGCACCGGCACGGTGGTCAACCCCACGCTGGGAGTGCTGCTGGCGGTGGGGCAGGCACCGGCCGATCTGCCCGAAGGGTTCGCCGCGGCGGCCACCCTACGCGGCGCCGGAGTGCCCCGGGCACGGCGGCTTGCGGCCGGGGCAGGGTTCGCGGTGCCGATCCTGCTGGGCGCGGCGCTGGGGTACCTGGCGCTGCGTGGCGCCCCGGACGCGGTGACGTTGTCGGTGCTGGCGTTCACCGGCGGTGCCCTGCTCAGTGTGGTGATCGAGGAAATGGTCCCGCAGGCGCACGAGGCCAACGAGTCCCGCTGGGACAGCTTGTTCCTGGTGGCCGGGTTCGCGGTGTTCGCGGCCGTCTCGGTCTATGTCCCCGCTGGATAGGTCCGCTCCGGCCTGACCGCACGGCGTGGCCGCCAGGCCGGTGGTTCGAATTCGTCACGGTAGCGATCACAGGAAAGGACACATCCGACGATGCGCACCCACTCCACGCTCCCGATGCGATCACCGGCCCGTGTGCTGCGCCCGGCCCTGGTCGCTGGCGCGTTGGCCGGGGTCACTGCCGCGGTGCTGCGCCGCATGCAGCATCAGTACGCAGAGCGCGACACTCTCACTGGGGGAACGGTGGCCGCGATGTACGCCACCTACGGCGCGCACGCTGCGGCGCTGGGCTGGGCCGCCGTGGGCCGTGTCGGCCCGGTGCGGCTGCCGCGGCGTGCGGCCCGGGCCGTCGGCGCGGTGCTGGCCGCCGGGGGTGCCGCGGCGGCAGTCGCCGGAGCGCGTCCGTTCGGGGTCGGGCGGCAACTGTCGGGCATCGACCCGGGGGCGTTGCACACCGCTGGTGTGTACCGCTACAGCCGCAACCCCCAGTACCTTGGCCTCGGCCTGGCCGCGACCGGAGTCGCCCTCGCCGCACGATCGGCGTTCGCCGCCCTGCTGTCCGGCGGAGTGTGGTGGACCTACCGTCGATGGATCCCCCATGAGGAACACCATCTTGCCCGGCTCTTCGGCCAGGAATACCTGACCTACCGGGCCAATACGGCACGCTGGCTGGGCACACCGGCCCGTCCAGGCGCCCCGGACTCAACGCCTTAACTGCAACGCCTTACCTTGCAACGCCCTATCTGCGATGCCTCGCCAGCACGGCTAGGCGTTCAGACGAGCCTGTGCGGCGCCGAGGACGAAGTCGCCGAACACGATGGTGCGGTGACCGCGCACGTGCAGGCCGTGGGCGCCGAGCGCGTCGAGGAACTCGGTGTCGGTGAACCGGTCCTGTTCGGGGTGGTCGAACAGGATGCGGTAGACGGCGCGGTCCAGGGCGTGCCGGGTGACTTCCTCGAAGTAGAAGACGCCACCGGGTTTGAGCACGCGGGCGACCTCGGCCAGCGCGTCTCGCCAGTTCGGGATGTGGTGGATGATCCCGAAGTCGAACACCGCGTCATAGGTCCCGTTCTCGGGGACCAGGGCGCTCAGGTCGGTGGCGTCGGAGACCCCGACCCGGGCGCGACCTGCGTAGGGGGCCAGGCGGCGGCGGGCCCGGCGGGCCATGGCCGGATCCAGATCGACGGCGTCGACGCGGGCGGCGCCGAAAGCGTCCAGGATCAGGCGTGCACCGTAGCCGGGTCCGCAGCCGATCTCCAGCACCCGCGCCCGCTCCGGGAGCGGGCCGCCCAGCCGCTGCAGCAGCGGCGCCTCGTACCAGCGCTGCACGGCCCGCCGCGCCGGGTTGTTGATCACTGCGGTTTCGATCCGGTTCATCAGCATGCGTTGTCATCTCCCCGCTTGAATCATCGTCCGCTATAGATATCATCGTTGCATGGCGATGAGAAGTGATGAGGCGGCTGCGGCCGCCGTGGACACGTGCAAGGCGTCGGCCGGACCGCCCGCGCCGGCGGTGGCGCTGTTCCGGTCCCTGGCGGACCCGTCCCGGCTGGCGATCCTGCTGCGGCTGGCCGAGGGCGAGGCCCGCGTGGTCGAGCTGGTGGCCGCGGTCGGGCTGGCGCAGTCCACGGTGTCGGCGCACCTGGCGTGCCTGCGCGACTGCGGCCTGGTCGACTCGCGGCCCGAGGGCCGCTCCACGCGCTACCACCTGGCCCGCCCCGAACTGCTGGACCTGCTGGCGTCGGCCGAGGGGCTGCTGGCGGCGACCGGTGAGGCGGTCGCGCTGTGCCCCGCCTACGGCACCCCGCCCACCACCGGCGCCCCGTCCGCGGACCGGTCCGCGGACGCAGGGGGGCGGCGGTGAGCGCGCCGGCCCCGGCGGTTGCGGAGGTGAGGGGCCCGGCCGCGCGCCGCGCGATCCGCTACGCCCGCTTCACCATCGGCTACAACGTCATCGAGGGCATCATCGCGGTCGCCGCCGGGACCGTGGCCGGGGCGGTGTCGCTGATCGGGTTCGGCGTCGACTCGGGCATCGAGGTCGCCGCCGCCACCGTAGTGCTGGTGCGGCTGCTGGCCGAGATCCGCGGCGGCGAACCCGACGAGGCCAAAGAACGTCGCGCGCTGAAGTTCATCGCGCTGACCTTCTTCGCCCTGGCGCTGTATGTGACCGTGGAGGGCGTTCGCGACCTGGTCGCCGGGGAAAGCCCCGACACCTCGCTCGTGGGGATCGCGCTGACCGGTGCCTCCATCGTGATCATGCCGTGGCTGGCGCGCGCCAAGCGCAAGGCCGGGCTGGAGATGAACTCGCGGCTGGTGGTCGCCGACGCCGCCGAGACCAAGCTGTGCGCGTGGCTGAGCGTGTCCACCTTCGCCGGGCTGGTCGCCTTCGCCATCTGGGGCTGGACCTGGATCGACCCCGTCGCCGGATTCGTCATCGCCGCCTTCGCGATCATGGAGGGCAAGGAAGCCTGGGAAGGCGAACTCGTCTGCGACGACGGCTGCGAAGACGACGCCGGTGACGACTGCGACGACCATCGCGGCGCCGGGGGCAAGGACCGATGACCGCCCGCCTGAAGCGCTCCCCGATGCCCGCCCCGGTGCGGGCGCCTACACCCACGAGATGGCCGCCGCCCGCGCCGCCACCGACCCCGCGCCCGGTGGCGGCACCTGGAACGCGCGCACATCCTGTCGCAGCCCTGGCCGTGGCC
>NZ_MKJY01000307.1 GCF_001942465.1 Actinomadura sp. CNU-125
CGAACCCGGTAGTTAAGCCTCTCAGCGCCGATGGTACTGCATGGGAGACTGTGTGGGAGAGTAGGACGCCGCCGGACTTTTTTTGCAGGAAGGCCCCGCCGTTTACGGCGGGGCCTTTCTCATTTTGTGGCTCAGTGAAGCTCGCTGTGTGCAACGGTGTCGCAACGTGCAGTCCGGGAGAATTACGGCGTTCCGTGCACTCGGAATAAGGCCGTGCCGGTGTGCCCACACGTTTCACATCGGCACGGTCTCTGCCCAGGGGGACGGAGCGGACGTGACGCGGTCGCGTGCGTCCGGTCGTAGGCTGCAGTGATGACCGAGAAGCTGTGGGAGATCGAGCCGTCTGGGCCGCTGCGCGGCGACGTGACGGTGCGGGGTGCTAAGAACGCAGTCAGCAAGCACATGGTTGCGGCCATGCTGGGGGGCGGGCCGAGCACGATCGGCAACGCACCGGATGTCGGCGAGGTCGGCATCACGGCCGGGATGCTCGAGCACGTCGGGATGACGGTGGAGCGCGCCGGCGACGAGGTGACGGTGGTGCCGGGCGCGGTGGCCGACCCGAGCGTGGGCAAGGCGTTCACGGGGCTGAACCGCATTCCGATCCTGATGCTGGGGCCGCTGCTGCATCTGGCGGGCGAGGCGTTCGTCCCGCTGGTCGGCGGTGATCCGATCGGGCGGCGTCCCGTCGACTTCCATGTCGAGGCATTGCGCGCGTTCGGTGCCGAGGTGACGCACGCGGCGGACGGCATCCACGCGCGGGCGTCGCGGCTCGTCGGGACGCGGGTCGACCTTCCCTACCCGAGCGTTGGTGCGACCGAGACCGTGCTGCTGGCCGCGGTGCGGGCCCAAGGCAAGACCGTCATCCGCAACGCGGCGACGGAGCCGGAGATCATCGAGCTGGCGTTGTTCCTGCAGCGGATGGGGGCGCGGATCTCGTTCGCGCCCGACCGCCGGATCGTGGTGGAGGGCGTCGAACGGTTGAACGGTGCGCAGACCCGGCTGGACGGTGACCGGATCGAGGCGTTCTCCTACCTGGTGGCGGGGCTCGTCACCGGGGGCGAGGTGCGGGTGCACGGTTGCCCGCAGGACCGGCTCGTCACCGCGATCACCACGCTGACGCGGATGGGCGCCGAATTCGACATCACCGACGAGTGGATCATGGCGTCGGCGCCGGACGGGTTGCGGCCCGCGGCGGTGCAGACCGACACGCACCCGGGGTTCGCCACCGACTGGCAGACGCCGCTGATGGTGCTGTTCACACAGGCGGACGGCATGTCGGTGCTGCACGAGACGGTGTACGAGAACCGGCTCGCGTACGTCCCCGCGCTGCAGAGCATGGGGGCGGAGATCGAGGTGTACGACACCTGCCTCGGCGGTCCCGCCTGCCGGTATCACGATACGGCGGCGCTGCATTCGGCGGTCGTGCGCGGTGTGACGAAGCTGCGCGGCGGCGACGTGACGATGCCCGACATCCGCGCGGGGTTCTCGGCGGTGCTGGCGGCGGCGGTGGCGGAGGGGCCGTCCACGCTGCGGGGCGTGCACCATATCGAGCGCGGTTACCACCGGCCGGTCGAGCAGTTCCGCGACCTCGGTCTCGCGCTGCGGTCCGTGACGGCCTGACGTCAGCCGCTCGTCACGGACGGGTCCGTGTGCGGCCACGTGTAGCTGATGGAACCGCCTTCGGGGAGGCCGTGCCAGAGCCGCGCGGCCTCGTCGAGGCGGTCGAGGATCCGGTCGACGGCGGCGGCGTGCTCGGGCGGGACCGGGAAGCGCTCCGCCCACGCGGGCGTCTCGGCGCCGGCGCGCCGCAACCACGCGATCGTGCACAGCCCGGCGAGCGCCTCGGAGGCGGCCATGTCGCCGTCGTCGGCCCGTTGCAGGGACGCCTCCCGCTTCTTCAGCCTGCGCTGTGCCCGTGCCCGAGCGCGCCGGTCGCCCGGGACCTCGGCGGTCTCGTGGAAGCTTCCGCCGCCCGCCGCCGCGCGCCCGAAGACGCCGCGGGCCAGCCCCAGTTCGGCTTCCGTCAGGTAGTGGACGAGGTCGTGCGGGATGTGATCGTGGTATCCGGGGGCGGGGTCGACCCGCCGTGGCGCCCGTCCGGGCGGGACGACGATCGTCGCGTAACGGCGGCGGCCCGTCCGCTCGAAGGTGACGTGCATCCCGTCAGGCTAGGCGGCGGACGGACGGCAGGGCATCCGGTTTTCCGGCGGGTGACGGGCCGGGGGTGCGGCCACTAGCGTGCCGGGGGAGCGGCGCGGCGGACGACCGAGGAGGATCGTGGACTTCGACCGGCGAGACCCCTACCCCTGTTACGCGCGCGCCCGGGCGGCGGACGGGCTGACGTTCGTCCCCGAACTCGACGCGTGGCTCGTCGCGCGGGACGCCGACGTCCGGGCGGTGCTGCGCGATCCCGAGACGTTCTCGTCGGCGAACGCGCTGCGTCCCGACGTGGTGCCAGGGCCGGAGGCCGTCGCCGTTCTCGGGTCGGTCCCGTCGGGACGGCCGGTGGTGCTGACCGCCGACGGCGACGAGCACCGGCGGGTCCGGGAGCCGCTGACGCGCGGGCTGTCGCCGAAGCGGGTCGCGGCCGCCGTTCCGTTCATCACCGGACGGGCCGCGGCGCTCGTCGCCGGGTTCGCCGCGGACCGGCGCGTCGAGTTGATGGGACGGTACGCGCGGGTGCTGCCGGGCGAGGTGCTCGGCCACCTGCTCGGCCTCGACCCCGCGGAGGTGCCGGCCATCGTGGAGGGGAGCTACCGGTCGGAGGACCTGGTGTTCCGTCCGATGCCGGTGGCGGAGCAGGTCGCCGCCGCGCGGGCCGTCGTCGGGATGAAGCGGACCCTCGACGCGCACGTGCGGGCACGCGGAGCCGAACCCGGCGACGACCTGTGCGGGGAGATGGTGCGGGCGATCGAGCCGCACGGGACCCTGCTGTCGAACCTGCAGAACCTCCTCCTGGCCGGGCACTCGACCACCACGGCCCTGATCGGGAACGCCGTCCTGCACCTGCTGCGGCGGCGCGACCAGTGGGAACTGCTGTGCGAGCGGCCCGAGCTGATCCCGGCGGCGGTCGAGGAGACCGCGCGGTACGAGGCGTCGATCCAGGGGTTCCGGCGCGTGACGACGCGGCCGGTGACGCTCGCCGGGACGGACCTGCCGGAGGGCGCGGCGGTGTTCCTCGCGTTCGGTGCCACGGGACGCGACGCCGCCGCCCACGACCGTCCGGACGAGTTCGACATCACCCGTCCGCCCGCGCGGCACCTGGCGTTCGGGCACGGAGTCCACGCGTGCCCGGGTGCGCACCTGGCGCGCGAGCAGGCCCGGATCGCGCTGGAGACGCTGACGCGGGAACTGCCGGACCTGCGGCTGGAGGAACCGGTGGAAATGCTGCCGAACCTCATCCACCGTTCGCCCGCCGAACTGGTCCTTACGTGGTGATGACCGGAACGTACAAGACGACGTGACGGTGCGGCGGCCACGCTGGTGCCATGAACATCGACGGCATCGACGTCGCCAAGGCGTCCGACTTCATGGCCATGCACGCCCGGCCGCTCGACCGGCGCCGCTTCGAACTGCTGACCGGGCAGGGCGACCGGGCGGCGCTGCTGGCCGCGCTGAACGCGTACCGCAACCCCGACGGCGGCTACGGGTGGGGGCTGGAACCCGACCTGCGGTCGCGGACGAGCCAGCCCGGCCCCGCCCTGCACGCCTTCGAGGTCTTCCTCGAACTCGCCCGTGAGGATCCCGGACGGCCCGGTGGACGAGCCGCGTCTGTCGACGCCGAGGATGCGCAGGCCACGACGGACGGGGGCCTTGGACGGGCTGCGGAACGAAGGCCGTCGGCGGGGGCCGAGGGGGCGCAGGACGCGAGTCGGTACGCCGTGGCGTTGTGCGACTGGCTGGAGTCGGTGACGCTGCCGGACGGCGGGCTGCCGTTCGCGTTGCCGGTCCCCGACCCCGCGGGTTGCGCGCCGTTCTGGGCGTCCGCCGATCCGGACGCGTCGTCCCTGCAGATCACCGCGATCGTGGCGGCGACGGCGCGGCGGGTCGCCGACCACGACCCGGCGGTGGCGGCGCATCCGTGGCTGGAACGTGCCATCGGGTTCTGCCGGGACGCGGCGCGGGCGACCGCCGAACCGCACGCCCTGGAGCTGGCGTTCGCGCTCCGGTTGGCCGACGCCGCCGACGACGGGGAGCTGATCGAGGTCCTCGGGAGGCACATCCCGGAGTCCGGCATGGTCCACGTGGCGGGCGGGCTGGCGGACGAGGCGATGCGCCCGCTCGACTTCGCGCCGGATCCGGACCGTCCCGTCCGGTCCCTGTTCGCCCCGGAGGTCATCGCGGCGGAGCTGCGGAAGCTCGCGGACGGGCAGCGGGACGACGGCGGGTGGCGGGTGGACTTCGCCAGTTACTCGCCCGCCGCCGAGCTGGAGTGGCGCGGGTACAGCACCGTCGGCGCCGTCTCGACCCTGCTCCGCAACGC
Source organism: Actinomadura sp. CNU-125 (assembly GCF_001942465.1). GTDB lineage: Bacteria > Actinomycetota > Actinomycetes > Streptosporangiales > Streptosporangiaceae > Spirillospora. The sequence continues at coordinate 4,484 of NZ_MKJY01000307.1, forward strand.
CGGAAGCGCCTTCGGATAAGGGCGTGAGGGTCCGGCGATCCGGGGAAGTGTCCCGGTGGACGAGGTCTCCGCCGTCGAGCGAGAGGAGACGCGATGCCGCCCATCGGACGGCCCACCGGGAACGTGATCGTCGTGGGGGCGGGGCCGACCGGGCTCCTGCTGGCGGGGGACCTGGCCGTCGCCGGGATCGGCTGCACCCTGCTGGAACGGCGCCCGGAGGAGGTGAACAACCTCACCCGCGCGTTCGCCGTGCACGCCCGCACCCTCGAACAACTGGACGCGCGCGGCGTCGCGGCCGAACTGGCCGGGACGGGGCGGCGGCTGCGGGAGCTGAGCCTGCCGGGCGGCGCGCGGCTCGACCTCGGGCGGCTGCCAGGCCGGTTCCCGTACGTGCTGATCACGCCGCAGTACGAGACCGAGCGGGTGCTGCGGGAGCGGGCGCTGGCCGCCGGTGCGGAGATCGTGCACGGTGCGGAGGTGACGGGCCTGCGTCAGGACGAGACGGGCGTGGACGTCCGCGTCCGCCGGACCGGCGCGGGGAACGGGGCCGCCGAGACGCGGCGCGCGGCGTACGTGGTGGGGACCGACGGGGTCGGCAGCACCGTCCGGGAGGCGCTCGGCCTGCCGTTCCCGGGCCGGTCCGCGGTGCGGTCGGTGATGCTCGCCGACGTCCTGCTCGACGACCCGCCGCGCGACGTGCTGACCGTCGGCGGGACGGGCGACGCGTTCGCGTTCCTGGCGCCGTTCGGCGACGGCTGGTACCGGGTGATCGCGTGGAACCGGGCGCACCAGGTCGCGGACTCCGAACCCGTCGACTTCGGCGAGCTGCGGGAGGTGACGCGGCGCGTCCTCGGCACCGATCACGGTATGCGTGACCCGCGCTGGACGTCCCGGTTCCACAGCGACGAGCGGCAGGTGCCGCGCTACCGGGTGGGGCGGGTGTTCCTCGCGGGCGACGCCGCGCACGTCCATTCGCCCGCGGGCGGGCAGGGCATGAACACCGGGCTGCAGGACGCGGCGAACCTGTCCTGGCGGCTCGCCGCGGACCTCCACGGGTGGGCGCCGCCGGGGCTGCTGGACGGCTACCACGACGAGCGGTACCCGATCGGGCGGCGGGTGCTGGCGGGCAGTGGCGCGCTGCTGCGCGCGGTCATCGCCGAGCGGCCGTGGCAGCGGCGGCTGCGCGACGCCGGGCTGCGCGCGGCGACCGGGATCCGGCCCGTCGCGCGGCGGATGGCGGGGGCGGTGTCGGGCATCGGCATCGCCTACCCGGCGCACGCGGGCGCGCCGGCTGGACGGGGCGGCGCGCCCCGGACGTCCGGCTGTCCGGCGGCGGGCGGTTGCGCGACCG
>NZ_MKJY01000308.1 GCF_001942465.1 Actinomadura sp. CNU-125
CCCTGTGGACGGCCGCCGAACGGCTCGACCGTCCCGACTGGCTCGGCCTGGACGGGCGCGGGCTGCTGCCGCGGCGCTGGCCGCGCTGCTCGGTGCCGTCTCGCCGCTCGGCCGGGGCGGCGTCGTCGGCGGCGCGGTGATCGCGCTGCTGACGGGCGCGCGGCGCCTGCGCGGCGTTCGGGCTGGACGCGCCGCGCGCCGGTGCCGTGCTCGCCCCGGTATGCGTGGTGCTGCTCGGCGTCGTGCTGCGGCTGGCGCTCGCGATGTCCGGGCTGACGTCGCTGGACGATCGGCGCGGCGAGGGCGGCGCGGTGCGGCGGGGCGACGTGCTGGAGGCGTTCGACGGCGCCCACCGGACGATGACGATCGCGACCGTCGCGGTCGCGGTCGCGGCGGTGGTCGGCGGGTTCGGCGCGTTGTCCCGGTTCGACGGCTGGACGGCCGCGCTCGCCGGGCTGCTCGCGGTGGTGCTCGCCGGACGGGCGCGGGTGTTCCCGCTGGTCGTGCAGAAGACGGCGCTGCTGGCGGCGGCCGTCGCGATCACGGTGGGGCTCGCGGTGCGGCTGGCGGGTCACGAGACGTGGGGCGCGCCGTCCGCGCTGGGCGTCCTGGTCGTGGTCCTCGCCCTGCCGGTGACGGTGCTGGCGTCCGGCCAGCCCGAGCACGTGCGGGCCCGGCTGCGGCGGGTGACGAACCTGGTCGAGGGGGCCGCCGTGGTGGCGATCGTCCCGGTGGCCATCGGCGTGTTCGGGACGTTCGCGCGCCTGCTCGGGACGTTCTGAGGGAGGGATCGTGGCCGACCCGATCGCCGTGCACGGTGATCCGCTGCCGCGGCGGCTGGCGCGCGGCGCCGTCCGTCCGCTGCGCGCGGCCGACGACGTGCGGGCGCTCGCCGAGCACGGCCGGTGGCTCGCGCGGCCGGTCACGACGGGGCGGCGCATCGCGGTGACGGGGATCCGCGGCGGCTCGGGCAAGAGCACGGTGGCGGCGCTCGTCGCCACGGTGCTCGCCCGGCACCGGCGGGACCGGGTGCTCGCTCTGGACGCCGACCCGCAGTTCGGATCGCTGCCGCTGCGGCTGGCGTGCCGCCGGGCCCGTCGCTGGCCGACCTGGCGCGCGGTCCGCTGGCCACGGCGTCGTTCCCCGAGGTCGAACCGGGGCTGGTGCGGCCGGCGGAGGGGCTGTGGGCGCTGCCGGGGACGCGCGGCGCGGTGGCCGACGGCGGCTTGGACGCCGGCGTGTACGCCACGGCGGGGGTCGCGCTCAGCCGGTTCTTCGGCGTGACGGTGACCGACTGCGGCGCGCCGTCCACACGCCGCTGCACCGGGCCGTCCTGTCGGCGGCGCACGCGCAGATCCTGGTGACGCCCGCCACGGTGGAGGGCGCGGCCGCGGCGGGGCGCGCCCTCGACTGGCTCGGTTCCGGCGAGCTGGGCGGGCTCGTGTCGCGGACGCTGGTGGTGCTGACCGTCCACGCGCCGGTGCAGCGGCGGCTGGTGGACGCCGGGAAGGTGCGCGAGATCCTGCGGGACGTGGGCGCGGACGTGCAGGTCCTGGGGTTCGACCGGCAACTGGCCGCCGGTGCCGAGCCGGCGCCGTCGCGGCTGGCGTACGCGACCCGCACCACCGCCATCGCGGTCGCCGCGACGGCCCTGCGGCGGGCCCTCACGACTTGACGCGGCCGCGTGGTCAGCCGCGTTCGCGCCAGCGGTTGGTGATGGGGAGGCGGCGGTCGCGGCCGAAGTTCTTCGGGGTGATCTTGGGGCCGGGCGGGTACTGGCGCCGCTTGTACTCGGCGAGGTCGACCAGCCGGACGATCCGGTCGACGAGCGCGGGGTCGTGCCCGGCGGTGGTGAGGGAGTCGCGGCCCATGTCGCGTTCGACGTAGTCGGCGAGGACGGGGTCGAGCACGGAGTACTCGGGGAGGCTGTCGCGGTCGCGCTGGCCGGGGCGCAGCTCGGCGGACGGCTCCTTTACGATGATCGCCTCGGGGACGGGTTCCTCGGCGAAGGGGTGCAGGAAGGGCAGGTCGGCGTCGAGGGCGCCGTTGCGCCAGCGGGCGAGGTCCCAGACGGTGGTCTTGAAGACGTCCTTGATCGGGGCGAAACCGCCGGCGGAGTCGCCGTAGAGGGTGGAGTAGCCGGTGGCGAGCTCGCTCTTGTTGCCGCCGGTGAGGACGAGGTGGCCGTGCTCGTTCGACAGGCCCATCCACACGTTGGCGCGGATGCGGGCCTGGAGGTTCTCGGCGGCGAGGCCGTGCAGGTCGAGTTCGGCCTCGAACGCCTCGACCATCCGGCCGATCGGGACGATCCGGGAGTGCAGGCCCTGGCGTTTGACCAGCTCCTCGGCGTCGGAGACCGAGCCCTCGGACGAGTAGCGGCTGGGCAGCAGGACGGCGTGCACGTTCTCGGGGCCGATGGCGTCGGCGGCGATCGTGGCGACGAGCGCGGAGTCGATGCCGCCGGACAGCCCGAGGACGACCGAGCGGAACCCGTTCTTGCGGACGTAGTCGCCGGTGCCGACGACGAGCGCGGCGTAGATTTCGGCGAGGTCGTCCAGGGGTTCGGCGACGGCCGGGGGTTCGGGGTCGTAGGCGGGCAGGGGATCGGACGAGAGCGTGCGGCGTTCGACGGTGAACGTGACGCCGCCGGGGGCTTCGACGGACGTCGGCCCCGCGTCGGCCGCGGCCTCGGGGAGGTCGAGGTCGGTGACGAGGAGGTGGGCGACGAACTGGGGCGCGCGGGCGATCGGGGAGCCGTCCGCGTCGACGATGAGGGAGTCGCCGTCGAAGACCAGTTCGTCTTGGCCGCCGACCATGTTCACGTAGGCGAGGGCGCAGCCCGCTTCGCGCGCGCGCCTGGCGCACAGGTCGAGGCGGACGTCGTCCTTGTCGCGCTCGTAGGGGGAGGCGTTGACGGCGAGGAGGAGCCCGGCACCGGCGGCGCGGGTGACGCTCGCGGGGCCGCCCTCCTGCCAGAGGTCCTCGCAGATGACGGTGGCGACGTCGATGCCGTGCAGGCGGACGACGGGGAGGGCGTCGGCGCTCTCGAAGATCCGGTATTCGTCGAACACGCCGTAGTTCGGCAGGTGGTGCTTGGCCGAGCCGATCAGGACGCCGCCGCCGTGCAGCCAGGCGGCGGCGTTGAGCGGCCGCCTGCCGCCGTCGCGGCGATCGAGATGCCCGACCACGACGGGGACGTCGCCCAGGCCGGCGTCGGCGAGGCGGCGGGCGACGGCGGTGAGGGCGCGCCGGGACGCCTCGACGAAGGACGGCCGCAGCGCGAGGTCCTCGACGGGGTAGCCGGTCAGTGCCATCTCGGGGAACGCGACGAGGTGGGCGCCGGAGTCGGCGGCGATCCGCGTCCAGTCCACGATGAGGTCGGCGTTGCCGTCGAGGTCGCCGACGGTCGGGTTCACCTGCGCGAGCGCGATCCGGAGCTGTGCCACGTCCCAAGACTAATACGCCGGGGATCAGTATCGTCAATCTGACGAGAAATGGCGGCGGCGGATGGCGGGGGCGAGCGCGAGCTGTCCCGCCGCGGCGGCGAGGGCGAGGCCCAGGCAGGTCAGCCACAGCGCGGGCCCCCCGCCGAGGCCGAGCAGCTGGGTGCCGCCGAGCGGCGCGAGCAGGAACCCGCCCGACCACGCCATCCCGTACAGGCCGTTGTAGCGTCCGCGCAGGTCGGCGGGGGCGAGGTCGGCGACGACGGCCTGCAGGACGGCCGCCGCGATGATCTCGCCGCACGTCCACACCAGGATCGTCAGGGTGTAGCCGGGCAGCGACGAGACGAGCGAGGTCAGCCCGTATCCGGTGCCGACGAGGACGAACCCGGCGACCAGCACGCGGCTGTGGTCGCGGCGGCTCAGCCATGCGTTGACCAGGGGCTGCACGATGACGATCAGCACCCCGTTCGCGGCGATCGCCAACCCGTACGCCTGCGCGCCGAGGCCGTCCTCCTTCATCGCCAGCGGCATGGTCGTCATGCCTTGCATCAGCACGAACGTGTACAGCAGCGTGATGACGACGTAGGCGACCATGACGCGGTCCCGCAGCGCCCGCGCGAACCCGCCCGGGGCGGCCGACGCCCGCGCGGCGCGGTCCCGCGTCTCGGGGACGGCGCGCCACACCAGCACGCCGAACGCCGCGCAGGTGAGGGCGTCGATCCAGAACAGCCACAGGAAGCCCTGCCGGGCGAGCGTCCCGCCGAGCACCATCGCGACGGCCCAGCCGAGGTTGACGGCCCAGAACAGCAGCCCGAAGGCGCGCGGGCGGTCCGCCGGGGAGATGATGTCGGCGACCATCGCCTGCGACGCGGGCCGGTACATGTCCAGCAGCACCCCGAGGACGAGCGCGGACGCGGCGAGCGCCCGCGCCCTGCGCGTGGCCGAGGGCGAGCATCGCGGCGCCGGTGCCGACGGTCGCCGCGGTCAGCGTCACGCGGCGGCCGACGCGGTCGGCGAGGACTCCGCCGATGAACTGGCCGGCGAGCGATCCGGCGCCGAGCAGCGCCATCACCGCGCCCGCCTGCGCCAGCGACAGGCCCCGCATGGTGGTCAGGTAGAGGCCGAGGAACGGCTCGACCATCGTGCCGAGCCGGTTGAGCAGCGTGCCGGCCCACAGCACCCAGAAGGTGCGGGGGAAACCGCCGATGCGGGGGGCGAGGAACGCGGCGACCCGGCCGGGCGGCGGGTCGACGGGGGCGTGTTGCGCGGTGGTCACGCATCGATGCTCGGGTAGCCGCCTCGGGAGCGATAATCATTTAGCCTGGGCTTAATGGTGGAACTGGTGTTCGCTCCGGACGACGTGGCGCGGGTCCGGTTCGCGTTCTCCCCGCTGTGGGAGATGGTGCGCAGCCTGCGGGTCCTCGCCGACCCGTCCGGGCACGCCCTTCATCTGCCGTGGGTGCACGCCGTCCGGCCCCGCCTGCGCGGGCTCGACCTGGCGCCGCTGCGGCGCATGGTCCCCGCCTGGGGGTACATTCCCGACTTCCTCACCCCGCCGCCGGACACCCCGCTGCCCGACCTCGGCGCCGAACTGGAGATCGTCCGGGCCACCCCGCCCGAGGTCGTCGCCGCCGAACTGCGGTTCATGCCGCCCGACCCGCGCCTCGCCGAGATGGCGGAGCGTCCCGCGCGCACCCTCGCGGTCGTCGCCGATCTGCTGGAGGACTACTGGGCGGCGGCCGTCGAGCCGTACTGGCCGCGGGTCCGCGACCTGCTGGAGGGAGACGTCCTGCGCCGCACCCGGGCCCTCGCCGCGCAGGGCGCCGCCGGGGTGTTCGGCGGCCTGCACGAGGCGGTCGCGTGGCGGGCGGGGACGCTGACGATCGACCGCCGCTGGGAGTTCCGCGGCGGCCTGGACGGGCGCGGGCTGCTGCTGGTCCCGAGCGCGTTCGTGTGGCCGGAGGTGTCGGTGATGATCCCGCCCTACCAGCCGATGCTCAGCTACCCGCCGACCGGCGTCGCGGCGCTCTGGGAGACGCGCCGCCCGGCCGGGCCGGACGGTCCCGCCCCGCCGCGCTCGCCGCGCTGCTCACCGCGCGCCGGGCTGCTGCTCGCGCTGGCGTCCCCGGCGTCCACGACGGAGCTGGCCGGACGGCTCGGCGTCACGCCCGCGGCGGTCAGCCAGCACCTCCGGCGTGCTCCGCGCCCTGCGGGCTCGTCACCGGCCAC
>NZ_MKJY01000309.1 GCF_001942465.1 Actinomadura sp. CNU-125
GCGGGCGGGCCTGGCGGTGCTGGGCGACGACGTCCGCGACTGGCCCGCCCGGCGGGCCGCGGCACTGCGCCTGGCGGACGCCGCCGGGGACGCGCCGTTCGCCGCGCGGGCGCGCTGGTTCCTGGCGTTCGCGGGCTCGGACGTGGACGACGTCGCGGCGGCCGAAGCCGTCTCGGCGGAGCTCCTCGCGGCGTTCCGGGAGTCGGGCGACGCGTGGGGCGAGGCGGCGGCGCTGCTGCTGCGCGCCAAGCACGCGTTCGTGCACAACGACACGGCCGCGCTGGAGCGGGACGCGTCGCGCGCCGCCGCGCTGTTCGGCGATCTCGGCGACCGGTGGGGACGGCTGCAGGCCACCGAGTGGCTCGGCGGGCTCGCCGAGATGACCGGCGACTACGACCGGGCCGAGCGGTTCCACCTCGACGGGCAGCGGATGGCGGAGGAGCTGCGGCTGTGGCCGGACGTCGCGTCGCGGCTGGCGTGGCGCGGCTGGACCGCCGTCGTGCGCGGCGATCCGGAACGGGCGCTGCGGCTGTGCGGCCGGGCGCTGCGGATCGCGACCGAACAGGGGCAGCAGCCGCTGGCCCTGTTCGCGGAGTCGGGGCTGGGGCTGGCGGAGCGGCACGCCGGGCTGCTGGACGCGGCGCACGAGCGGCTCACGCGGCTGGTCGGGGACGTCTCGCCCGACGAGTACCCGCCGCTCTCGCTGACGCTGAGCCAGACCGGCCTCGGCTACGTGGCGGAGTTGCGGGGCGACGCGGAGACGGCCGTCCGGTTCCACCGGGACGTGCTGGCCGTCGCGCTGCGCCTGGACTCGCCGCGCGACGTCGCGGCCGCGCTGGAGGGGCTGGCGGGAGCGTACGGGCTGACGGGCGACCACGCGGAGGCCGCCGCGCTGCTGGGCGGGGCCGCCGCCGTCCGCGCGGGGGTGCGGACCCCGGCGAGCCCGGCGGAACGCACCGACATCGACCGTGCCGTCGGACGGTCCCGGGCCGGGCTCGGCGCGGACGCGTTCGAGGCGGCGTTCGAGGCGGCGTTCGCGGACGGTGCGGGCCGCGACCCCGCGGACGTCCTGCGGCACGCGGAGACGATCGCGGGCCCGTCCCCGTGGCGGGCGCGGCCCGACGACCGCCGACCACCGCCCGCTGACCGGGGAAATTAACAACTAACTTTCGTAATTGTTGCGATTTGCCCAAGGTCATTGTGCCGTGGATCACCGGTCTTGATCATTGACGATCATGTGGCATCCGGGGCTTGTGGCCAGGCGGATGGCGGGGGACCGGGCGCTGGTCCTGGCCGCCTGCGCCACCGTGCTGTTCGCCACGACCGTGCTGTCCGCGCTCGTCGGCTACGGCGGGTCGGTCACCCGCGAGGGGCTGCGCCGCACCCTCGGCGACGCGACGTTCGCGACGGCCGGGACGACGATCACCGGGCACGTCCCCGGCGGCGGCTTCGCCGAGACGCGGCAGCGGGTCGACGACGCGCTCGGGAACATCTACCGCGACACCCCGCTGTCGGTCGCGCTGGGCGCGCGCAGCGACTCCTACACGCTGCCGGGCCAGGAGGACGCCGAGCATCCCGAGCTGACGGTCTTCGAGACGCACACCGCGATCGAGCGGCACGCCCGCCTCGCCGAAGGCCGCTGGCCCGGCGCCGACGGCGCCGACGAAGGCGACGGCGGCGGCGCCGTCGAGGCGGTGCTGCCCGCACCGGCCGCCGAGGCGATGGACGTCGCCGTCGGCGACGAGCTCACGCTGCGCGGACGCGTCGACGACGGCGCGGTCGCGCGGGTCACGGTCGTCGGGCTGTTCGAGGTCCGCGACCCGCGGCACCACGTGTGGAGCGGCGACCGGCTGATCACGACGGGCGCCGAACGGCTCGACTACACGACGTACGGGCCGTTCGTCGTCCGTCCCGAGGTGTTCGCCGCACGCTTCGCGGGCGGGACCGGGACGGACGCGCGCTGGACCGTCATGCCCGGCCTGCGCGACGTCGAGCCCGTGACCTCGGCCCGCTCGGCGACCGGGTCGCGCGCGGCGCCGACGGCCTCGCCGAGCAGGGCACCGGCACCCGGTTCACCGTCGTGACCGAACTGCCCGGGCTGACGGACCAGGTGCGCGGCGCGGCGCAGGTGGCACGGTCCACGATGCTGATCCCGGTGCTGCAGCTCGTGCTGCTGGCGGGCTGCGCGTGGCTGCTGGTCGCGCGGCTCGTCGCCGACCACCGGCGCGGCGAGGTGGCGCTGCTGCGCACCCGCGGCCTGGGGATGCGGCTGCTCGCCGGGCTCGTGCTCGCCGAGGGCCTGCTGGTCGCGGCGCCCGCCGCGGTGCTCGGGCCGCTGCTGGCCGGGCCGCTGCTGCCGCTCGCCGGGCTGGTGCCCGCCGTGCGCGCCGCCGGGCTCACCCCGGACGCGGCCCGCTCGCGCCGCTGTACGCGGTGTCGTGACGACCTCGCTGGCGTGCGCGGTCGCGCTGACCGTCCCGACGCTGCGCGGCGCGAACCGCACGTTCGTCGAGGCGCAGGCGGGCATCGGCCGGACGGCGCGCGGACGGCTGCGCCGCTCGCGGCGGGCAGCCTCGCGCTGCTGCTCGTCGCGGCCCTCGCGATCTGGCAGCTCACCCGCTACGGCGCGGACGGTGCGGGCGGCGGTGGCGGCGGCACCGCGACGGGCGTCGACCCGTTCATCGTGTCCGGCCCCGCGCTGGGCCTGCTCGCGGGCGGGGGTGCTGCTGCTGCGGCTGCTGCCCGTCGCGACCCGCGCCGCCGAACGCTTCGCCGCCGGGGGCCGCGGGCTCGTGCCCGTCCTCGGCGCCCGCCAGGTCGGCCGCCGGCCGCTCCGCTACGCGGGCCCGGTGCTGCTGCTCGTCATGCGATGGCCGTCGGCGTCCTGTCGGTGACGACGACGGCGACCTGGCGGGGCTCGCAGCTCGACCAGGCCGACTTCCGCAGCGGCGCCGACCTGCGGCTGACCGCCGAGGAGGGCCCGACCGCCCTCGGCGCCGCCGGACGGTTCGCGGCGCTGCCCGGCGTCACCGGCACCGCCGCGGTGCTGCGCACCGACGCCTCCCTCGGCACCGGCGAGGCGACCCTGCTCGCCGCCGACACGCAAGCCCTCGGCCCGCTGCTGCGCGTTCGCGACGGGCTGCGCGACGGCCTGCGGCTCGGCGACCTGACGGCGAAACGCCCGGCCGCGCCCGCGATCGCCGTCCCCGGCGAGCCCGGACGGCTGGAGTTCGAGCTGCGCCTCACCCGCGAGGGCCCGCCGCGCGGAGACGCCCCCGAACCGCCGGACGACGCGTCCTTCACCGTCGCCGCGACCGTCGCCGACGCGCGCGCTGCTGCGCCGCGTCGACCTCCCGGCCGTGCCCGCCGACGGCCGCGCCCACACCGTCGGCGTGCCCGTCGCCGACCTCGCCGGGGAGGGCGGGAAGCCGGAGTTCCCGCTGTCGGTCCGCGCGTTCCACTACTCCTACGACGACAACACGGCCGCCGGGCCGCTCCGCCTGGAGGTCCTCGCCGTGCGCGGGGACGCCGCGGCGGCCGCCGCGACCGTCCCGGACGGTGCGCGCTGGCGGCTCACCGACGACCTGGCCCCGCCCGACGCGGCGCCCGAACCGAACGAGCGGGACGGCGGCGAGCTCGCCGATCTGCCGATCCGCGCGTCCGAACCGCCGTCGTCGTCCGGATCGTCCGTCCAGGTCGGGAGCGGGTACGGCGTCCACGCCGTCCTCACCGCACCGGATGCGAAGGCGCCCGCCGCGACGCCCGGCGCGTCCGCCGCGGACGGCCCGCTGCCCGCCGTTCCCGGCGTCGTCACCCGCGAGACCGCCGGGCGCGCGAAGGTCGGCGTCGGCGGCACCGTCACCCTCGGCACTCCCGACGGCGACCAGCCGGTCACCGTCGTCGGGATCGTGCCCGCGCTGCCCACGACCGCACCCGACCGGCCGGGCGTCCTGGTCGACCTGCCCGCCCTGCAGAGCACCCGGCTCGCCGCGGGCACGGACATCGCCGGGGTCGAGCCGGGCGAGTGGTGGGCGGCGGTGCGCGGCGGCGACACCGGTCCCGCGGCCGCCGCACTCGCGGACCGTCCCGCCTGGGGGAAGGTCGCCGGGGACCGGTCCGCGCTGCGCGCCAAGCTCCGCGACGCCCCGCTCGGCGCCGCCCTGCAGGGCGCGCTCGTCCTCGGGTTCGGGGCGGCCGTCGCCTTCGCCGCCCTCGCGTTCGCGGTGACGCCGCCGTCACCGCCGGGGAGCGCGCCCGCGAGTTCGCGGTGCTGCGCGCCCTCGGCGTCCACCCCCGGCAGGTCGCCGGGATGCTGGCCGTCGAGCAGGCGTTCCTCGTCCTGCTCGGCCTCGCGGGCGGCACCCTGCTCGGGTTCGTCATGGCGCGGCTCGTCGTCCCGCACATCGTCATCGGCGTGCAGGCCGCGCCGCCGTACCCGCCCGCCGACCTGGTCGTCCGATGGCCGCTGGTGCTCGCCATGCTCGCGGGCGCCGTCGCGATCCTCGGCCTGGTCCTGCCGCCGGTGCTGCGCGCGCTCGGGCGCGGCGAGCCCGGCACCGGACTCCGAGCGGGGGAGGAGTGATGACCCGTCTGCTGAACGGCCCCTGGATCCGGCTGGCGCGCGCGCACTGGGCGCCCCTGGCCGCGCTGGGCGTCCTGACGCTGGTGACCGCGCTGCTCGCGGTGACCGTGCCCGCCTCGACGGCCGCCGGGTACGACCGCGCCGCGGCCGCCGCCCTCGGCCCCGCGCCCGCCGTCCGCGTCGAGGGGAAGGCGCGCGTGGACGCCGCCGCGACGGCGTCCCGAACGCCGCCGGGATGCTGCACCACGCGCGCGCCTGGGCGGCCCTGCTGCCGCCCGAGCTGAGCGCGGTCACCGGCCCCGGCGAACCGTCGATCACGACCGACCCGATGGCCGTCCCCGGCGACCACCGGCCGCGGATGCTGGCGCTGAGCTGGGAACCGGGCGCGTCCGACCGGGTCCGCTACGTCGCCGGGCGCCGCCGCTGAACCGGCCGCAGCCCGGCGAGGGGCCCGGCGTCGTCGACATCGCGGTGTCGCAGCGGTACGCCGAACGGTTCGGCTACGGGGTCGGCGACCGGCTCGACCTGAACGACGAGGCGGCCGGGCCGCTGCGCGTCCGCATCACCGGCCTCTACCGTCCGGCGGACGCCGCCGACCCGTACTGGACGGAACGCGCGCAACTGCTGCGGCCCCTGACGCGCTCGCTCGCCCTCGGCACCGAGGCCGACGTGGGCACCGCCCTCACCGACCAGGGCGGATACACGCGGCTGACCGACGCCCCGGCCCGGCAGCTCACCTACACCTGGCGGTTCCCCGTCCTGCCGGACGCCGTCGGCGCGGAGAACGCCGCCGCGACCGCCGCCGGGCTGGAGGCCTACCGCACGGCCGTCGAGGGCCGCACCGGGATCTTCCCGTGCGCCGTCGAGTCGTCCCTCGGCGACGACCTCGCCGGGTACGCCGGACGGCTGAGCACCGCCCGGTCCGTGCTCGGCCTCGCCGTCGGCGGGCTCGCCGCCGTCGCCGCCGGGGTGCTGCTGCTGGCCGCCGGGCTGCTCGCCGAACGGCTCCGCCCGCCGCTCGCCGCCATGCGGGCCCGCGGCGCGTCGCTGCCGCAGCTCACGCG
>NZ_MKJY01000310.1 GCF_001942465.1 Actinomadura sp. CNU-125
CCTCGGAACACCGCGCGGGCCGCCTCCCACACGTTGTCGCGCAGGTGGGCGGCGACTTCGGCGCGTCCCGCGAACGTGACGGCCGCGCGGTACGGGCCGTCGGGCGTCAGGACGATCTCGGTGTCGGCGACGGTCGTCTTGGCGGTGGAGGTGGACGGGAACCGCTCGGTCTCCGGGTCGGTGCCGAGCAGTTGCCGGACGACGGTCGTCTTGCCCGCGCCGGTGGTGCCGAGGAGCAGGACCCGCCGGTGGCCCGTGGCGGGCAGCGGCAGGAGGGCGTCGCGGACGGCGGCGTGGTCGTCCGGTTCGTCGAGGCGGCGCGCCGACCGCCACTGCGGGACGACGGCGTCGGCGACCTCCTTCGGCATTCTCCAGACGCCGACCTGGCGGGGCGCCGGCACGGGTTCGGGCAGCAGGACGGTGTCGGCGAACCGCCAGTGGACGTAGCGCGGTTGCGCCCACGGCCCGCAGTCGCAGGACGGTTCGTTGCAGACGTCCGTGAGACGTGCGACGGCCACGATCGCGTCGCGGTCGGCGGCGTCCCGTTCGATCTGCGCGGGGGCGCGTCCGGTGAGTCCGGCGGTGTCGGCCAGCAGCCGGGCGTCGGTGGTGCGGCCCGCGCAGATCGCGAGCCAGCCGCGCCGGTCGGTCGGGTAGGTGCGGTTGTAGACGTCCTGGTGGCCGTGGGCGACGGCCCACGCGGCGGGTTGGGGGACGGTCAGGGCCCAGGAGAGTTCGGTCACTGTCATTTCCCGTTGTCCGGACGGTTCGTTCCGCGGACGCCCGGCCCACCGGGCGGCGTCCGGGCGCGGGCGGGTCAGCGGCCGCCGAGCGGGACGGTGACGCCGCCGGAGAACATCGAGTCGTGGAGTTCGATGGCCTTGAGCTTCACGTTCTTCGGGACGTCGAAGATGACGACGCCCTTCACCGAGTTTCCGGGGTTGATCTGTTCGAGGAACGACTTCGTCTCCTCGTTGCTCCAGATGGCGGCCTCGGTGTCCGCCTCGAACTCGCGTCCCTCGGTGTCGACGAGCGTCTGGTTCGTCCCGTCGAACATGCGGGCCTCGTCGCCGATGTTCTCGACGGTGATGTGGACGAGGACGAACTGTCCCTGCGCGTCCGAACCCGCGTACTCGTTCCCGACGCGTTCGACGCCCTTCTGCACCTTCGTGACCGTGAAGGCGAACTTGCCGTCCCGGTACTCGCGCCCGATCCCGTTGGTGACCTTCTCCTTCTTCTCCGGCTTCGCCTCCTTCTCGCTCTTCCCGTCGCCGCCGCCCTCGCCCGCGGCCGCCTCGGCGCCCGTCCCGGCCTCGGACGACGTGGCCGCCGGGTCCGACGCGGTGCTGATGATCGCGCCGCAGGCCCCCATCAGGAACAGGACGGCGACACCGCCGACGACCGCGTACAGGCAGCCCTTCCCCCGCCGCTTCGGCGGGGGAGCGGCCGGGTAGACGGGCGGCGGCCCCTGGTGCGGGCCGTGCGCGTACTGCGGACCGGGGTTTCCGTGGCCGGGATTCATGGGGCTTCTCCGTAAAAGTCAGGTTCGTGGCGCCGCTCTCGTCCGGCGCATCGGCTGATGTTCACATCAAACCACAGAGCAATTGTGTACGCAATCAACCATCGCATCGCTCTTCGAGGCGACTCCGGCGATCCGCGATACCGTGAACCAGGTCAACCGGCCCGTCGGCCGGTACCACTAGGGTGTGATCGCTGAAAGCCGCCTGAACGTCGGCTGAAGGGAGTGCTGGTGTGTCGAACGATGCGACGGTGACCGCTGCCGACATCGCCCGACTTGCGGGGGTGGGGCGCGCGGCGGTGAGCAACTGGCGGCGCCGTCACGACGACTTCCCGCTGCCGGTCGGCGGCACGGCCACCAGCCCGACGTTCTCCCTCGGCCAGATCGAGCTCTGGCTGCGCGACCAGGGCAAGCTGGCCGACCCGCCGATGCGCGAGCGCGTCTGGCAGACCCTCCGGCAGGTCGCCGCGGGCGACGTCGAGCTCTCCGAGGTCATGTCCTTCGCCGGGGCCTTCCTGCTCGCCCTGCACGCCGACCCCGACCGCCTGCGCGACCTCGCCGACGCCCCGGACGACCGGGCCGGCGCGGAACTCGCCGACGCGGTCCGCGCGCACACCGACCTGCTCCCCGACCCCTTCGACGCCCCCGCGCACGTCCCGCTGGCGCGCGCGCTGACGGGCCTCGCCGACGAGCTCGGCACCGCGGACGCCTTCGAGTTCCTCCGGACGCGCTACCTGGAGCACCACAGCCGGCGCGTGTACATAACGCCCGAACCGGTCGTCCGCCTGATGCTGGACTTCTGCACGGAGCCCCCCGGCACCGTCCTGGACCCCGCCTGCGGGACGGGTGCGTTCTTGACCGTCGCCCAAGACGTCTACAAAGACGTGCGAGCGCTCCTAGGCCAGGAGATAGACGAGACGACCGCGCGCATGACCGCGGTACAGCTCGCCCTACGCGGCGCGCCCGCCGAGGTCCGTCCGGGCGACTCCCTGCGCGACGACGCGTTCGCGGGACGCGACGCCGACCTCGTCGTCACCAACCCGCCGTTCAACGACCGCAACTGGGGCTACGAGGAGCTCACCGGCGACCCCCGGTGGGAGTACGGTCTCCCGCCCCGGATGGAGTCCGAGCTCGCCTGGCTGCAGCACGGCCTCGCGCACGCCGCGCCCGGCGGGCTCGTCGTCGTGCTGATCCCCCCGGCCGTCGCGAACCGCCGCTCGGGCCGCCGCATCCGCGCCGAACTCCTCCGCCGCGGCGCGCTGCGCGCGGTCGTCGGGCTGCCCGCGGGCGCCGTCCCGAACATGGCCGTCGCGGTCTCGGTCTGGGTGCTGCGCCGCCCCGCGCCCGGAGACCAGCCCGCCGACGACGTCCTCATGGCGGACATGTCCGGCGAACCCGACACCTACCACAAGGTCGCGGTGGACGCCTGGCGCCGCTACCTCGACGGTAGGCCCCAGCGCGGCGCCGCGACCGTCGTCCGCATCATCGACCTGCTCGACGACGAGGTCGACCTCAACCCCGCCCGCCACCTGCCGCAACGCGCCGCACCGGCCGCCGGGGGCGGCTTCGCCCGCGGCGCGATCGCCTCGAGACCGCCGCCGCCGAACTGCCCCGGGCCGTCACCGCGCTGTCGGTCCTGAAGCAGTCGCGCAGCGGCGACGAGCCCGCCATGACGACCATCGGCGAGCTGGCGAAGGCGGGCGTCCTGCAGATCCTGCGCGTGTCGCCCCGCATCCGGATGGACGAGGGCACCGTGCCCGTCCTGACCCTCGACGACGCCGCGCGCGGGCGCGGCCCCACCGGCTCGGCCGCCCCCGACGAGGACCACGTCCGGATCCGCGCCCGCGACATCGTCGTCTCCCAGATCGCCCGCCACCCGATCGCGCGCGTCGCCGCCGCGGACGGCCCGGTCCTCGGGCCTGGCCTGACCGTCGTCCGCGTCGACCCGTCCCGCACCGACCCCGACTTCGACGCGGGCTGGCTCCGCCTCGGCGCCCGGGGCGCGAACCTGCGCAGCTCCACCTCGTCCGCCCGGTTCGACGTCCGCCGCGCCCGCCTGCCCCGCGTCACCCTCGCCGAGCAGGCCGAATACGGCGCCGCGTTCCGCCGCCTCGCCGACCTGGAGACCGCGCTCCGCGCCGCCCAGGAAGCCGGCGACCACGTCCTCACCCTCGGCCTGGAGGGCCTGGGCGCGGGCACCCTGCGCCCCCGCGCCTGACCCGCCGTCACGTCCCGCCGGAAAGCTCCGCTCTCAGCCCGGCGAGGATGACGCGCAGCCCGAACTCGAACCGCGCGTCGAAGTCCAGGAACCGCTCGACCGGCATCGCCGCGAGGTGCGGGTACGCCCCGCCGGGCGCCGAACCGGCGAGCGACTCGGCCGCGCCGCCGTCCGCGCCCTGCTGCTCCAGCACCTCGCCCAGGACGTAGCAGAACACCGTGGTGCCCGCCCAGATGGCGGTTTCCGGAGGGAACCCGGCCTCCCCCAAATCGGTCAGCGCCGTTTCGGCGACCGTCATCGTCGGCTGCTTCGCCGTGTAACTGCCGCCGACGATGCGGGCGCCGTCCCGCTGTTCCAGCAGCACCGCCCGCAGCCCCCGCGCGAGCGCCGCGACCCGCTCCGGCCACCCGGCGCCGCCCGGACGGACGCGGTCGAGCACGTCCCCGATGAGCGCCTCGGCCATCTCGTCGAGCAGCTCCCGCTTCCCGTCGAACATCCGGTAGATCGTCGGGAGCTGCATGTCGAGGCTCGCGGCGAGCTTGCGCATGGTCAGCGACTCCAGCCCCCCTGAGTCGACGAGCGCGAGCGCCGCACGCACCACCGTCTCCGCCCTGCCGCCGTCCGCTCTCATTGACATGTTAACAACGATATCAGTACATTTCCTTTCCTGGTGATAACAACGTTAACGTCGAATAAACTCTGGAGCGAACCCATGCCCTCCATGCCCGCCGCCCTCATGTCGGGGGCCCAGAAGCTGGCCGGACGCTACGCGGCCGTCATCGACGAGAACCGCAGAATCTCCGCCCACTTCGTGCTCCTGCGCTGCCGCGACACGCAGCACGACCCGGCCCGGCACGTCCCCGGCGACCACATCGGCGTGCGGGTGAGCGACCGCGACTTCCGCCGCTACACCGTCCTCGACACGCACCCCACCGGCTACAGCGTCCTCGTCGACCTCGTGCCGGACGGCCCCGGAGCGCGGTGGGCGCGCGACGTCCGCCCCGGCGCCCGGATCGTGGCGCCCCCGTCCGGCCGTCCGCTGCGCCCCCGGTCCGGCAGCCGGCACCTGGTCCTCGGCGGCGCGACCGCCATCGCCGCCGCGCACGCCCTCACCACCGCGATCACCGCCGCCGGAGGGACCGCCGTCCAAGCCGTCGAGGTGCCCGCCTCCGAACTCGCCGCGCTGGCCGACCTGGTCCCGGACGCCGACCTGGTGCCGTCCGCGTCCGCACCCGGCACCGCACTCGAAGAACGCCTCCCCGCCCTCCTCGACCGCGGCCCCTTCGACCACGTCTACCTCATCGGCCACGCGGCCTCGCTCCAGCGCCTCCGGACGGCCGTCCGCGCCGCGACGGCGATGTCCCGGCGCTCGATCCACACGCAGGTCCACTGGGCCGACGGCCGCCGCGGCCTCTGACCCGGGGGACGCCGGTACCCTACGCACACGGGACCGGCATCGGAACTGCCCCAGGAACCGCCGGATCGGGCCTTTCAGGATCCGCTGGCTCCGATGCACAGGCGGCTCGCCGATACGGCGAATCTCGAGGCTGGAAAGGCACCCCTTGGACTTCGGTGACCGTTACGTAAAGATGCTGCCGCTCGGCATCGGAGGCATGGGGGAGATCTGGGAAGGACTGGACACCCGCCTCGGCCGCCGGGTCGCCATCAAGGTCGTCAGCCACCGGCAAGAGAACGACCCTGAGATGCTTCGGCGCCGTTTCCGCAGGGAGGCCAAAGCGTTGGCGCGGCTGAGCCATCCCGGGATTCCGGCGTTGTACGACTATGCCGCCGAGGACGGCGAGCTCTACATGGTCATGGAGTTGGTCCCGGACGCCGCCGCCCTGCGCCACCTCATCGACGAGCATCACGGCGACTCGGTCCCCGTGCCGTGGGCAGCCGTGATCGGCGCCCAGGTCTGCGCCGCGCTCGCCGCCGCCCATGCCGCAGGGCTCGTGCACCGCGACATCAAGCCCGCGAACGTCGTCCTGGCACGCACCGGCCAGGTGAAGGTCCTCGACTTCGGCGTGGCCGCCGCTCTCGGCGACCAAGGGGACTTCTCCCAGATCACGACGGCCGGTGAAGTCCCCGGCACCGCCGTCTACGCGGCTCCCGAGCTCTTTGACGGCGCCGCCGCCGACGAACGCAGCGACCTTTACTCCCTCGGCTGCCTCCTGTACGAGCTGTTGACCGGACGCCGCGTGTTCGAGAGCGCGTCCGCCGTCGAGGAGGTCGGCCGGCATCTGACCGAGGAACCGCGCGCGATCGGCCGCGAAGACGTGCCCTCCGACCTGGAACGGCTCGTCATCTCCCTGCTGGCCAAGGCACCCGCCGACCGGCCGGGCGACGCCACCACGGTGTTCCACGGGCTACTGCGGCACACTCCGCCGCCCGCCGGTGCGCGGTTGCCTCCACTGCACGGTTTCGTCGACCGTGCCCCGCACGATCCGGCGCACCTGTACGCGATCGTCGCCGCCCGCCTGTGAACGGGTCGGCTCTCAGGACTCGCCGGTCCGGCGCAGCCGCTCGATGAGTTCCGCGATCTCGCGCGTCCGCTCATGGTCCGGGCCGTACAGGACGGCGAAGTCGGTGTGCAGGTCCGCCAGCAGCGGCAGCACCTCCGGGATCCGCTGCTCGGCCAGCAGCAGCATGACGATGTCGCGCCGCAGTTCCCCCACGGCCTCGTTCCCGTCCCCCTCGGCGGCCCGGTAGTCCTCCAGCACGTCCCGGAACTGCTGGAGCGCCGCGCCCGCCTCGCCGAGCTGCGCCCGGCAGTAGGCAGCCTGCCTGCGGCAGGCGAGCGCCTGCGGATGACGGGGGCCGCCGGTCCGCGCGAACGCGGCGGCGAGCCGGTCGAACTCGGGCAGCGCGCGGCGGACGTCGCCGCCGAGCTCCAGCGCCGCGGCGCGCCACTGCCGCAGCTTCAGCACCTGCGCGTTATCGGTGCCGACGGCGGGCGCCGCCTGGTCGATCGCGGCCTGGAGCACCTCGGCGGCCTGCGTGAAACGCCCGTCGTCCAGCAGGCGCTCCGAACGGCTGAACGCCTCCGTGATCGCGTCCCGGGCCACGGACGGGTCGGGTGCCGGGGTGGGCTCGACCCGGGTCGCGCCGGTTCGTTCTCCACCTGCGCCGCGCGGGCCCGCGGCGCGTACGGCGCCCGGTAGGGACGAGTCGGGTCGGGCATTCCGTCCGGCGACTCCTCGCCGACGGCCAGGCTCGGGGCGCCGCGCTCCGGCAGGAAGGGCAGGAGTCGCTCGAACACCTCCTGCGCGTCGGCGGGCCGCCGCTCCGGTGCCTTCTCCAGCAGCTGCCCGACGAGACGTTCCAGCTCCTCCGGGACGTCCGCACGGAACTCTCGGAGCGGCCGCGGCGCCCGGTGCAGATGCTGGTACAGGTGGTGGGCCTCGTTGGTCCCGCCCGCAAGTGGCCGGCCCGCCAGCAGCTCGTGCAGTACGCAGCCGAGCGCGTACAGGTCGGTCTGCGGGCTGACCTGCGCGTCCTTGATCTGCTCAGGTGCCATGTATCGCGCGGTGCCGACGTGTGCCCCCGCCTCGGTGATCCGCGTGACGTCCGCACGCAGGATCGCCGCGACACCGAAGTCGAGGAGCTTCACGGTGCCGTCCGGCGCCACCATCACGTTGCCCGGCTTGAGGTCGCGGTGCACCGCCGGGATCGCGTGCGCGTACGACAGGACGGTGCAGATCTGGGCGGCCACGGACGCCGCCCACGCGATCGGCAGCGCGCCGCTCGACCGCAGGAACGAACTGAGGGTGGCGCCGCCGACCAGCTCCATCACCAGGTACAGGTGCTCGAACGTGTCGTCGAGCACCGCGTCGTACACCTGCGGGACGCCGGGATGGTTGATCCGCGCGGTGACCCGGGCCTCGCGGCGGAACCGCTCGGCGAACATCCGCGCCTGCTCGTCCGACCGGATCACGTCCGAACGGATCTGCTTCACCGCGATGGGACGGTCCAGCACGGTGTCGTAACCGCGCCAGACCCGTCCCATCCCGCCGGGCTTGAGCTCCTCGACCAGTTCGTACCGGTCACCGATCACCGTTGCCACGGGTCTCCCGAGTCGCGTGGTTCTGTGGCTTTTTGCCGTGTCGAGGGACCAGTGTGGTACTTGCCGTCATCGCGCGTCCAGGATTCAGGCGACCTCCTCCACGCCCTCCTCGCGGCGGATCATGTTCCAGGCGGCCCGCCGGGCGGTCCCGTTGAGCCGGGACCGGAAGTCGCCACCGGGCTCGAAGTACTTGCGGCCGAGCTCCGCCATGGAGTCGATGTGGTCGATCATCTTGTCCTCGAAGACCTCGTCGAACACCGGGCCGAACGCGTCGGGGTCGGGCGTGGCGACCGCCGCGAGGCGGACCCTGCGGTCGGCCTTCGCCTCCTCGAACGGCGTGAGGACGTCCTGTTCGGTGAACTCGGTCCCGTACCGCTCGTTGAACTTCTCGACCAGTTCCGACAGCGGCGACTTCTCCGGTTCCTGGGCGCCGCCCGCGCCGTCGCCGAACCCGTCGACGACCACGGGCCCCTCCGGCGCGAGGCCGAGGTCGTGTTCGCCCGTCTTCTCCAGCCGCAGATGGGACAGGTCGATCTCGCCGATGTCCACGCTCCCGTCCTGCCGCCGCTCCAGCCGGTTGAGCAGGTACCGGCCGTACCGGTACAGGAGTTCGAGCTCGGCGTCCCGGTAGTGGACGATCTGCGACAGGAACGCGTACTTGCGCGTGTAGTCCTGCAGGTCGGCGCGGAAGTCCTCCGCGGTCTGCTGGTCGTCCTCGTCCTCGCCGAACAGCAGCTCCGCATGCCGCTTGGCGGCCGGTTCGATGTGCCGGTACAGCTCCGGGTGCAGTTTCGCCCACGCGCCCTGATCGCCGCCCGCGGTCGCGTCCGCCGCCGTGTACGCCTCCGCGAACGCCCGCATCTCCGACTCGAGCAGGATGTCGGGCCGCATCACCCGGCTCTGCGCCTGGTACAGCATGTTCGGGTCGGACGGAAGGGTCGCGGCGACTTCGTAGAAGTCGCGGAACGCGTCCTGGATCTGCTCGGTGTCGTTGACGAAGTCGAGGACAGCCAGGTCCGCCTGCGACTTGCGCGGCGCGGTCCGGTTCAGCCGTGACAGCGTCTGCACGGCCGCGATGCCCGCCAGCTTCTTGCCGACGTACATGGTCGTCAGCAGCGGCTGGTCGAACCCGGTCTGGTACTTCTCCGCCACCACCAGGATCCGGTACTCGGTCTGCCCCGCGCCGCCCTTCTTCACGGCCGAGTCGTCCTGACGGGTGTAGGCGAACGCCTTCGGCAGCCCCTTCTCAGGAAGCCCGCCGTTCTCGCTGGACTCGGTGACCTCCTCCCCGTCGTAGGGGAGGGAACCGGAGAACGCCACCAGCACGCCGATGCCCTTGTAGCCCTGGTCCTTGATGTGCTGCTTGATCGCGCGGCTCATCTGGACGGCGCTGTGGCGGGACCCCGTGACCACCATCGCCTTGGCGCGCCCGCCGACCCGTCCCGCCGTGTGGGTCCGGAAGTGCTCCACGATTTCGTGCGCCTGCCGCGGCACCGAGCCGGCCGCCGCGACCCGGGCCAGCAGTGGGTTGGCCTTGGCCGGATCCACCTCGCGGTCCGTCGGGTTGTTGTTGACCAGCTTCCAGAACGTCCCGTACGTGACGTAGTTGCGCAGCGGGTCGAGGATGAACCCCTCATCGATGGCCTGCCGCATCGAGTACGTGTGGAACGGCCAGTAGTGCCCGTCCGCTCGCAGCTCGCCGAACAGTTCCAGGGTCTTGTGCTTGGGCGTCGCGGTGAACGCGAAGTAGGACAGGTTGTCGCTGTGGCCGCGCTCGGCCGCCATCTCCTTCAGCTTGGCCTCGACGTCGTCCGCTGCCGCCTTCGCGGCGCCCTGGTCCTCGTCGTCGGCGTCGAGGCCCATGCCGCGCAGTGTCTTGCGGACGGCCGTGGCCGCGTCCCCGGACTGAGACGAGTGCGCCTCGTCCACGATGATCGCGAACCGGCGCCCCTGGATCTCCACCGGGTTCTCCCGCAGATAGTCCACCAGGGCGGGGAACGTCTGCAGGGTCACCGTGAGGATCTTCCCGCTCGAACTGGACAGCGCCTTCGCGAGCTGAGCGGACTTCGCCTCCCCCTGTCCGTCCACCTTCACGACGAGCCCCGCGGTCTGCTCGAAGCTGCCGACGGTCTCGCGGAGTTGCCCGTCCAGGTTGGTCCGGTCGGTGATGATGATGGTCTTGTCGAAGACCGGTTCCCCCGGCTTGATGCCTCGTTTCACCGCCGCCGGATCGAGCGCCGCCGGGTCGGTCGGCGTGTGCAGGGACGTCAGCCGGTGCGCGAGCCACGCGATCGTGTTGGACTTCCCGGACCCGGCCGAATGCATGACCAGGTAGTTGTGCCCGCTGCCGTGCGTCGCGGCGTGCGTGCTCATCCGCCGGACGGCGTCCCACTGGTGGTAGCGAGGGAAGATCAGCGTCTTGCCGACCCGCCCGTCCGGCCCCTTCTCCTTCGCCAGATGCACGAACCGCTCGAGCAGGTCCAGCCAGTTGTCGGACTGCCACACCTCTTCCCAGAGGTAGGACGTCGCGTACTTGCCGAGCTTCGCCTTCGGGTTGCCCCGCCCACCGGACTCGCCGGCCCCCGCCGACCCCTGGTTGAACGGGAGGAACCGCGTCGCCTTCCCGCGCAACTGCGGCGCGACGAACACCAGGCCGGGGTCCACCGCGAAGTTCGCGACGACCCGCTTCGCGAAGATCGGCTCGCTCGGGTCTCGGTCATGCCGGTACTGCTGCTTGGCTTGTTCGACGCCCTGCCCGGTGATCGGGTTCTTCAGTTCCGCCGTCGCCACCGGAATGCCGTTGAGGAACAAGGCCAGGTCGAGCCGCTTGCCCTTCCCGCCGTACTTCGTCGCGTACTCCAGTTCCCGGACGACGGTCAGCCGGTTCCTGCGGTAGTCGTCCAAGACGTCGTCGGACCGGACGAGCGACGGTTTGAAGTACGCGACTCGGATCCGCACACCACGGTCCTTCACCCCGCGCCGCAGGACGTCGAGCAAACCCTCGGTCTCGATCGCCTGCCCGACCCGCTTGGCGAAGCCGAGCTGCGCGGCGTCGGGGTCGTCCCCGTAGAAGGCGAGGAGCTCCTCCCACTCCTCCGGCTGCGTTTCCCCGATGAAGGCGTAGAGCTGTGCAGTGTCCAACCCCAGCTCAGGCCGGTAGTCGGAGCTGCTGCCCAGCTCCCACACGTCGTTGTCGACCATCGCGGAGACGATGGCGTCACCGAACACGGACTCGTGGTGCATAGGACTCACCGGATCACACCTCCACCCCACGCCCACTCGCCGTGGACACGTCGAACTCCCCGGTAACAGCAGCCGTAATCAACGCCCGCCGCCGCTCCGCCAATACCTCGGAGGATCGCTGTATGACTGACCGAAGTTGCCTATCCGGTTCAAGTTCCCTTTTTAGAGTTTCGACTATGTTGTCCTGCTCGACACGTGGCGGCATGGGGGTATTCAGAGCCAGGAACGACTCAGGGTAGAGTCGAAGTCGCGAGGTCCAGACACCCTTTGAGTGTCGAGTCATCTCGCAGACATACTCAGGCGTCCGGTACAGGTAGTCGAAATATTCTGGATTGGCTTCGTTCGAGGTGAAGCGGTAGACCCCATATGCCGGACTCACGATGCCATAATAGCGAGAAACGCCAAGGGCTCCCATCCAGGCCCAGAGGGTATTGATTACAAGGTCGCCGGGACGGCACTGCTTATAGCCGACCCGCGACTCGGCCATGAACATATATACCGTCTTTTCACTTCGAGGGGTAATGCCCGTTTTGTGGGAAACAGTGAGAAGTTCCTCCTCCCCGGTTTTCGATAGACTAGTCACCTCCGTGATGAAGGTTTTGTTTCGGACCACTTGCCAGTGTCTGGGAATTTTTCCGATAGATCCAATCTCGCTGCCCCGAAGTGTGTTTACTGCTTCGGTGCCACGGAAGCAGAGTTGACTAGTTAGAGCTATTCTCCTTTCTTCGAGAAGTTCAGAAGAACGCTCTTTGACTTTCGCGAGTTGGTCGATCCTTGAAGTCTCGGCGTCGAGAAAATCGGCGATGCGACCCTGTTCTGACGGTTCGGGTGGTACCGGGATTAGTACTTCATGGGCTGCTTCCCTGGACAATCCTGGTACTCCGACATCCTGTGATGCACCTCGAAGATCTACGGCGTTGAGAGCGTAATACAGCCACCGGAGATCGACGGATGTACTTCTGCTGTCTATGTAGTAGGCCGTGTCAATGGCGAAGCCGCCGGCAGGTGCCCAGTGAATCGACCCGAAACTTCCCTTGCGTCCGATAACGATGCCTGGTGCTTGGAAGTTCGCGTGTTTATGTGTTCCGGAAGGGCCACCTGAGCCTAGTACGGGATAGTCCCCGGCGATCCGGTCTTCTGTCGGGAGGGCATCGCCATAGTTGAGGCGTGCCACACGCTTCAAGGGAAGTAGGTGATTCACTCGGTCACCTCGCTCAGGAGGGTTTGGATTTCGACTTCGAGGGTCTTTAGTTCGGCGTCGATCTCGCTCAGGGGGCGGGGCGGGGTGTAGACATAGAAGTGGCGGGTGAAGGGGATCTCGTAGCCGATCTTGGTCTTGGCGTGGTCGATCCAGGCGTCGGGGACGTGGGGAAGTACTCGCGGCGGAGGTACTCTTCGACGTCCTCGTCGAGGGGGACGTTTTCGAAGTCACGCAGCTCGGAGTCGGGCTCGGGTTCTTTCTTCTTCATCTGCACCTCGCCGTCGGGGTCGCGGACGCCGACGATGTCGCGGAGTGCGTTGGCGAAAGGTTGCTTGCCGGGCCAGAGCAGGCCCGCGTCGTTCAGGGCTTCCCGGATGGCGTCGTAGGCGTCGAGCTTCTTGCCCCAGCTCTTGCCGACGAGAGGCCGCAGGGCGTCAGCCATGGTGTCGGTGTTGATGTGGTTTTCGAGCTTGGCCGAGTCGCGGATGGCTTCGAGCGTCGCGTCCGTGACCTCGAAACGGAGTTTGAGGGGCCGCTCGACGGTGATGCGACGGTAGCCGAAGTCCTCGTTCTTGAAGACCTTCGCCTTGCCATGCAAGGGGTGTTCGGCGTCCTTAGCGACCTGGAGGGCGTCGGAGTAGAGCCGAGTCAGGTCCTCGATCTGGTCGCGGGTGATGTACTTGCGCTTGTCGCCGAGGGACTTGCGCATCTTGGCGAAGTGCTCGCGGGCATCAACCAGCATGACCTTGCCGCGGTGATCGGGATTCTTGCGGTTGGTGAGAACCCAGAAGTAGGTCGAGATGCCGGTGTTGTAGAAGAGTTGGTCCGGGAGGGCGACGATGCCTTCGAGCCAGTCGTTCTCGAGAATCCAACGGCGGATCTCGGACTCGCCGGACCCGGCGGCGCCGGTGAAGAGCGGGGAGCCGTTGAAGACGATGGCGATGCGGCTACCGCCCTTCTCCCGCGGCTTCATCTTCGAGATCATGTGCTGCAGGAACAGGAGCGAGCCGTCGTTGATGCGGGGCAGGCCAGCGCTGAACCGGCCGCTCTCGGTGAGATTGTTGTGCTCCCACTCGACCTCGTCCTTGACGTTCTTCCATTCGACGCCGAAGGGCGGGTTGGCGAGGACGTAGTCGAAGGATTCGTCCTTGTGGCCGTCGTCGCTGAACGAGTTTCCGAGCTTGACGTTGTCGGGGTCCTGTCCCTTGATCATCAGGTCCGAGCGGCAGATGGCCCAGGAGTGTGGGTTGAGTTCCTGGCCGTAGACCTTCACCGTCGCGTCGGTGTTCATGTCGCGGATGTGCTCTTCGGCCGCGGTCAGCATCCCGCCCGTCCCACAGGCAGGGTCGAGGACGGTACGGACCGTCCCCGGGACGGTGAGCGCGTCGTGGTCGGGCTCCAGCAGCAGGTTGACCATGAGTTCGATGACCTCGCGCGGTGTGAAATGCTCACCGGCCGTCTCGTTCGACGCTTCGGCGAAACGTCGGATGAGGTCCTCGAACACGTAACCCATCTGGTGGTTGTTCACGACCGAGGGGCGCAGGTCCAGGTCGGCGAATCGGCCGATCACCTTGTAGAGGAGGTTCGCGCCCTCCAGCCGCTTGACCTGCTGGGCGAACTCGTACTTCTCCAGGACTTCGCGGGCGTGGGGGAGAAGGCGCCGATGTAGGCGAGGAGATGCTTGGCCGTCTGTGACGGGTCCGAGGCGATTTTTTCGAGGGTGTAGTCGCTGGTGTTGTAGAAGCGGTGTTCGGCGGCACGACGGAGGAACCGGTCCAGTTCGAGGTCCTGGTTCTTGCGCAGCTCGTAGACCTGATGCACCTTCTCGCGGGTCGGTTCGAGGACGCACTCGAGCCGCCGCAGCACGGTGAACGGCAGGATCACCTTGCCGTAGTCCGACTGCTTGTAGTTGCCGCGCAGCAGGTCGGCGACCGACCAGGCTCGGTTCGTGAGCTCCGCGTGCTTGCCGGTGTCCAAGGTCGTCCTTTCGGGCTTGGGGGTGTGGGGTTCAATGGTCGTGGATCGCGGGCGCGGCCGTGCCGTAACCGCGGAAGACGCGGGGGGCTCCAGGACGCCGCCGGACAGGCCGACGTCCAACTCCCGCGCGGTTAGCTCGGCGAGGCGTCCGGTGAGGTGCGCGGCCCGGCGCAGCGCGTAGACGCGCCGGAACGCCCGGCCGTAGCGGCGCTGGACGTCCATTGGCAGCAGCGGGACGCGTAGCCGGGACGCATCGATCCGCACGATCGAACTCCCGGCCGTCGCGTTGCGCATGTTGCCCTCGGTGGCGAGGAAACCGGCGAGGAACCAGGGATCGAGGCGTTCGGGGTCGGGCCGGAAGAGGATCAGGTGCGGGCCGAGCAGGTGGCCTGCGTCCTGATCATCGGCCACGCGGGGCGTGATTCTGCTGCGGACGACCTCCGGCACCAGGATGTCGTCCGCCTGGACGACGAACGGCGTTGCCAGTTCGTGTTCGGCGGGCAGTCCCGTCGCCGGGCCGCCGCTCGTCACGTCCCGTGCGGTGAAGACCCGGGCGTCCGGACGGATCACGGGGGCGGGGCCGCCACCGCGCGCGCCTCTTCTGGACGTCGCGCGGGACGTGGACGGCCCGCGTTGCAGATCGAGGGCGTTGCCGCGCAACAGGTCGGCGACCGAGGCCGTGCGCCACGTGACCGGCTCCGCGCCCACGGGCCGCCAATCCTCGGTACCGGCGAACGAGAGCAGCGCGTCGGCCGCGTGGCGCAACCGGCCCCGGCGCTTGTTGAGCGCGGCGGCGTATTGGACGGGCGTGGACATCGGCGCGGCCGTGCGGACGTGCCGCGCCGGGTTGAGGTCCGTGGCCGCGTTAAGCAGGTCGAGCACAGGGACGGTCCGGGCCGTGCCCGGCACCGCCTCGAAGCTCTTCGGGGCGCGTAGGTACGTACTCCAGAGGGCGGTAATGGTCTCGCGGAGTGCGTCCCCCTGGAGGTCCTCGCGGAAGTTGGCCGTGTCCACGAACAGGACCGGGGTCTCCTCCGGACGCTCTCCGTCGGGGCGCTGCAGGACCCACATGTGCAGGCCGATGTTGAACGGCGGTGCGGTACCGGCGGCGAAGGCGACGATGGCCCGGACGGCGCCGTCGCGGGCGAGCGCGGTGCGGATGTCCCGCCCGGTGGGCCGCTCGGCCGCGCCGGGCGGCATCAGGAGGACTGCTCGACCGCCGGGCTTCAGGTGTGCGAGGCAGTGCTGCACCCACGCGAGTTCCGACTCGCTCTTGGGCGGCAGGCCATAGACCCACCGGTCGTCGAACGCGACCTCGTCGTGTCCCCAGTCGCGAGTCGCGAACGGTGGGTTGCACAGGACGATGTCGGCCGCGAGGCCGGGGAACGCGTCGTCCCGCAGGCTGTCGCCGCCCGGATCTCGGCGGTGGCGGCATCGGGGGCGGTGACGGCGATCCGGGCGGCGGCGAGCGCGGCCTGGGGCACGGCGATGTCCTGCCCGAGGAAGGCGGTGGCCCCTCTCCGCGCGGCGACCGCCAAGAGGCCGCCGGTGCCGCACGCCGGGTCCAGGACGGTCTCGGGGACGGAATCGTCCCGTATCGCCACGTCCGCCATGAGTTCGGCCGCCCACTGGGGGGTGGAGAAGGTGCCGCGCACGCCGGGGGCGGTGCCCTGCCGCTCGGAGAGCAGGTCGAGGGCGGCGGGCGCGCCGGCCTCCCGCACGTAGTCGAGGACGGTACGCAGGCGGCCCGCGTCGTCTGCGGTGAAGGGCGTCCGCTCGTCCCCCGGCGGGTCTACCGTGAATGGTGCGGCGATCGTTGTCAGCCCTTCCGCCAACGCAGTGTCGGAGACCTTGAGCAGGATCTCCAGCTCACCGGGGCTCATCCGGCTCGCGGCTACCACCACCGGATAGAGCCGGTGGGGCGGGGTGACTCCGCGTGGACGGCTCAGTTCCGCCCGCACATCGTCCTCGGCGGACCGTTCGGGGAGTTGGCCACGTGCGGCCAGCCAGGCTTCGACGGCGCCGCGGTCGTAGGTGGGGCTGGCGGCGGTCCCGCCGCTCGGCTGCGGGAAGTCCGGGTGGCGGCGACGCCAGTTGCTCACCGTGGCACGCGTGACCTCGGCCAACCGGGAGATGTCGGCTGCGGTCAACTGCTCGGACTGCGGGGGCATATCGGCCTTCTACGGTGTCGATCTACGCGGACGAGAATCACTGTACACCCCCGCTCTTTTGGCGATTATGGATTGACAGTGCTTTCAGTGGCATGTTCTCCTGTCGGTAGTTTCAGAGAGATCACCTCCGAAGGGATCCCCTCCATGACCGCCATGTCCATGCCGTCCGCCGCCCCCGAGGGCATCCGGGTCACCGTCGCCGCGTTCCGTCCGACCGCGGGCGTCGGGACGATCGCCCTGCCGACTCTTCTCCAGCTCGTTCCGTCGCCGCGGCAGCAGGAGGACAAGCGGGCGCTCAAGCACGCCTCGGGCTCCACCAAGCGGCACGCCGAGGTCCGCGAGCTCGTCCAGCGGATGCTGAAGGGAACGCAGAAGGGCAAGAACGTCGACAAGTACGCCCGCTACATCGGCGACGGGATTAAGAAGGAGCTCGGCGCGGCCTGGTCCACGCCGCCGATCACCCTCTGGCTCTCGAAGGAGCCCGGTGCGGCGAGCGAGGAGCTGATCCCGGGGAGCGGCATCTGCACCCTCACGCTGACCGCCGGCACGCCGGTCGTGGCCATCGACGGCGAGACGCAGGTGACCGCCCTGCACGAGCTGTCCGACAACCCGGCGAAGTACGGCCTGACGGTCGAGGAGCTGGCCGGGGTCCGGCTTCCGTTCGAGCTCTACTGGGGGCTGAGCGTCGAGGACGCCCGGCAGATCTTCTACGACCGCAACGTCGAGGGCGTCCCGGTCGCGAAGAACCTCGCGATGTCGATGGACCAGCGCGACTTCGGCACCCATCTCGCCCACCGCATCGCGGACGCGGTCAAGGTCGAGCAGGAGGGGAAGCTCGTTCCGCTCTCCACGCTCGTCCAGTCCCGTAAGCGGCAGCTCGGCAAGACCGACCCCGAGGTGGTCACCCTCTCCGCCCTGCGGGGACTGGTCCTCACCTCGATCTTCGGCCGTAACGGCATCGGGCTGTCGTCGGCGACGGTCCACGAGGACAAGCTGCCGGAGGAGGTGGCTCCCGAGCAGATCGAGCGGGAGGTCGTCGACGCGCTCTCGACGCTTGTGACCGAGCTGTTCCCGTACTTTGCCGCGCGGTCCGCGATCTCCGCGCCCGCGGTCCTGGCGGGAATCGGTGTCGCCGCGAACCCGATCATGTCGTGGAGCGACGGGGGCCAGACCGTGGACGGGCTACTGGCCCTGCTCGCGGACGTCGCTGGGAACGCGACGCCCGGTACTGGGAGAACGTGGCCGCCCGCTCGGGCGCCTCGGGCTCCCTGAACTTCGGCGGTGGCACCAAGGACGCGGGCGGCCGCGTCGCCGATGCCCTGCTGTCTCCGCACTCCTCGCTCGGCCGCCAGGTCCGCGGCCTCCAGTAGTCCGCCGACGGTCCGGCCTCGCCCGTGGTCCCACGGGCGAG
Organism: Actinomadura sp. CNU-125; assembly: GCF_001942465.1. Lineage (GTDB taxonomy): Bacteria > Actinomycetota > Actinomycetes > Streptosporangiales > Streptosporangiaceae > Spirillospora. The sequence goes on from NZ_MKJY01000310.1 coordinate 17,804, forward strand.
GCCGGACCGTCGCAGGTATGGGGGCGGTGGGCTTGGCGGGATGCCCGCTCGGACGGCGGGGCGGTGCCGGTTACCGGCGGCCGGTACGAACGTTCGTCATTGCCCAGTTGTGCTGCGGAGGGTACTCAGGAGCGTTGTCCATCCATGGGGGGACAGCTCAATGACCGGACTACTCTCGCCGAGCGTGGAATCTCGGACGCCCACGACGCCTTCGGTTGCCCGCCCAACTTCGACGCATGCGCCGTTCGGATCACTTCGGCGTGACTTGCGCCAGTTGTGAAAATACGTGCTCATGTCTCCGATCCTGACCTGTCGGCGAGACGGTTGGCTACCCGCATGAGGAAGCCGACTGTTTCTTGCGCGGAGAGCGAAGCCTCTCTCAAGCGGTCATACATATGCTTGTAGCGCTCCACCTCCTGTCGCTTGGTATGGACGAGGTCGGTGTTGACGGTGTCGACGACCGCCGTCTCCGGATCGCTCTTCTCAGTGAACGTGTAGATGAAGAAGGACGCCTTGGGGAGCAGGCCACCGGGAAGCGCGACGCTGGGAGGCAGGAGCCGGAGACTGATTTGCTCGTGGGAGCTGACCACCTCGACAAGGTGGAGGAGTTGCCGCGCCATGACGGTCGGTGGGACGGCCAGGCGGTGGACGACGCACTCATCCAGGATGGTTTCGTAAGCGGCACCGCCTGAGCGGAGGAGAACTTCCTGGCGTTGCTCGCGTGCGCGTGCCATCCGGTCCGGCTGGTAGTCGAGCGGGCCCTGGCACTCGTCGAGCCGTACCAGCTCGTCCATGAACTCGCTCGTTTGGAGCATCACCGGGAAGCCAGCCTGGTTGTAGCTTCGGATGGAAGCCGCGTGGGCTTCGAGGTCGGCGTAGAGCTTCTGGCGAGGCCCCATGGACATGCCGTAGCGGTCCCACCATCCCTTCTGGCCAGCCTCTCGCGTGAGGTTGATGAGCTTTTCCCGCTTGCTTCCCTCGACTTCGAGCACGTCGAGGACGTTCAGGATCTCGTGAAGGTCCGGACGGATCTGGCAGTTCTCCAGCCGAGTCATCTTCGTGCGAGACAAGAAGACTCGCTGAGCCAGTTCGTCGAGGGTGAGACCGCGATCTTCACGGATCTTTCGGAGCTCGGCGGCCAGACGCTGCCGCCGCATATAGGGGCTTGACACGAAGCCTCCCTGACCTCGGGGAACTACTTGCCGCATTGATTGCTAACTCTCCGCGATCAACGTGTAGTGGCAATGTAACCCAGAGAACGCGACATCTGAACCGTAAGCGGGAAATTCGCACATCCAAATTTCGCACGTGAAATTTGGGCGTGCGAGTTTTTGACTCGATGGACAGTTGTCCTCGGTGCTGCCCGTACAGCTAAGTCCGGATTTGTCTCTTCTGTAATGTTGGTCAAGGGTGCGGCTTAAATGCTGCCACTTCTTTCCAAAAGAGATCAAAGTGGACTTCGCGGATGGCGCTGGACGACGTGCGGCTCGCGGAAGCGCAGTCCGGACTGGCGACGCATGCTGCTCTGATGGGTGAGGGGCCACACGGCCCGGCCGCGTGGCCCCTCACTTCGCTCGCCCTCAGTTCTGCTTGGCCATCAGACGCGCCTGCGCGATGATCTTCAGTAGTTGGTCCGGCGGGTCCGCTGCCTTCAACGCGGCCTGCCGGTAGGTGTGCTCGCTCTTCCCGTCGGTGCACTCACCGTTCTCGACGAGCTGCTTCTTCGTGTTCACCCACTCCTGCCAACGCTCCGTGAGAAAGACCTCCAAGGTGTCCTGGAAGACGGCGTAGGCGGCCGTCACCTTGGTCTCCGGCCAATCCACCGGCTCCTCGCCCAGGAGAGCGAGAAGACTGCGGTTCCTGTCGGCGGCCTGCTTGATCTTGTTCTTCAGGTTACTGCCGTCCACATCCTTCGCATCGGGCTGCTGTCCTTGGACGGACGCGTCACCGTCGAACACTAGGAACGTCGGGATGCCCAGTTCCGTGAGGATCGCATACGGCAGATGAAGGTTCTGCTTGCCCTTGACCGACACGACCATGACGCCGGACCGGTTCAGCTTGTCGTCCCGCTGCCCGCAGCCCTCCAGGGCCCCCTTATCGGTGATCCCCTCGACCAGGATCACGGCGTGCGCGAACATGGCCTCCGGCATGTCCGTAAGGTAGGCGTCGCGATCTTGTTCGCGAAATCCGCCTGCTTGCGGGTTTGGCCCGGTACCGCATCCTTGCCAAGTCTTTTTTGGACAGCCGCCCGCGTGGTCGAATGGACGCGGGCCGCCGGTGCCTTTCCCTCGATGCCACGGGTGATCCGGCGGATCTGGTCGAAGCCCTCCGTCTCCAAAAAGTACGGGCTGTGCGTGGCGTAGGAGACCTGGACGCCGCGTTCCGGACTCTCGGCCAGATCACGGAGCACCGACGCGAACGTCCGAGCCTGGATCGGGTGCTGGAACAGCTCCGGCTCCTCGATGGCCAGGAAAACCGTCCGTCCCGCCTCACTGGCCTTCCTGTCCGCCAGTATCTGGAGCACGCTGATCAGCACGGTCCGCTGGTAGCCGTGTCCCTGCTGGTCGATGCGGGTGCTGGCGGAGCCGTCCTCCACCGAGACCTGGAACTCGGCTGCCGGTATCCGGAGCGGCGGAACACGAGAGCCCACACGCAGTGTCCGGCCGGTGATGTACTGCCCGACCTGCCGGTTCAGCTCATCCGAAAGGTCGCCGAGCTGTTTGTCGAAATGGTTGCGGTAGATCGTGCCCCGATTCTTCTCGAACGCCGCCTGTTCCTCGCGCATGGCCTCGTCGGCCCCCGTGCTGTCGATGGCCTGGGCCATGATGCGGCCGAGGATGGACCCCTTGACGTCGGGGCCCTCGTCGGCCGCTCGGAGGTCCGCGCTGACGAAGACGTAGTCGAACAGGCCCGTCATCTTCGCCTGGCCGGCGAAGCCGAAGAAGTGACCGTCGACCGGCGTGTCCATGAAGGCGAGCTTGTCGGGATTGGCTCTTTCCCAGGCGGCCATCGCGTCCTCGGCGGCCTGCGCGCTCTTCGCGGACGGCAGGCCAAGGTCGGGCATCTCTTTCTGAAGCGCCCGATACCGGCTGAGCTGACCGCTCGCACCCTGCCGCACTTCCGCGAACGCCGGATAGGCGCGCATGTGCCCCGAGAGCTTCGCCTTGTCGTTCTCCCAGCGCCGCCAAAGCCGGACGGTCTCGGTGTCTCCGGTGGCGTACTTGCCGAGCTCCGCCCGATCCTCGGGTGTGAGGTCGCAGAACTCGACCTCGACGCTGATCACCCGTTCTTCGGCTTCCGCCCACACGTCGTCGTCGGTGAGGTCCTTCTCTGAGCCGTTGAAGAACCAGTCCAGAGCGCGCAGGACGGCTGACTTGCCGACGCCGTTGGGGCCTATGAAGGTCGTGATGGCGTCGAAGCTGATGTCCACGTCACGCAGGCATCGGTAGTTCCGGATCCTCACTCGCTGGATTTGCACTCGTGAACCTCATCAACCACGGGTGCCCCACCGCAACCACTTTTCAATAACTGACCGCTATGCGGCGAAATGGGAAGTTGTCGGCGTGTCGGTCTGTCAGTTGGTGGACTTGACCGGTAGATGCGGGCCCAGGTAGCCGATGTAGATCTTCCCCATCTGCTTGACGGCGTCGGCGTAGTGCAGCCGGGGCGCACTCATCCCTGCGCCCCCACCCAGACGGACGTGCGCCCACATGTGCAGCCTGCCGGAGGGGTCCACCTCGACCGGAACCGGGAGCAGCCGGGCGCGGCTCATCTTGGCGCTGGCCTTCACCGTGTCCGATTCGTCGGCGGCGACCTTCCCCGCGCTGATCGCATGAGCTCCGGACGGGGGCTCGGTGCACCAAGCACGGAAACCGCCCGAGAATCGGCCCGTCGCGCTCGCCTCCGCGTAGTCGTTCATGGCGAGCATCGCCTGCCACGCTGTCTGCGCCCAGGACGCCGCGCTCGGCATCTCGTCCATGTGCAGCGGTTGGTCTTCGTCGCCGGTGAACTCGACCCGTTCGAGTTCCTCGACGCGGTCGAGGAGTTCGGCGAAGGAGGCCGGCAGGAACGTCCGCTCTTCGGGCGGGGTGTAGGTGTCCGCTTTGCGCCCGGCCTGGACGAGACGTCGCCGCAGCGCCCGGACTTCGTCTCGGAGGGACTCCGCGTGCTGGTTCACCGCGCTGAACTGGGTCGAGAGGGCCGCCAGTTCGCTGTTGCGGCGCGCGAGGGCCTCCTCGACGCGCCCCGCCTCGTCGACCAGTTCCAGCGCCGCCGTGTAGCCGCCGCGGAGCCGTTCGTTCTCCTCCCGGAGCGCGGCGATCTCGCGCAGATCGTCCGGCGATGCGGCGCCGGGCCGTGCTGCGGGGACGTCCTCGGAGAGCAGCGCCCGGCTGAGTCCCGCCAGCGGGCGGGGGAGGAGCGCCTCCGCGCTGAGCCGACGGGGCAGGCCCGCGAGGAGCCCCTGGACGCGACGCGGATCGTCCTCCACCCGGGCCGGTGTCAGCACACGGTGGCGGCGCGCGTCCTCGGCCGTCGCCGGATCGACGTCGGGCAGGTAGGTGCGTACAGCGCCGCCCCAAACGGCGTGGGACGCGCCGATCTCCCGGTTGAACTCTTCCATGGCGTGCGGGTCGAGCAGGTAGAGCGCCGCCAGCCCGGCCGCGAACCGCGTGGCCCGCTCGATCGTCCCGCGCCAAGACTCGAAGTCGCGCTGCGGATGGGCGCTCGCCACGATCACCGGCATCCGGCGGTCGGGATCGCACAGCACATGGATCAGTGGCTCGACGGACGGAGGACGTACCAGGACCGGTTTCTCCCGCACCTCCGCGAGCGAGTCCTGCGCGTCGACCGCGTCGAGCAGGCCGCGGGCGAGCCGGGGCACGGCGGCGGCCCGGAACGGGGAAGCGTCGTCGGAGTCCGATTCGGCGTGGGGTGAGCCGAGGAACTCGACGTCCAGCCAGAACCAGCTTCGGACCGAACCGTGCGCCCGTCCCGGGGCGTGGACGGTCAGCGTCGTCACCCACGAGCCGTCGTCCTTGGGCTCGCGGAGTTGCCACCGCCGGGTCTGCCCGCCGTCGGCCGTGTTCCGGGAGAGGGCCAGTACGACCTGACCGTCCTTGCCCACACGGGCACTGCCCCGGTCGAACGCCTCACGGTCCAGGTTCTTGCCGCCGAGCCAGCCGCGCAGTTCCCGGTTCGCGGCCGTGAACGCCTCGTCGGCGGGGAGTTCCGTGTGAAAGACCGACCGGTAACGTCCGGTGCCCACCATTCGCATCCTTCGATCTCGCGTCGTCGCGCTACGTGGGGATGGTGGGAGCAGCCTCGGCGAGGCGGTGTCAGTTTACGCCCGGATTCGGCGGGAGTCGGTGCGTTCGGCCCACGCCGTCGGCGGGGTAACGGCCACCTCGCCGGGCTCAACGGTCGACGATGCGTGACGCGGCCTCGATGATTTCGGCGCGCCTGTCGAGGTGTTCCCGTAGAGTCTTATGCACGTTTGCGAAGAACATGCCGATGTGAGGATGGGTGCCGTATGGGTTTTCTGCCGGCGATCACGGTCGAGGACGCGCTGGCGAAGGTCCACAAGAAGTCATGGGTGCTGCCCGCGATCCAGCGGGAGTTCGTGTGGAGCACGAATCAGATTCGCACGCTCTTCGACAGCCTGATGCGCGGCTACCCGATGGGCTCTTTCCTGCTGTGGGGCCTGGAGAAGGAACACGTCGGCGACTTCACCTTCTATGACTTCCTGACCGACTATCACGAGTTCAATCGGCCGTACGCACCCAAAGCGAGCATTCCGGCCGGGCATGACGCCATCGCGGTACTGGACGGCCAGCAGCGGCTCACGGCCCTCAACATCGGCCTCTACGGGAGTCACGCCGAGCGCCTGCCGCGCAGATGGGTGGGCAACCCGGACGCTTACCCGACGAAGCGGCTCTACCTGAACCTGCTCCGCGAGCCCGAAGGCGAGAACGAACTGGGCCTTCAGTACAACCTGCAATTCCTGACCGACGAGGAAGCCAAGGCGGAGATCGACGGAGTCCGCGCCTGGTTCAGGGTCGGGGACGTGCTGAGCCTGTCGGGCGGGTCCGGGATCATGCAGGAGCTCAAGGCGCGCGGCGTCAGCGACGCCTCCGGCTGGCCCGAGGTGTACGACCGGCTCGACCAGCTGGTCGAGGGCGTCCGGAAGAAGCCGGCGATCAACGCCTACCAGGAGGACAGCCAGGACCCGGAGCGCGTCCTGGACATCTTCGTCCGCGTGAACAGCGGCGGGACCAAGCTGTCGAACTCCGACCTGCTGCTGTCGATGGCCACCAACCAGTGGGAGGAACGGGACGCCCGGGAGGAGATCCGGTCGCTGGTCGCCGACCTCGCCGACGGCCCCGGCAAGTTCCAGTTCAGCAAGGACCTCGTGTTGAAGACCGCGCTGGTGCTCACCGAGGCCCCGGACTTCCAGTTCAAGATCTCCAACTTCACGAAGGCGAACATGAGCCGGTTGGAGAAGGGCTGGACGGAGATCCGCGCGAGCCTGCTCCGCGCCGCCGAACTGCTGGCGTCCTTCGGCCTCAACGGCCGCAACCTGAGCGCGGACAGTGTGGTCATCCCCGTCGCGTACTACTTGCACACCCACGGGCACGGGGACGGCTACGTCAAGGCGGGTGCGCACGCCGCCGACCGGGCAGCCGTCCGCCGCTGGGTGTTCCGCAGCCTCCTGAAGCGCGGTGTCTGGGGCTCCGGGCTGGACACCTTGCTGCGTCATATCCAGACGGTCATCCGGGACAGCCCGGATTCGGGCTTCCCGATCGGCGCGGTCGAATCGGCGATGGCCTCACGCGGGAAGGCGCTCACGTTCAGCGCCGAAGAGGTCGAGGAGCTTCTCGAGCTCCAGTACCGGAAGCCGCGGACGTTCCCCGTCCTGGCGATCCTCTATCCGGGGCTGAACCTCGACCAGCAGATCCACGAGGACCACATCTTCCCGAAGTCCCGCTTCACCCCGAGCGCCCTGACGAAGGCGGGCGTCCCGGCCGACGAGGTCGAGGAGTACAGGTCCCGGGTGAACGGCCTCCCCAACCTCCAGCTCCTCGCGGGTGTGCCGAACGTGGAGAAGAGCAACCGGTGGCCGTGGGAGTGGCTCGACGGCGACCATTTTCCCTCGGCCGAGGCGCGCGAACAGTACGCCACGCAGAACGACCTGGACCTGCTGCCCGACGGCATCACCGGATTCGTCGACTTCTACGAGCATCGCAAGAAGCGCCTCGCGCAGCGGCTCGCCCAGCTGATCAACAGTGATCACATGCTGGCGGCCGACAGTGGCTCATAGGCGATGATGTCGGCCCCGTCCGCCAGAATGGAGGCCAGTCGAGCGGGCGGGGTGGAACGTGTTTCGAAAGAATGATCGAGAGAAGGGGGAGCCGCCGGTACCGGACAGCCGTATCAGCTTTTCCGGACGCGCCGACGGATCGGTCGTTCAAGCGGGTTCCGTTGGCGGCGACGTGGTCATAAACACGATCATCGTGGTGCCCGAAGCGGAGCCCGCCGATGAGGAATTGGCTGAGGAACTGCGACGTTCGGCCCGGGTGTGGCGGTCCCGGTTCGCGAACGTCGACTTCGTGAACCTGCCGCGTGTCGCGATGCTCGCGGCGGGCGGGCCGGTGATGTCCGTGGCGCGGAGCGCCGGACTCGACGTCACCAGGCCGTTTCACGGTCAGGGGATGGCTCCCGGCACCTTTGTCGGCAAGGTCAGGCCGCTGTTCGACGCCTGGGACGCCGAGGCGGTCGTGCTCGACGAGACCACCGTGGGCAAGATGCGCGGAGGTGTGCTGGTGTCTTTCGAGGCGTCCATGCGATGTGTCAACCCACCGGCGGCGCCGCCGCAGCCGCCGAGCGGAAACCTGGCCCGGGACCCGCACCTCGTCTTCAGCGTCGGCGGTCAGTCCGTGATCGTCAGCTTCGATCCGCAATGGCTCACGACGGCCACGGCAGGCACGACACTCCACGATGCCGCCGAGGAACCGCAGGTCTACTCCGGGCTGGGCCGCGTGGCGTCGGTGTCCGCCGACGGCCGCGTCCGGATCTCCGCGCTGGTCTTCGGACAGCCGCAGACCACCGAACAGGCTCTGTGGAATCTCCTGACGTCCAGGCGCACGATGCCGCGAGTGCTGGACGTCGCCGACGTCCGCAACGCCCCGCCCCCTGTGGCCGAGGTGCCGTTGCGAGCGGTGGAGACGGTGGAACGTCTGGAAGTCGCGTTCTTTTTCGACGAGGGCCGGGACATGCCGCCGCACATCGACCTTGCCGTGCTGACAAGGGTGGCCCGCACGGTGCCCGAGTACCGTCGTGACCTCGAGGTAACGGTTGCGAGCCTGCTCCCGCCGGACGGCACCGACGCCACCGACGCCACCGAGGTCGCCGAGGGCATCCTCCTCGGGAATCCGGTTCGCGGGGGCATGCCCAAAGTCGAGGAACTGGCCGGGCAGATCAACTGCGGCTCCCTCGCGGTCGCCACGGTCACGAATCTCACGCGAGCGCAGGCCGCGGACCTCGATGCCGTGATGCCGGGCGCCGATGTCAGCTACCTCGGCTGCGTGGAGCTCGACCGGAACCTGGCGATGCACCGTCTTCTCTTCCCCGAGCAGGAGCACTACCGCGTGGACGGGACCGAGCTTCTCCTACTGGACAGCGTGACCGAGCGGTACGGCGCAGATTCCTACGGCGATGACCTGGAGGCCGTCATGGAGGGTCTGCGCGACCAAGGGGTGTACCGGAGCGTGGTCCGGGTTTACGACCAGCCGCACACGCCGTTGTCCGAGGTGTTCATGGAAGAGCTGTGGCCCGGACCACCGTCCTGATCTTTTCGCCTCAGGTCGCCCGTCCACGGGATTCGCGCACGTGCGAAGTTCGCGCGTGCGCGAATCGCATGCCTGGAACCCGTTCGTGCGTTTTCCCTGGTCAGAGCCACCGAATCGCCGGTTCGGCGTGCTCGGACGGCCACCGGCTGTGACGATTGGTTCGCGATCGACGGGGCTGCCCCGCCGATCCGCAACGTCACGTCGATCTCGATCCGGAGAGGTTCCGATGACCCCCGCGATGCTTCTGGTAGCAGAGTCCCTGCCGCTGTGCTGGCGGCGCTCCTTCCCCGGCGGGCCCGAGCAGGCGGGCGCCGTCCGGCGGTTCGTCGGCTGCCTGCTGGCCGGCTGCCCGTACCTGGACGACGTCCTGCTCGCGGCGGACGAACTCGTCGTCAACGCGCTCCGGCACACCAAGTCCGGGCAGGCGGGCGGCGCGTTCGTCGTCGAGATCGCCCGCGGCGGCGGCCGTGTCGTGGTGTCGGTCACCGACGAGGGCGGGCCGGGCGAGCCCGCGGCCGTCGCGGCGGCCGACCTCGACGAGTCCGGTCGCGGCCTGCAGACGATCTCGCTCACCGCCGCGAGCTGGGGCTGGCACGGCAACGGCGACGGACGCACCGTCACCGCCGTCTTCGCGGGGGAGTGGGCTGCGTGACCGGCCGCGCGGCATGGGACCACGCCCAGGCGCACCGGCGCGTGCACGCGGTGATGACCAGTGCGATGCGCGCCGACGCGTCCGCGCTGGAGGCGCTCGCGACCGGTCCGGCCGGTGCGCGCCTCGACCCGTACACCCGCGAGTTCGTCCGGGACTCGCGGCGGCTCCTGCTCGCCGGTTCCGCGGGCCTGACGTGCGTCCTCGCGGCGCACCGGCCTGGCGAAGGCCCCGACGGCACGCCGATCTGCCGGGGGTGCGGGACGCGCGACTGCCGGACCCTGCACGGTCTCGCCGACGTCCTGACCGCGTACGCCGTCCGGCCGGTCCCCATCGACCGCGCGGAGGCGTGGCGCCGCGCGGACGCCTGCTTCCGTGCGGAGGCGCGGCCGGTGCCCCTCGCGGTCGACGAGTTCGACGAGGGATTCATCGTCCGCCCCGTCAGGCCGGGCGGCGCGTCGCCGCTGATCGTCGACCGGGGCACTGGCGCCCTCACCCGCTGGCCGGATTTTCGGCGGGAAGTGCTGATCGAGCACTATTGCCGGTATATCGGTGATCGGCTGTAGAGAACCCGCGTCATTCGAATGATCGGTTGTCGGGACGAGGTGGCGGTGAGAAGGTACGTGGCGAGTTCCGTTGCGGCCGTCCGTTCTGAGGGGGATCTGTGGCAGCCGAGTATCTCGATGTTCCGGCACGGGACGATTTGCAGCAGATGCGGGACTGGGACGTGCTGGTCGAGCACACGGGCGCATCGATTCTCGCGGACCATCCCGACGGACTGTCCGTGCGGGAGCTGTGGGCCTTCGTCGTCCAGCGTCTGCCCTGGATCGAGCAGTGGTACGACGAGGCCACCGGTGGTTCGACCAGCGCTTCCGTCAACTTCAGTTACAAGAGCACTGGTCTGGTCAAGGCCGGTCTCATCGCCAAGTACGACCGCCGGTGGCACTTGACCTCCGTCGGTCGTGCCGCTCTCGAGGCGCACTCCGAACGGGACGACTTCTACCGCCTCGCACATGAGGCCTATCGATACTGGGAACGCAACCGCGAACGATTCGACGCGGCATCGGATCTCATTGAAGGGATTCCCGACGAGACATGGGTCTCGGCCGAGGATCTGGCTTCGGACCTGGCCGTCGACCTCGAGCGGCTGCTCGGCTGGCTTCAGGGGGCGCGTCCGACGGGTGGCAGAAGGTGCTCGACGAGAACGGGAATCCGCCAACGTTATACCGGCTGACCCCGGAGGAACGGGACGAGTGGCTCGACGTCCTCGCCGAAGAGGGCGTCGACGTCTCGCAAGGCCGTGCGAACCCCGCCCAGCGGCTCGGGCACGGCGAACTGCGGCCGCTCCTCGACGACGAGGACGACGGCACGGCGGCGCCGCGCCGGGCGTGGCTCGTCCGAGGCGCGGAGGGTACGGGGGCTAATCCGCTGCGGGACGTGTGGCTGCCGGGCCGCGTGTGCGCCCTTCCGGCCTCGCGGTTGAGGGAAATGCCCGGCGGGGTGACGCGGGACCGGGTGCGGACGGCTGTGGCTGAAGACTACGGGCACGTGCCGAACCCCGAGCGGGAGCGGCTCGTCGCCGAGTTCCACACCTTCCTGTCTCGCATGAGCGAAGGGGACATCGTCGTCAGCAACGACGGCGGGGAGGTTTATCTGGGTGTCGTGGCGGGTCCGCCCGGCTTCTCGCAGAGCGCCGGGCACGGGGCCGACCTGCAGCGGCCGGTGGACTGGGCGGCCGACCGGCCCCTCGACTACTTCGAGCACATGCCGGACGGCTTCTCCGGCATGTCCGGCAATCCGGACGCGCAGATCGTCGAGCTGACCGCGTTCCTCCCCGCGCTTGAGGAACTGCTCGGTGAGCCGGCGGGCGTGTCCGAGCCGGAAATGTTCCTCCCGGACGTCGGCGAGAAGCTCGCGCGCGACCTGCACGTCGATCCCGGCTGGCTGCAGGAATGCGTGGAGCTGCTCCGCGACCGTCCGCAGCTCATCTTCTACGGGCCGCCCGGCACCGGGAAGACGTACCTCGCGCGGGAGCTCGCGAAGCACCTCACCGGGGCGCGGCCGGAGAACGTCCAGCTCGTCCAGTTCCACCCGGCGTACTCCTACGAGGACTTCTTCGAGGGGTACCGGCCCAGGCAGGGGCCGGACGGCACCGTCGTGTTCGAGATCGTGCCCGGTCCCTTCCGCAAGATCGTCACGGCCGCCCGCGCGCACCCGGAACGGCCCTACGTGCTGATCATCGACGAGATCAACCGGGGAAACCTCGCCAAGATCTTCGGGGAGCTGTACTTCCTGCTGGAGTACCGGCGCGAGTCGGTGAACCTGCTGTACGGGTCGGACGACGGACAGGGGTTCACCCTTCCGCGCAACGTGCTCGTCCTCGGCACGATGAACACCGCCGACCGGTCCATCGCCCTGGTCGACACCGCGATGCGGCGCCGGTTCTGGTTCATGGAACTGCACCCCGATGTGGCGCCGACGCGGGACATGCTCAGGGAATGGCTGAAGGCCAAGGAACTGCCGGACGAACCCGCGCGCCTGCTCGACGCCCTCAACGAACGCATCGCCGACCGGGAGATGCGCATCGGCCCCACGTACCTGATGCGGGACGGAGTCGATACGGACGCCGTCCTGCACCGGATCTGGCGCAACCAGATCCTCCCGCTGCTGGAGGAACACCACTACGGCGAAGGCAAGGACGTGGCGGGGGAGTACGGGCTGGACGCGCTGCGGCGCGAGCTGCCGTGACCGTCCGTCTGCAAGAAGGCGCGGGGTGGGTCGAACGCGAGCTCACCGATCGGCAGGCCGCGGTGCTCGGCGCGTCCGGGCTGGTGCGGATCACGAACGGGCCCCGGGCCGGGGTGTGGCGGCTGCGCGACGACGGTCTCGTCGGTTCGGCCCGCGTCGGCGGCCCGAACGACGCCGTCGACCTGCACGTCGCGCCGAAGACACCGATCGACCGGCTCGTCTTCCTGCTGGGCTACGCGCAGCGGCCGCTCGGCTGGCGGCAGGACGAGGTGGACGCCGGGGAACGGCCCGACCTCCTGCCCGCGCTCGCGCACGCCTTCGCCCGCGCGGCCGAACGGGCGCTACGCCAGGGCGTGCTGCTCGGCTACCGGGAGGTCGAGGAGCCGCTCGCCGTCGTGCGCGGCCGGGTGCGCGTCGCCGACCAGGTCAGGCGGCGATACGGGGTTCCGGTGCCGGTCGAGGTCCGCTACGACGACTACACGCCGGACACCGACGAGAACCGGCTGCTGTTCGGCGCGGCCCGGCGGCTGATGAGGCTGCCCGGCGTCCCGGCGGAAACGCGCCGGATGCTGCGGCACCTGCTCGTGCGGCTGGACGGTGTCCGCGGTTTCGTGCCGGGCCGTCCGCTGCCCGAATGGACGCCGACCAGGCTGAACGCGCGCTACCACACCGCGCTCGGGCTCGCCGGGATGATCCTGCGCGGAGCCTCGTTCGAGCTCGACGGCGGCGCGTCCGTCCGGGTGGACGGGCTGATGCTGACGATGTGGCGGGTCTTCGAGGACTTCGTCACCGCCGCCCTCGCCGATGCGCTGCGTCCTCTCGGCGGCAAGGTCGAGACGCAGGACGTGCGGCATCACCTCGACCACGGTCGGCGGGTGCGGCTCCGGCCCGACCTCGTCCACTACGGACGGGACGGACGGCCGCGGGCGGCGGTCGACGCCAAGTACAAGATCGAGACCAAAGTGGGGAAGCACGAGGCGGACCTCTACCAGGTGCTCGCCTACTGCACCGCGCTCGGCGTGAAGCGGGGGCATCTCGTCTACGCGGCCGGGGACGCCGTCCCGCACGTCCACCGGATCGTCGGGACGGCGGACGTGCGCATCGAGGAGACGGCACTCGATCTCGCGGCGTCGCCCGATGTCCTCCTCGCCCGGATCGGCGATCTCGCCCGCCGGATCGGCGCGGGCGGATGACGGCTCCGCTTCGCGATATCGTGCGGTTCGCGAGCGTGCACAGTGGCCGGAATCTGCGCGGAGGTCCTCCTGATGGAACAGCCCGGTGACGGCACGGGCCACAACACGGGCCGCAACGAGGTCAACGCGGATTCGGCGGAACTGGTCGTGCAGGCGCGGTCGATTTCGGTCGAGGGGGACTTCTACGCGGGCGGCAGGAAGCGCACCCGTCCGATTCCTCGCCAATTGCCCGGTCCGTGGCCGTACTTCAGCGACCGCGAGGAACCGCTCGAGATCGTCGAGCGGGCGTGGCGGAGGGCCGTGGAGTCCGGGACGACGCTCGTGGTCGTCTACACGGGTCCCGCGGGCATCGGGAAGAGCGAGCTGGCGGCCAGGACCTTCCAGGCGATGGCGCCGGACGTGCCCGGCCCGCACCTGCACGCCGACATGAACGACGGCGGGCCGAGGACCGCCGCCGACGTCCTCGGCGACTTCTTGGGGGCGCTGGGAGTCGAGCCCGACGACGTCCCGGCGAGCGTGGGCGAGATGACCGGCCTGTACCGCAGCCTCACCAGCGACCGGGCGGTCATCGTCTCCCTCGACGACGTTTCGCTGGCATCGCAGGTGCGGCCGCTGGTCCCGAACTCGCCGGGCGGCATCGTCGTGGCCACGGCGCGCGCCATGCCGGGCAACCTGCGCGGGGCCGTCGAGGTCCCGGTGGAGCCGATGGACGACGACGTCGCCGTCCGGCTGCTCGAGGACGTCGCCGGGCGGTCGTTCGGCGAGCCGGAGCGGGCCGAGGCGGCGGCGGTGGCGCGGTTGTGCGGCGGGAGTCCGCTGCTGCTGTGCTCGGCCGGGCGGCGGCTCGGCCGCCGCCGTCCGGCGACGCTGCACACCGAGATCGTCCGCGAGGCGGAAGGGGCCGCCGTGTTCGACAGTGCCTACGACGCGCTCTCCGATCCCGCGCAGGCCCTGTACCGGCGGCTCGCCGGGCTGCTGGGCCGGACGTTCTCCGCGGAGCTCGCTGCGGTCGCCGGGGGAGTCGACGCGCCCCTGCCCGCGCTGCGGGAACTGGAGCGCGCCGGGCTGCTGGACGACCTCGGGGACGGGCGCTTCCGGATCCACGGGCTCGTGCACGAGCACGCGCGGGGACGCTGCGCACCGGACGAGCGCGAGGCGGCGCTGTCGCGCGTCCTGACGTGGTACCTGCGGAAGGCCGTCGAGGCGGACCATGCGCTGATGCCCGGCCGGTGGAGGCTCGGCCCCGACTACGAGCCCCTGCGCGGGCTGCCGCCGACACTGCCGGACGATGCGGCCCGCGAATGGCTGGAAGACAACCGGCCCGTCCTGCGGGCCGCCGTCCGGGCCGCCGCCGAACGGGGCCGGGACGATCTCGTGGTCCGGCTCGTCGAGGCGCAGTGGGCGCTCTGCTTCACGCGCAAGCACTACGAGCACTGGATCGACGTCCATCGTCTCGGGGTGGCGGCGGCGCCGAACGCGTCCGACCCCCGGTTCCGGGGACGGATGCACTGCCAGCTCGGGTTCGCGTACGCCGAACTGGGCCGGGCCGACGACGCCGCCGCAGAGTTCGAGGCCGCGCTGGGCGCCGATCGCGAGATCGGGCATGTCCGGGGCGAGGCGACCGCGGTCGAGTCGCTCGGGCTGCTCGCGCTGCGCCGCTCGGGCGCCGAGGAGCCGTCGCTGGAGACGTCCGACCGTGAGCAGGCCGAACGGGCGCACGAGTTGCTCACGGACAATCTGCGGCTGAACCTGCGCATGTCGGAGTCGGACGACGACCGTGCGGTGGCCCTGGCCTGGCGGCATCTGGGGCGCGCGTCCAGCGCCCGCGGCGACCACGCGGAGGCCGCCGGTCAGCTGGCGCGCGCGGCCGAGCTGCTCGCGGCGCTGCCCGACCCCTACAACGAGGGGAAGACGCTCACCGACCTGGGACGGGCGCGGCTGCGGGCCGGACGGCCTGGCGCGGCGTCCGACCCGCTCCGGCGCGCGCTGGATCTGCTGGGCGAGCGGGAATTCCCGGCGGAGCGGGCGGCGGTCCTGCTGACCCTCGGCGTGGCGGCGGCACGGGACGGCGACCGCGGTGCGGCCGTCGAATGGGGCACCGACGCGCTGCGGATCCTCGAATCGCGCAACGATCCGCGGACCGAAACGGCCCGGACGTGGCTGGCGGACCTCACCCGAACCGGAAAGAGTGACTCGTAGGTCTCGCCTCGACGGTGCATTCCGCCGGGATCTCGGCCAGCCGACGCCCTGTTTCCAGCCATCCGTAGACGAGGGAAGCCGCCAATTCCGGTCTCTCGGCCCGGCAGCGCACCATGTCGCCGTCGTTCGTACCGATCACGCAGATACCGGGACTTTCCTCGACGGCCGCCACATGGCAGCCGGGATGGCGGTCGAATGTCCGCGCCAGCCATTCCTTCGTGGACGCCTCCGACCCCGGGTGCAGGCCGTAGACGACGTCCGCGAGTCCCAGGAGGCGCTCTTCGAGTTCGGTGTCGTCGACCGCGAGGTGCCGCCCGTCGGCGGCCCCGCCGCGGTGGAGGGCCGTGGGCGCGGGCACGCGCGTGACGACGGCGACGCCGTCCCGCCACTCGACGGTGGTCAGGGCCGCCGTCGCCCGGCCGCCTTCGAGGTCGCCGCGGTCGAGCGGGGGAACGCGCAGGACGGCCGGTGGCGCGGCCGGCTCGCCGAGGCGCATCAGCCGGTACATCTCCGTCCGCAGCAGGCGGCCCGACCCGCCCGGCACGGCCGTCGCGCAGCCGACGATGCCGGCGTAACGGGCCGGGTCGTGCTCGGCCACCGCACGCGTGACCTGGGGTTCCAGGGGGCGTCCGGGCGTCAGCGCGGGCGCGGCGCGGCCGAGGCGCGCGACCGGCGACGCGGGATCCACGTCCTCGTGCGGGAACGCGGCCGTCAGCACCGGACGTCCCAGCGCGGCCCCGTAGAAGGTGACCGAACCGTGGTCTCCGATGACGAGGTCGGCCGCGACGAGCGCGGCGCGCCAGCCCTCGCGGGGCGGGACCAGGTTCAGGCCCGCGCGCAGGCAGTGCGCGAGCCACGCCCTGACCTGCCACGGCCCGTGCCCGTGCCAGATGTTCGGATGCAGGACCGCGGTCACCCGGAACCGGTCCATGGGCAGTTCGGCGAGGAGGTCCGCGATGAGATCGGGGTGCTCGCCGAGCAGTGACCGGGGACCCCAGGTGGAACTGACCACGACGTGCGTCTGCCGGGGCTCCGCGCCGAACGCGGGCCGGTAGCGGTCGCGGTACGGGAGTGCCGCGAGCATCCGGTCGAGGCAGGGATCACCGGCGACGACGGCCGCCGGACCCGCTTCGGGACAGTCGCGCACGAGCCGGTCGAGCTGTTCCGGGTGCGAGAGGACGATGCTCGCGGGCACCACGCGCCCGTCCGCGATCAGCCATTCGGGGGCGAGACCGAAGACCGGCCCGGCTCCTGGAGTCTGGAATCTGGAATCTGGAATCTGGAATCTGGCGAGTTTTTTATTGTAGCCCATACCATGGGACAAGACCATGAGAGGGGCCTTCAAGAGATGAAGATCGCCGCCGTAGCTGGCTGAAAGCGCGAGATCGAAATCCATGGAGACGACCTGATCCCACGGTGCCGTCAGCGCTCCGATGTCCCCGAGGAATTCCTCGACGTCGTGCGTGAACGGTGATGAGCGCGTCCACGTGAAGACGACCTGGATTCGCGGATCGGCTTCCAGGATCTGCACCGCGTCGAGGAGGCGCGTCAACGACGTGACGTTGTGCACGACGGCGAGGACGAGCCGTTCGGGGGTGCGCGTCGTCCATCGGGGCGCGTCGGCGCGATCGGGACGCGCAGCCAATCCTGCGTCATGCTTTTCGGACGCCTCACATTCATGACGCACGGGGAGTAAAGGATAAGCGAGCCAACCATAGCGGCTCTAGAACACGGTCCACTTCCCGGGGACAGGACAGGTCGTCCGTTAGGCGCGGACCTGCGGGGTAGGGGGACGGGCATGGTTGAGGTGAGGGAGCCGTCCCGGGGGGACGACGCGCGTCGAGAACGTCGAGCGGGAACGGACGGCTCGGCAAGGGACGACGGCGCTGACGAGGATCGTCGACCGGCTGGACGCGACGCTGCCGCTGCTCGCGCGTCCCTACGGGCTGCTGTCGTCGCGGGCACGGCGGTCGGGACGCGACGTCTACGACATGCGGTTGCTGCTGCAGCAGACGACGTGCATGACCGGGGCCGATTCGGCGGAGGTCTTCTACGATCCGCGGCGGTTCGTCCGGGCCGGTGCGGCGCCGCGGCGGCTGCGCGCGACGCTGTTCGGCGAGGACGGCGTGCAGTCGCTGGACGGCGAGCGGCACCGGGCCCGCAAAGAGCTGTTCATGTCGCTCATGACGCCCGGCGCCCGCGACGACCTGTGCGATATCGCCGCGCGGCTGTGGCGGGAACGGATCGCGTCGTGGGCCGGGGACGGGCGGCGGGTGGTGCTGTTCGACGAGGTGAGCGAGCTGCTGTGCGAGGCGGTGTGCGCGTGGACCGGGGTGCCCGTCACGCGGCCGCAGGTGCCGGCCGTCACCCGGGTGCTGCTGTCGCTGATCGACTCCCCGGCCGCCGTCGGACCCCGCCACCTTCGCGGACGGGACGCGCGCCGGCTCGCCGACCGGTGGGCCGCCGGGCACGTCGTGCGGGCGCGGGCGTCCGAGACCGCGGAGGGCACGGCGCTGGAGCGGATCGCCGGGTTCCTCGACACGGACGGACGGCCGCTGCCGCCCGAGGTCGCGGCCGTCGAACTGCTGAACGTGCTCCGGCCGACCGTCGCGGTGGCGCGGTTCGTCGTCTTCTCGGCGCTCGCCCTGTACGGGAACCCGAGCTGGCGGCGCCGGTTGCAGGACGACGACGCGCCGGAGCCGATGGACGCGTTCGTCCAGGAAGTGCGGCGGTTCTATCCGTTCTTCCCGTTCGCCGCGGCGCGCGTCGCGCACGACTTCACCTGGCGCGGGCACCGGTTCCAGAAGGGACGGCGGGTGCTGCTCGATCTGCACGGCATCGACCACGATCCCCGTTTGTGGGACCGCCCCGAACAGTTCCGTCCCGAAAGGTTCCTCGGCTGGGAACCGGACGCCTACTCGTTCGTGCCGCAGGGCGGCGGCGACCACTACGAAGGGCATCGCTGCGCGGGCGAGTGGGTCACCGAGGACCTGATGAAGGTGTCGGTCGCGGCGCTCACCCGGTCGATGGAATACACGGTTCCGGCGCAGGACCTCCGCATTCCGCCGTGGAGCGCGCCCGTGCTGCCGAAGAGCGGATTCGTCGTCGCGCAGGTTCAGGCCCGGGAGTGACGACCGGGCAGTGCGGTTATCAGGGCGCGGAGGCGCGGGGACATTTCCTCGGGGAGTCCGTCGAGGGCGCACCAGCGTGCTTCGAGGATTTCGGCGGGGTCCAGGTCGAGGCGTCCGCCGGTCACTTCGGCTTCGTAATACGCCTCGACCCGGAAACGGAAACCGCTCGCGAGGTGCAGGGGACGGTCGGCGACGGCGACTTCGAGGGACGTCTCCTCGCGGACCTCGCGCGCGACGCCGTCCTGGAGGCGTTCGCCCGCGTCGACGTAGCCGCCCGGCAGTCCCCACGCGCGGTACGGGGGCCACAACCGGTGCCGCAGCAGCAGGATGCGGCCCCGGTCGTCGCGGACGATCCCGCCCGCGTAGACGAGGAACGTCGGGTGCCGGAGCCGCGCGAGGCGCCACTGCGCGCGTCCGCTCAGCTTCCTCCAGACGGGTGCCGCCACCCGCCGGACCGCCAGGTCGATCAAGCGTCCCCTCACCGGGCGAGTATTTCGCACCGGCCGGGCCGTCCGCCCTAGGGGGCCCACACCATCGTCTGCTGGTGCAGTTTCTCGCCGCCGTTCCTGATTCCGAGGACGAAGACGGCCGGGCCGTGTTCGGCGAATCCCATGCGGCGGAAGAAACGTACGGCGCGCGTGTTCTCCCGCAATGTCTGCAGGTGGCAGCCGGGCGATCCGACGGCCCGCAGACGGTCGCGCCACCCGTTCATCAGGCCGTCGGCGGCGCCCGTCCCGCGTGCTTCGGGCGCGACGGTGAGGTGCAGGTGCGCCGGCCATCGCGGATCGTCGAAGCCTTTCGCGGTGGGCCGCCGCCGGACCGCGGCCCCCGCCAGGTCTGTCATGCTGCGCGCGATGAAAGCCACGGACTTCCGGCGTAAGAGCAGCCGATGCTTCCTGACGGCCCGCACCAGGAGTTCGTCCTCGCTCGGGAAGGACGAGGTGTCGGGGCAGCCCGTCAGATAACCGACGAGCCGCCCTTCGGAAACGGCGAGGAACAGAGAGTCGGGATACAGGTCGATGTAGGGCGTCAGATAGATGTCCGCCTCGGATTCCGGATGGCCCCATAATGACTCGACGGGCGACCCCTCACCCGCCCGTGCGAACAGTTTCCGCAGTTCGGCGCGGTCGTCTTCCTGGAACGTCCGGATTTCCACCAGGCCCCCACGGGTCGCGGTCTCCGGCAGTATTCCACTTCACCGCAGGAGCGTCCCGCCGGACGCGGTCACTCCGGACAGGGCGCCGTCGATGCGGGCGAGGACGTCGGCGGACAGTTCGACGCGCGCGGCGGCCAGATTCTCCTCGATGTGCGCCGGAGTGCGGCTGCCGGGGATCGGCACGACGTCCGGCCCGCGGTGCAGCAGCCACGCGAGCGCGAGCCGGCCCGGCGACACGCCGAGGTCGGCGGCGATCTCCCGCACCGCCGCGTACGAGTCGCGGTTGGCGGCGAGGTTGGCGTCGTCGAACTTGGGGTTGTTCTTCCGGAAGTCGCCGTCCTCGATCTTGTCCACCGTGCCGGTGAGGAACCCCGCGCCGAGCGGGCTCCAGGCGACGAGGCCGACGCCGAGCTGCCGCGCGGCGGCGAGCAGCCCGGGGTCGACGGGACGCCACATCGACCACTCCGTCTGGACGGCCTGCACCGGGTGGACCGCGTGGGCGCGCCGCAGCTGGTCGGCGGTCACGTTCGACAGCCCGAAGTACCGGACGAGCCCGTCCGAGACGAGTTCGCCGACCGCGCCCGCGGTGTCCTCGATCGGCACCTGCGGGTCCGGGAAGTGCGGGTAGTACAGGTCGATGACGTCGGTCCCAAGGTTGCGCAGGCTCGTCTCCGCGTAGCCCCGGACGTGCCGGGGGTCGCAGTTGACCGCCAGTTCCCCGAACGCGAACCCGACGGGGAACGGGTGCGGTTCCACGCCGTCCGGCAGGTTGAAGCCGAACTTCGTCGCGACCGCGACGTCGTCCCGGCGCCCCCGCAACGCCCGTCCGACCAGCCGCTCGTTGTGGCCGTCCACGCCGTAGCCGTCGCTGGTGTCGACGAACGCGGCGCCGTGGTCGAACGCGTGCCGCAGCGCCGTCAGGCCCCGCTCGTCGTCGACCTCCCCGTACACGCCGGGCGACAGCACCATGGCGCCGAAGCCGATCGCGGACACTTCGAGCCGTCCGAGGGAACGGGTGGGAAGGATGCTCACTGGATGCTCCTCAAGATCGGAATGCGTCCAAGCGTGGGCCCGCGGGGCCCCGGCCGTCCAAGACAAGGCGTCATAGCCGATCGTTATGGACGCTCGCCCGCGATCGCCCCGGGCCGGGGTGCGGCACGCCTCGGGGTCTGATTCGCCTTACTTCCCGCCGTTTCTGTGGTTCGCCCGCGTGGGCCCTGTCATGATGCGGATCACCTGGGACGTGCCCGTCGTCCGATCCATGTGTTGTGAACTTGATCAACAAAAATTCCGTCCTTTGATGGAGATGTCGTGGAGATGGCGGTATGGTCAGCGCAACATCACGACGATCGTGAAGCGGGGTCTCCATGGGACGCAGCTCTCGTTGCCCGGGACGTCAGGAGGGGGCGGCGCCGTTCGGCCGTCTCGGGGAGGGGGCCGTACCGACGGCGGAACTCGAACGGGAGGCCCTGTCGGCGATCTCGACCGAAGACGTGGCGGCCTTCCTGCGCACGGCGCCGCCGGAGCACGTTCGCGACCTGCTCGGCGTCCTGCGGCTGGGCGCCGCGCGCAGACCGCCGCCCGGCGCCGCCGACCTGCTGCTGCGCACGTTCCGGCACGGCGAGCCGCGCCGCCGGGCGGCGCTGCGCGACATCCTCGCGGCGCCCGCGCTGCACGTCTTCGGCAACGTGGACGGGCTCGGCGCGGACGACTGCGTCCGGCTGCTCGACGACGCGACGGCCGGCGACGTCCTGGAACGGGCGCCCGCGCTCCGTTCGCTGCTCGCGTCCGACGTCCCCGACACGATCGTCCGCTGGTGGCTGGCGTGCGCCGTCGCGAAGGGGCGGCCGCTCGCCGTGGTGGCGCTCGCACTGCTGGCGGAGCCCGCCGCCCGGGCCGCCTGGGACGGCCTGCGGGGCGACCGCCCCGACCTTCCCGAGCACCCGGTGGAACTGCGGGATCTGCGGCGGATCGCGCGCCGCCCGTCCGACACGGAAGAGAAGAACGGAACGCCGATGCCCTCCCCGCCTGCCCTCGATGACCTGACCGCCGCCCTCGACGAGCTGCGCCGGCGGTTCGACGAGGCGCGCGCGGGCCGCCGACCGGGCGGCCGCATCCTTCCGGGAGGAACGGCGGCCGGACGACGATGACCTCGCGGCGATCCGCGCGGCGGTGACGGACCTGGACGCCGTGCGCGTTCGGGTGGACGCCGCCGTCCCGGGCACGCGCGAGGCGGAACTGCCGGAACTCGCCGCCGCCGTCGCCGGCGCCCTCGACACGCGGCGCGCCCGCGCCAGGATGAGCGCCCTCCACGGGATCGAGGGACCGGGCCAGGTCGCCGGGATCCTCGTCGAGGTGCGCCGGGCCGCGGCCGCGACGGCGCGCCCGGCCTGGCCGCCCTCGCGGAGCTCATCGAGGTCAGGGCGCTGCCGCAGGAGGCGCTGCGCGCCCCCGGCCTCGCCGAGCGGGCGCGCGCCGAACTGCCGGACCGGTGGAAGGTGCTCGTCGATCTCGCTCTCATGGCGCAGCTCTCCCTCGTGCCGCGCCCGGCGGAGGACGACGCCCCCGCCGCCGAACCGCGCGCGGGCCACGAAGAGCCGTCCGTTCCCGAGGCGGCGGCCGCCGACGGCGCCGCCGGCGGAGACGAAGACGAGCTGGCCGGGCTCGACGCGTTCCTCGCAGCGTCCACCTCAGACCAGAAGCCCCTCGGTTCCACGGCGCCCGCGGCCGTACCGAGGCCCCGGCCCGCGGCGGAGCGGGAGCGGAACACGCCGGTGCGCGAAACGGCGCCCGCCGCCGAGGAACCGGAGGCGTCCGGCCCGCCCGCGGACGGCGGTGCCGTGTCCTGGACGAGCGCGCGCCGCCGCGGTTCCCGCGTTGCCGCCCGAACTCGTCCGTGCCGAGGCCGCCGCGCTCCGCACCGGGCGGTTCGGGTTGGCGGGCAGGCTGTGGACGTGGCGCCGGACGTCCACCGGCGGAGGAGCGCGCCCGGCGCTGCGCCGCGCTGGCCGCCGAGATGACCGCGTTCGCGGGGGCGCTGTCGGCGGAGTTCGCCGCGGCGCGCGCGACCTGACCGCGCGCTCGCTCGCCGACGACCCCGTCGGCGGCCTGCTGGCCTGGGCCGCCGCGATCCGCGCCGGGCTCGTCCACCCGACGCCCGAGTCCACGCGACTGCTGGAAGAACTGACCGTCGTCGTGTCGGCCCGCCCCGAGCTCGCGGCGTGCGGGGACGCGTTCGTCCGGGCCGCGCGCAGCGGCGCCTACCTCGGGCCGGGTCTCGCGGGGAGCATCCGGGGCACGGCCGAGGCCGCGACGGACCGGCGCAACGCCGTGGCGGAGGCCGTGCGGATGCTGGAGGAAGCGCCGCACCAGAAGATCAGATACCAGTTCGCCACCGAGGTCTGGAAGAGCCTCATCCACCCCGACGGCCCGATCGGACGGCTGCTCGCCATCGCCGCCGAGGACGATCCGGACGCGGCGGCCGCCGTGATCGCCGAGGCGATGCGGCTGCGGTCCGGCGACGCGATCAACCGGCTGATCGACGAGCACGCCGGCCGGCTCGGCGCGCGGCGGAAGAACAAGAAGATCATCGCGCGGGCGCACGCCCAGCTGGTGAAGAAGGCGGCGGACGCGCTCGCGACGGTGACCGGCTGGGCCACCGCGGTCACGCAGGCGGGCGGCGGCGCGGCCGACGCGAAGGACTGGCGGCTCGGCCCGCTCGGCCGGCTGCAGGAGGTCGCGGGGGAACGCCGGGAGGCGGTCGAGAGCACGCTCACCGACCTCGGTTCCGGTTCGGACGACCCGCTGCTCGCGGCCGCCGCCGACGCCGCCCGCGGCCTGCTCGGCCGGGCGTTCGACCTGCTGTCGGGGGAGACCTTCGACGCGCCGGAACCGCCCGCGGCCCATGTCGTCGGCCGCCATCTGCTGTTGGCCCCGGAGCTTCCACTCGACCCGGACGGCCTGGAACCGCGCACCGCACCGTCCATCGACGTCCTCGTGCCCGTCGCGCTCGCCGCCGCGGAAGACTGGGACGCGGCTTTCGAGGGACGGGCGGCGCGCCGCGACCACGAGGGCACGCTGGGGATCGTCACCGTCCTGGAACACACGGATCCCGCGGCGGCGGCCCGGGGGCGCGGCGCGCGACGAGCTGGTCGCGGCGGCCCGCGCCGACCGGGACCGCGCGATCGAGGACGTGCGCGACCTGGCGGCGGTGTGGCTGCGTGACGGGGTGCTGACCGAGGAACAGGCGCGCGGCGCGGAGGAGCGGCTGCGCGCGCTCGACGGCGACCGGGTCGACTTCGACCGCGTCGAGCGCGGCGCTGGAGTCGCTTCGGGAAGCGCTGCGGGCCGACCGCGAGGCGGCGATCGGCCGCGAGCGTGCCCGGCTCGCCGAGCGGACCGCGGCGGGCGGGCTGGACGCGGCCGTCGCGGACCGCGTCCGCGGCCGCGTCGAGGCGGGCGACCTGACCACCGCCCGCGAGTTCCTCGCCCAGCTCGAGGACGGCAACCCGCCGCCGCTGGCGTCCGGGGACGCCGCGCACCTGGACCGCTTCTACCCGGCGTTCCCGCGGACCTTCGCCGACATCGGCGTCCGGGCCGGGAGCCGCGCCCGCAAGCAGGAGACCAGCGAGGTGCTCACCGAGCTGATGGACGCCCTGCAGCGGGGCAGGGACGTCGGCGACCCGGACCTCGCGGGCCTCCTGAGCGGCGCGGGCGTCAAGATCCCGGCGCTGCGCAACGCCCGCCGTGAGGAGGCCAGGGAGGGGCTGCGGCAGTGGAAGGCGTGCGGTCTCGGGTCCAAGACCGAGGCGACGCTGCGCTCCGGCGTCACCGCCATCCTCAAGATGATCGGCCTGGAGGGGGCGCAGCGGGAGGGGCCCAGGGAACAGCACCGGACCTGGATCGACCTGGAGGACGTCCGGTGGGTGGGGGAGACGCCGCTCCCGGCCTTCGGGTCGCGGATGAGCCCGTCCGGCGACCGGCTCCGCCTCGTGCTGGTGTGGCGCAGGCCCGGCCCGCAGCAGCTCATCGAGCTACTCAAGGGGCAGCCGGAGGACCAGACCATCCTCGTGTTCTACTTCGGCGTGCTGGGTTCGGAGGAGCGGCGGCAGCTCGCGATCGCGGCGCGGCGGCGCCCGTCGCCGGTGACCGCGGTCCTCGACGACGCGGCGATCGGCTACCTGGCCTGCCTGCCCGAGGCCGACTGGTCCGCGGCGGTCGCGCTGACGGCCCCCTTCACCGCCACCAACCCGTACGCGCCCGTCGGCGACGTCCCGGACGAGATGTTCTACGGACGCGACGCGCAGCTCCGCGACGTGACCGGCCGCATCCGCTGCTCCTTCGTGTACGGGGGACGGCAGCTCGGGAAGTCGGCGCTGCTGCGCAAGGCCGAACGGGACATCCGGCGCACCGACCCCGGCCGGAGGGTGATCCTTGAGAACATCCAGACGGTGGGGAAGGTCGCTCCGGCCGAGTCGCTGTGGCCGAAGCTCGCCGCCGAGCTCGCGCGGGCGGGCCTGATCCCGGAGGGGATCGGACAGCGCGACCAGGTCCGGGACGCGGTCCGCGAGTGGGCGCGGGCCGACCGGGCGCGCCAGGTGCTCGTCCTGCTGGACGAGGCCGATCACTTCCTGAACCAGGACGCCGAGGACGGCCGGTTCGAGAACGTCACCGCGCTGCGCGACCTCATGGACGAGACCGACGACCGGTTCAAGGTCGTGTTCGCGGGTCTGCACCAGACCGCCCGCTTCCAGAGCCTGCCCAACCAGCCGCTCGCCCACCTCGGGACGCCCGTCGCCGTCGGCCCGCTGGAACCGCAGAACGCCTTCGACCTGCTCGTCCGGCCGCTCGCGGCGCTCGGCTTCCGGTTCCCGGAGACACTCGCGGCCCGGGTGATCGCGGAAGCGAACAACGCGCCCGCGCTCGTCCAGCTGTTCGCCGAGGAGCTGCTGACCCGCTTGCGCCGCGACCCCGCCACCGCGAGGACCCTCCCGTACGAGATCACCCACGCGGACGTCGAGGCCGTCTGGCGGGACAAGAACCTGGTCCGCGGCTTCCGCGACCGGTTCGAATGGACCCTGAACCTCGACAAGCGCTACAAGGTCATCGCCTACAGCGTGGCGCTGCACGCACTGGCGGTCGGGGCGGACGAGACGCTGAGCGTCGGCGAGCTGTGGGAGCAGTGCCGGCGCGCCTGGCCGGACGGGTTCGAGGGCTGCACCGGGGACGGCTTCCGCGGCCTGCTCGACGAGTGCGTCAACCTGGGCGTGCTCGGCCTCTCCGCGGACCGGTACCGGCTCCGGACCCCGCACATCCTCAATCTCCTGGGCGGTATCGACGACGTCCAGAAGGTCCTGGACAACGCCGGGGAGTTCGAGCTGCCGGACGCCTTCGACGCGCACTCCTACCGCGGCGCCTACGGCGACGGCCCGGAGCGCGCTCCGCTCAGCAGCGCACAGCTCGCCAGGATCACCCGCCCGCACGACCTGGTCCACGTCGTGGCAGGGTCCGGCGCCCTGCGCGGCGACCGGGTGCATCCGACACTGAAGGCGGAGGAGACCGAGCGGACCGACCTCCGCGTGTACCGGGTGGGCCGGGACGATCTGACCTTCGACGGCGCGCGCACGCGCGCCGAGCGGCACGAGGGCCACACCGTCATCGTGGTGGACGTGCCGAACGGGCGTCCCCGGCACCACTTCGAGCAGCGGCTCGCCGACGCGTCCGCGGCGGTCGCGGCGCACCGCCGCGGCACCCTCGCGGTCGTCCTGGTGGCGGGCTCGGCGCTCGCGCCCGCGTGGGTGCGCGCCGCGGGCGCGACGGGGTCGAACTGGTCGAACTCGGCCGGTTCAACGCGGCGGCGGTCCGGCAGTGGATGTCGGAGGACTCCCAGCAGGGCTTCCCCGACGAGGCGGGCCAGGAGGCGCTGCTGGAGCGGACCGGCGGCTGGCCGACGCTCATCGGCCGGGTCGTCCGGCGGCTCGCGGAGTCGGGGACCGGACGCGAGGAGGTCCTGGACGAGTGCGTCCGCGGGCTGCGGGAGCGTCCGGCGGAGTTCGTCGCCTCGACCGGAGTCCTGGACGATCCCTGCCTGGCCGCAGCCTGGCGGGTGCTCGTCGCCGAGGAACCCGATGCGCCCGATGAGCTGGCGACCCTCCTCGAACTGCACGGCGAGGAGTCGGCGCCGGACCTCGGCCCGGCCGCGCTGGCGGAGCGGGGCTACGCCGGAACCGCCGACCTGGTGGATGCCCTGTGCGCGCTGGGGGCGCTGTTCCCCGCGGACGGACGGCTGTCCTGCGAGCCCGTGCTCGCCGCGGCGACCCGGTGGGCGGCGGACCGGTGATCCGCGACGAGGAGGCGCTCGCCGCCGTCCTGCGCGCCGCCGCGTCCGTCGTGCTCGACCGGCCGTCCGGCGCGGACCTGCGTCCGCCCGGACGTCCTCGTCAAGGAAAGGACTCCGATGCTGCTGGCGGCGCTGCAGCGGTTCCCGGCGTTGCGGCGCCGGGCGGCGGCGCGGCTCGCCGGGGCCCGGGCGGACGGCCGCGCACGTGCGCTCGCCGCCGTCCTGCT
The DNA here is from genome assembly GCF_001942465.1 of Actinomadura sp. CNU-125. GTDB lineage: Bacteria > Actinomycetota > Actinomycetes > Streptosporangiales > Streptosporangiaceae > Spirillospora. The sequence continues at coordinate 45,292 of NZ_MKJY01000310.1, forward strand.
GCACCCGGACGACGAGATCGTCAGGGCGGCCGTGAAATGGGTGACGCCGGTCCGGGACCGTGCCGCCGAGCGCAGGGAGCGCAGGATCGGGGACCTGCGGGCGCGGCTCGCCGCCGAACGCGGGCGGCTCGGCCACGCCCGGCGGGAGGCGGCGGTGAACGGCCGGTTGCTGGAGGACGCCCGGGACGCGCTCGCCGAGCGGGACGAGCAACTGTCCGTACTGCGGCAGCGGCTCGGGAACGAGCAGCTCCGCTGGACGGATCCGCGCGGTCTCGCCGCGGGGCTGCTCGGCCTGCTCGAAGGGGGCCGCTCGGCGCCGGAGGACGACGCGGCGGCGCGCGACCCGCGCAACCTCGAACCGGCGCGGCGCCGCGACGAGCACCTCGTGGCCGCCGCACGCGCCGCGGGCCGCGCCCCGGACGACGTCCTGGCGATGCTGCGGGCGATCGTGGATCCGTCGCCGCCGCCGGTCGCGGCGTCCGGGAGCTGGACCTGCGGGTCGTGCCGCTCGGCGGGGACGACCACATCGGCGGGTCGTGCCTGCTGGTCGAGGCGGGCGGGACGCGGATCCTCGTCGACGCCGGCCTGCGGCCGGGCGACCCGGGCGGTCCGCCGCGCGACATCGCGCGGGCGTTCGACGGGCCGCTCGACGCCGTCGTGGTGACGCACGCCCACACCGACCACTGCGGGTACGTGCCCGGGCTGGTCGCGCGGCGTCCGGACCTGCGGGTCGTCGCCACTCCGCCGACCACGGCGCTGATGCCGGCGATGTGGACCGACGCCGTGAAGGTGATGGCGGGGCGGGAGCGCGGTCGCGCTCGCTGGGGTGACGCCGGGGCGGCGGCCCTGTACGGACGGGACGACGTGGCGGCGGCGGTGCGGCGCTGCGAGGAACTGGCGTTCGGAGCGCCCCGCGGGATCGGCGCGCTGACCGTCGAGCTGTTTCCGGCGGGGCACGTCCTCGGCGCGGCGGGCGTCGTCGTGCACGCGGGCGGACGCCGCGTCGTCGTCACCGGGGACATTTCCGGCTTCCGGCAGGAAACCGTGGACGGGTACGCGGTGCCCGAGTCGGCCCGCGGCGCGGACCTGCTGGTCATGGAGTCGACCTGCTGCGCCGAGGAGCACGACGACCGCGGCATGCGGGTCGGGGAGCTGGTGCGGGCCGTCGCCGACGTGCACCGGGGCGGCGGCCGGGTGCTGATCCCGGCGTTCGCGCTGGGCCGGGCCCAGGAGCTGGCGCTGATCATGAAGCGGTGGCTGCCGGAGGTGCCGGTCCGCATCGACGGCATGGCCGCCGACCTGTCCGCCGAGTTCGAGTTGCTCGACCCGTCCCTGCGCATCCTGGGCGGCGGGACGGCCGTGGCGGCGCGCCCGGGGGAACTCGACACGTTCCGGACGGGCGTCGTCATCTCGACGTCCGGGATGCTGACCGGCGGGCCGGCCCTGCAGTGGGCGCGGCGGATCCTGCCGGAGCCGGGCAGCGCGCTGTTCATCTCCGGCTACCAGGACGAGGAGTCGCCCGGACGCGCCCTGCGGGACCTGGCGGACACGGGCGGTGAGTTCACGCTGCCCGACCGCGCCGGCGAGGCGACCGTCCCGGTGCGCGCCCGCGTCGCGACGATGCGGCTGTCCGCGCACGCCGACCGGCGGGGTCTTCTCGACGTCGTCGACGAGGTCGCGCCCGGACGGACGATGCTCGTGCACGGGGTCGCGCACCGGCAGCGGGCGTTCCGCGAGACGTTGCGCGTCCGCGACCGCGCGACGGTCGGCACGGGCGCGTGGCGTCCGTGAGCGACGCGGCGTCCGAAGCCGGGCGGTACTGGATTGTGTCGTTCAGGGTATTGGCTGTTCCGGATGTGATTGATGATCAGCGGGTGCCCGTTCTGGATGCGGTTCAATAGCGATATATGACGAAATTAGTTGATCTGTCCGGTGGCTTGAGTGAATGGCGGTGCGGGTAAGAATCGGGGTGACGCCAATCGATTTTCCCCGGAGTGGTGATGCGAATCTCCCGCCCCTGCCTGGCCGCTCTCGGCGCGGTCGTCCTAGCCGCCGGCTCGTTCGCCTGGCCCGCGTCCGCTTCGGCGGCCGGGGCCCGATATGTTGCTCTCGGTGATTCCTACTCGTCCGGAACGGGCGCCGGGGATTACGATCCCGCGAGCGGTTCCTGCACGCGCAGCGCGAACGCCTATCCGAATCTGTGGGCCGCGCAGAACGAGACCGAATCGTACGAGTTCGTCGCGTGTTCCGGAGCGACTTCGACGGACGTCGCGAGCGGGCAGCTGGACGCGCTGAGCGGCGCGACCACGCTCGTCAGTATCACAGTCGGCGGCAACGACGCGGGGTTCTCCGACGTGATGCTGACGTGCGTGCTGCAGACCGCGTCGGCGTGCGAGAGCCGGGTCGCCGAGGCCGAGCGGTACATGCGGGACACGCTGCCGGGCCGCCTCGACGACCTGTACGGGAAGATCCGCGACCGGGCGCCGGAGGCGCGGGTGGTCGTGCTCGGGTACCCGCGCCTCTACACGATCGTCAGCGGCTGCATCGGGATCGGCAACACCAAGCGCAAGGCGCTGAACGGCGCCGCGGACGCCCTCGACGAGACGGTCGAGAAGGCCGCGGGCCGCGCCGGGTTCGTCTGGTCGGACGTCCGCGACGAGTTCGACGGGCACGAGCTGTGCTCGGGCGACGACTGGCTCAACGCCGTCGCGTGGCCCTTCGAGGACTCCTACCACCCGACGGCCCGCGGCCACCGGCTCGGCTACCTGCCCGCGTTCACCGGGTCGACCGCCCGCAGCACCGTGACCTGAGCCGCGAGGACGCCCGCCGCGAGGCACATCAGCAGCGCGCTCGTCCACGCGGGGGAGCGCAAGCCGAGGCCCGCGCCGATCGCGACGCCGCCGAGCACAGGGCCCGGCGACGGCGCCCGCGTTGAACGCGGCGGTGGCGAAACCGCCCGCCAGCGTGGGCGCCTCCGCGGCCGTCTCCAGGACTCGGGTGATCAGCGCGGGCCCCGTCCCGAACGCGAGCATGCCCTGCACGAAGACGAGCGCGGTCGCGGCGGCCGCGTTCCCGGCGGCGAGCGCGAGCGCCGCCCAGCCGACCGCGAGCGCGCCCGTCCCGGCGAACAGCAGGACGGTCGGACGCGCGTCGGCGATCCGGCCGCCGAGCGTCACGCCGACGAACGCGCCGACGCCGAACAGCGCGAGGATCCCCGGCACCCACGTCTCGTCCAGCCCGGACACCCGCGTGGCCAGCGGCGCCAGGTAGGTGAAGGTGCAGAACGTCGCGCCCTGCACGAGCGCGTTCGTCAGCAGCGCGAGCAGGACGCGCCGGTCGCGCAGGACGCCCAGTTCGCGGCGCGGGCTCGGTGCGTTGGGCCGCTCGTCCGGGATCGTCCGGGCGATGGCGGCGACGGCGGGCAGCGACACCAGGGCGACCGCCCAGAAGGCGGACCGCCAGCCCCAGTGCCCGCCGAGCAGCGCGCCGGCGGGCACGCCCGCGACGCACGCGACGGTGACGCCGCCGACCACGACGGCGGTGGCGCGGGCGCGGATCTCCGGCGCGACCATCCGGGCGGCCGCGGCGAGGGCGACCGCCCAGAACCCGGCGTTCGCGAACGCGGCGACGACCCGGGTGCCCAGCAGCACCGCGTAGTCGCCGGTCACGGCCCCCGCGACATGGGCGGCGACGAAGACGAGCAGGAACGCCAGCAGAGCGCGGCGGCGCGGCCACCGGCGGCCGAGCAGCGACATCAGCGGCGCGCCGACGACCATGCCGGCGGCGAACGCGGACGTGAGCAGCCCGGCGGCGGGGACGGACACGCTCAGGTCGGCGGCGATGCCGGGCAGCAGCCCGGCGAGCATGAACTCCGAGGTGCCCTGGGCGAACACTGCGAGCCCGAGGACATAAACGGCGAAGGGCAAGGAAGCTCCCGAGACGTCGAACGGACACGGCGCCCGCGAACGGGCGGCCGGACGGGCCGGACCGTGCGGGGAGGCGTGCCGCGAGACCGTCCGAACCGGGCGGGTCGCGTGTTCGCGCGGGCGGCCGAGGCCGTTTCGAGACGGGACGACGTGTGGGCGTCGAGGAGCGCGGCGAGAAGGGGGAGATCCCCTGGAAGCCCCGCGGGACGGTGATCCGCTGGTCCGCGACGCACGCGGCCATCGGGGCGGTCAGCGTCTACCCGGGTCGGGGCTGGATATGGGCGCCAGGTTAGCAGGCGGAAGACACGATGTCCGATATTTCGTGATCTACAACGTAAAGGCGCCGACCGGCGCGGCCGCGGGCGTCGCCGTCACGAACTCGAAGGTCGACCGTCGGCGCCTGCTCGGAACCGGGAGGGGACGCGTCGCGGGCCCGGGGCGTCGGATTCGTGAGGGGTGGCCGTCGTCTGAGGCCTCCTGTCGTGCGATCGGGTGGGGCGTCGCGGGTTTGATCGACTCCATAGATCCTTTTCACATGCTGATTAGGTCGCGCTACACTGAGTGACGTATCCGTTGCGGGGGAGAGGGACGGCGATGACGAGCGCGCATCAGCGCCTGGGCGAACGCATCAGGGACTTCCACGGTGCGGACGACGCGCCCCGAGCCCCCCGTCCGCGCGCGCCCGACGCCGACCGGACGGTCGTGCTGACCTGCAGCGACTACCTGGCGCTCGGGGAACATCCGGCGATCACCGGGGCGATGATCGCGGGGCTGCGGTCGGCGGAGAGCGGGGAGACCGTCTCGCGCGCGCGGCGCCCGCCCGCAGACCATCCGCAGATCCTGCTGGGCGAGGCGCTGGCGCGGCACATGGGGGCGCGGGCCGGGGTCGTGTGCCCGTCCGGCTGGGCCGCCAACACCGGGTTGATGCAGGTGGTCGCGGGCCCGGACGTGCCGGTGTACCTGGACGCGCTGGCGCACCTGTCGTTGTGGGAGGGGGCGCGCGCGGCCGGTGCGGAGATCGCGTACTTCCGGCACAACGACGTGGACCACCTGCGGCGGCGGATCGACGTCGGCGGGTCCGGGGTGGTCGTGGTCGACGCCGTGTACGGGACGAGCGGGGCGCGCTGCCCGCTCGACGAGCTCGTCCGGCTGGCCGAGGAGCGCGACTGCCTGCTGGTGGTGGACGAGTCGCACTCGCTGGGGGTGCGCGGGGAGCGGGGCGAGGGGCTGGCGGCGGAGGCGGGGCTGGGGGGACGCGTCGACTTCGGCACCGCGAGCCTGTCGAAGGCGCTGCACGCGCGGGCGGGGCTGATCGTCTGCGACCGTCCCGGGTTCGCCGACTACTTCGTCGACACGGCGTTCCCGGCGGTGTGCGGGTCGACGCTGCCGCCGCACGACCTGGCGGGGCTGCGGGCGGCGCTCGGCATAGTGCGCGAGGAGGGCTGGCGGCGGGAGCGGCTGGGGGCGGTGACCCGCCGCCTGCGGGACGGCCTGGCCGGGATGGGGTACCGGCTCGTCGACGCCGACACGCAGATCGTCGCGGTCGAGACGGGGACGGAGGCGGACGCGCTGCTGCTGCGGGACGCGCTGATGGCGCGGGACGTGTTCAGCGCCGCGCTGTTCCAGCCGGCCGCGTCGCCGCACCGCAGCCTCGTCCGGCTGTCGGCGCACGCGGCGCTGACCGACGAGGACGTGTCGCTGGTGCTCGCCGTGTGCCGGGAGGCCCGTGCGCGGATTCCGCTGCCGCGTGCCTGACCGCCGCCGCCGGTCAGGCGTGTCATTGTGGGGGGCGACCCCCCACACCCCCCCCGGCAAGGGCGGCCGCCGGTCAGGCGGCGGGGACGTAGCGGTGGTCGCGGGTCCGAGCGCCGATGTAGCGGAGCATGCTGCGCAGCGCCCAGTGGTTGAGGCCGGTGGGGATCATGCGGTGGCCCTGCCGGTTCGCGAGGGCCATGGCGGCGAACCTGGCCTGGTCGAGGGTGCTCCAGGGGATGTCGAAGCGGTCGCGGACGATCGGCGGGAGGCAGCCGAACGTGACGAGGCGGAGGGGGCGTTCGGCGACGATGCGTCCGGCGCGGTCGAGGCGGGGGCCGCCGACCGGGAGCAGGGTGACGGTGTCGGAGCCGTGCTTGGCGATCTCCAGGGCGCGGGCCGCGGCGGGGGTGAGTTCGAGGCGTTCGGCGCAGACGTGCCAGAACTTGGACTGGAAGGCGGCGTAGTCGGCGGGGACGGGCCGCATGCTGACGCCGTAGCGGGAGTACCAGGTGACGGTCTCGGCGTACATGCGTTCGTGTTCCTCGGCGGTGAGGGTGCCGGGGTGGAACAGTTCGGCGGCCTTGAAGATCTCCCACGTGAACGTGGCGTGCGCCCACCAGAACGTCTCGGGTTCGAGGGCGTGGTAGCGGCGGGCGCGTTCGTCGCGGCCGCCGATGCCGCGGTGCAGGTCGCGGATGGCGCGGCCGCGGGCGTCCCCGTCGGGGGCGAGGATCGTCGCCCAGATCTGCGGGACGGACCGGTGGATGCGGTCGAACGGGGCGTCGAAGAACGCGGAGTGCTCGCCGACGCCGGCGCCGATCCCGGGGTGCAGCAGTTGCAGGAGCCCGGCGGCGGCGCCGGGCAGCAGGGAGCGCACGTCGCCGCGTGCCGCCTGAGGAGGGTGCCGGGGCCGAGCGGGGCGCGGGCTGCCGTCGGGGGCGAGGCGGGCATCGCACCTCCTGATCGAAGTCTGCTGACCTTGAGCGTAAGGCGCGGAGACTGCTGAGACAAGAGGCGAGGTTTGTCGCATGTGCCGCGTGCGCCGGGCCCGTCCGTCCGTCCGGGCGGACGGGCCCGGCGGCCGGGTCAGGCGGTGGCGGGCTTGTAGACGGCGACGGCGCAGGCGCTGCCGAGGCCGATGTTGTGCTGCAGGGCGACGCGGGCGCCGTCCACCTGGCGGGCGCCGGCCTTGCCGCGCAGCTGCCAGGTCAGCTCGGCGCACTGGGCGAGGCCGGTGGCGCCCAGCGGGTGGCCCTTGGAGATCAGCCCGCCGGACGGGTTGACGACCCACTTGCCGCCGTAGGTGGTGGCCTGGTCGTCGATCAGCTTGTGGCCCTCGCCGACCCCGGCCATGCCGAGCGCCTCGTAGGTGATCAGCTCGTTGGCGCTGAAGCAGTCGTGCAGCTCGATGACGTCGACGTCCTCGATGCCGACCTGCGCCTCGTCGAGCGCGGCGCGGGCGGCGCGCTGCGAGCAGCCGAAGCCGACGACGTTGATGGACGAGTGGTCCTCGAAGCTGTCGGGGGTGTCGGTGGTGATGTTGTGCCCGGCGATCTCGACGGCCTGGTCCCACAGGTCGTGCTCGTCGAGGAACCGCTCGCTGACGACGAGCGCGGCCCCGGCGCCGTCGGAGGTGGGGGAGCACTGCAGCTTGGTGAGCGGGTCGAACACCATCGTGGCGTTCTTGATGTCGTCGAGGGAGTACTCGTCCTGGAACTGCGCGTACGGGTTGTTCACCGAGTGCTTGTGGTTCTTCCACCCGATCCAGGCGAAGTGGTCGGGGGTGGAGCCGTACTTCTCCATGTGCTCGCGGCCGGCGTTGCCGAACATCTGCGGCATGGGCGCCTTGTCCAGCTCCCACTCGCGGCCCGCGGTCATCGAGCGGAGGTGGTGGTCGATGATGGTGACCTTGGAGTCCATGCCCGCGCCGAGCGAGCCCTTCTTCATCTTCTCCATGCCGAGCGCGAGGGCGCAGTCGGCGAGGCCGCCGCGGACGGCCTGGCGGGCGAGGAACAGCGCGCTGGATCCGGTGGCGCACGCGTTCATGACGGTCATGACCGGGATGCCGGTCATGCCGGTCTCGTAGAGGGCGCGCTGGCCCATCGACCCGTACATCGAGCCCGCGTAGGCCATCTCGATCTTGTCGTAGCCGACGCCGGCGTCCTCGAGGGCCTTGCCGACGGCTTCCTTGGCCATGTCGGGGTACTCCCAGTCGCGGGAGCCCGGCTTCTCGAACTTGGTCATGCCCACGCCGACGACGAAGGTGCGGTTGGCCATCAGGCTCGCCTCTCTCGGTACCGAATCCAGTTCGGGACACGATAACGCGGCGCGGCTTCCAAGCGATCGCTTGGTTCCGTTGATCGGGATCGTCGCGGACGTCCCGGCCGGTGGGCGTCCGGGCCGGCCCCAGGTCAGCCCCGGGACGCCGCCGGGCCGACCCCGGGACAGCCGCCGGGTCGGCTCCGGTCGGCCGCCGGGTCAGCCCGGGAGTTCCGCGGCGAGCGCGGCGACGAACGTGTCGACGTCCGCCTCCGTGGTGTCGAACGAGCACACCCAGCGGACCTCGCCCGTCCGCTCGTCCCACACGTAGAACGCGAACCGCTCGCGGAGCCGCTCGCACACGTCCTTCGGCATGGTCGCGAACACCGTGTTGGCCTGCACCGCCTGGGTGATCTCCACGCCCGGCAGCGCGCCCGCGCCGTCGGCGAGCCGCCGCGCCATCGCGTTGGCCCGCGCGGCGTTGCGGTGCCACAGGTCGCCCTCCAGCAGCGCGACGAGCTGCGCCGACACGTACCGCATCTTGGACGCCAGTTGCAGGCTCGACTTGCGCAGGAACTCGACCCCGCGGGCGGCGTCCGGGTTCAGCACGACGACGGCCTCGCCGAGCAGCAGCCCGTTCTTCGTCCCGCCGAACGACAGGACGTCCACGCCCGCGTCGGTGGTGAGGGCCCGCAGCGGGACGCCGAGCGCCGCGGCCGCGTTGGCCAGCCGGGCACCGTCCATGTGGACGCCGAGGCCGCGCCCGTGCGCCGCCGCCGCGATCGCCGCGACCTCGTCCGGGGTGTAGACGGTGCCGAGCTCGGTGCTCTGGCTGATCGACACCGCGGCGGGCTGCGCGCGCTGCACGCTGCCGAACCCGACGGCGAGCCGCTCCACCGCCGCGGGCGTCAGCTTCCCGTCCGGGGCGGGCGCGGTGACGAGCTTGAGCCCGGCGATCCTCTCCGGGGCGCCGCACTCGTCGGTGTTGATGTGCGCCGCGTCCGGGCAGATCACCGCGCTCCACCGTTCCGACATCGCCTGCAGCGCGACCACGTTCGCGCCCGTCCCGTTGAACACCGGGTACGCCTCCGCGCGCGCGCCGAAGTGCCCCCGGACGATCTCGCCGAGCCGCGCGGTGACGGTGTCGGCCCCGTAGGCGGGCTGGTGCCCGTCGTTGACCGCCGCGAGCGCCGCGAGGACCTCGGGGTGGACGGACGCGTGGTTGTCGCTCGCGAATCCGCGGCGGGCGGCGGGAACGGTGGTGGCGGGGGCGACCGGCTCCGGAGAGGTCAAGGCGGGTTCCGTTCGGTTGGACGACGACCGTGCCCCGGGCGCACCGCGCCGTGCCGCGCCGGGGGAACGGTGAACGGGACGTCCGGGACCTTCGGCGCATCGCGCCTGAACACGACGCGCCCGGCCTTCGACGATACGCCCGTCCGAAATCAGGCGGGACGGTCGGTGATGTTCTGGACGGGCGCCGGTTCGGGTTCGGTGGTGTGCACCACCAGGCGCGCGCGCAGGGAGTCGAGGTCGTCGCCGAGGCGGGCCATGTTGGCCTGGACGTCGCGCCACAGACCGGTCCGCTGTTCGAGCTGCGCGAGGCGGGAGCGCAGGTCGTCGAGGCGGCGGTCCGCGGTCTCCAGCCGGGTGCCCTGCTCGGCGGTCTCGCGCCCGGCGCGGACCAGGCCCGCCATGACCGCCGACACGTCCCGTTCGGTGTCGTCGATGCGCTCGTCGATGCGCGGCAGGAGGCGGTCGTTGAGCTGCGCGACGAGCGAGTCGAGCTCGGTGCGCAGCGCGCACATCTGCGCGTCCCGCGCGTGGAGGGCGTCCTCCAGGGCGCGCAGGCGGGCGGAGTGCGTGGGGAGCAGCCGTTCCAGGTCGGCCGACCGTTCCAGATCTCGGCCCAGTCTGCACAGGAGGGCGGCGCCTCCACGCAACTGGCGTTCCGCCTCCGCGGCGGCGCGGCGGACGAGACCCGGGATAACGGTCATGATGCTCCCCCCAGGGGCCGGCGACGGGATGCTCCTTTAACTCTAGGCGAACGTGCCCCGAACCCCTTATGTAAATCACGTGTCGTTTCGGTGAACCGCCCCCGGTGATC
>NZ_MKJY01000311.1 GCF_001942465.1 Actinomadura sp. CNU-125
GCACGGGTGTACGCGGACGGCGGCGTCCCGCTGCACCCGCGCGGCGCCGCGGACATCGCGCGGCTGTTCGGGCCGTTCGCGCCGCTGCCGCCCGGCATCGTGCCCGCGGCACGGTGGTGTCCCGACCGTCCGCTCGCTCCGGCGGGCCCGCCCGTCCTGTACGCGGCGGTGGGCGTCCTGCGCCGGCTGACCGGCGCCCGGGCCGGAGCCCCGGCTGAGCGCGCCGCCCCGGGGGCGTTTCGTACACCCGGGGCGATCCAGGCATGAAGTGGACGGCGACACGCCGCGAGGCCGCGACCTGGCGTTCAGCGAACGTTCAGGGGGCACTGGGCGAAGCACCGGGAACGGGCCCCTAGGGTGGCCGGGATGCCGGCGAACACTCTGACCCCACCGGACACCCGGATCGACGCACCCGCGGCGAGCCGGCCGCGGATGGGCTGGCTGGACGCCCTGCGCGGGATCGCCGCCCTGGTCGTGGTCTTCGAGCACTCCCTCGACGTACTGCTGCCCGAGGTCCGCGCCGGCGCCAGCCCGTGGTTCGATTTCGGACGCTACGGCGTGTTCGTGTTCTTCCTCGTCAGCGGCTACGTGGTGCCGTTCTCGCTGGAGCGGCGCGGCAGCGTCCGCACGTTCTGGATCGGGCGGTTCTTCCGCCTGTACCCGGCGTGGGCGGTGTCGGTGGTGCTCGCGCTGGTGCTGGCCTTGGCGGGGTTCTCCTACGGGCTGCCGGCGGCGCTCGGCGACCGGCCGTGGACGGCCGCGCTCGCGCACCTGACGATGCTGCAGGACCTGCTCGGCGTGCCCAACGTCGTGAACGTGTTCTGGACGCTCTCCTACGAGATGATCTTCTACCTGCTGGTCACGGCGATGTTCGTCGCCGGGGTGAAGCGGGCCAGCGCGCGGGTCGCGCTGGGGTTCGGGATCGCGGCCGCGCTGCTCGGCGTGGTGCTGCCGTCGCAACTGCTGGCCGCGCACTGGCCGGACGGGACGACGCTGGTCGCGGCGGTCGTCCTCGCGGGCGGGCTCGCGGCGCTGTTCGGCGGCCGCACCGTCCGGCGGATCGGGGTCGCGGTGGTGGCGACGCTGGCGCTGACGCTGCTGGTGCTGAACACCCGCATCGGCGGCGTCGAGAGCCTGTGCATCATCGCGACGATGTTCGCCGGGACGGCCGTCCGCGCGCTTCAGGACGGGCGGCTGCGGGCGTGGCCCGCCGCCGCGATGATCGCGGTGGTGCCCGTCCTGACACTGCTGGCCGGGCTGCGGCCGCCGCCGACCTGGTCGCGGCACGGCTACCCGGAGTCGCTGGGGCTGGACTGGTCGATGGCGGTCGCGGCGGCGTGGCTCACGTTCCTGGCGGGGCTCGCGCTGCGGCACCGGGCGATGCCGCGGGCGCTGGTGTGGTCGGGGCTGGTCAGCTACTCGCTGTACCTGCTGCATCCGCTGGTGATCCAGGCGGTCTGGGCGGCGTCCGGGCGCGGCGCGGAGAACCTGACGGTGCCCGAGCGGCTGGGCTGGGGCGCGGTGGTGGTCGCCGGTGCGCTCGGCGCGGCGGCGCTCGCCCACCGGTTCGTGGAAAAGCCCGCGCAACGGCTGAGCAAACGGCTTACCAGACCCCCAGGGTGACAGCGATCACTCCGGCCGCCTAAGGTGAGGCCGTCCCCGGAGGGAGGTCTTGTGGTCGGTCCCCTGCCCGACGAGCTGCCCGGCATGCTCCGCCAGCATGTGCAGGAAGCCGCTCTGGAGATGGAGCGGGAGATCCGCGAGCAGGTCCCCGAATACTCCGGCGACGACGGCGAGTACGCGCAGCGGATCGAGCGCGCCGTCCGCGACGCCGTCGCGTTCTACGTCGACTCGGTCGACCACCCCGACGCCGATCCGCGCAAGCTCACCGAGCTGTACACGCGGCTCGGCGAGCTGGAGGCCCGGCAGGGGCGGAGCCTGGACGCCCTGCAGACGGCGATGCGGGTGAGCTGCCAGGTCGCGTGCCAGCGCTTCATCATGGACGCCTACCGGCTCGGCTGGTCGCGCGAGACCCTCGGCCGCCTCACCGACTCGCTGTTCATGCTGGTCTCCCGGATCGCCGACGCCGCCGCCCAGGGGTACGCCCGCGAGCAGGGGCAGCTCGCGACCGCGCGGGAGCGCCGCCGCGAGCGGCTCCGCGACATGCTGATCACCGAGCCGTCCCCCGGGCACGAGGCGATCGCCGAACTGGCGATCGCGGCGCGCTGGGACATGCCGAAGAGCATCGGGCTGATCGCGCTCCCCGCGGGGGCGCCCGCCGGGGCGCGGATCCTGCCGCCGTCGGTGCTGGCCGACTGGGACGCGCCCATCCCGTTCCTGGTGGTGCCCGATCCGGACGGCCCCGGACAGGAGCGGCTGTGGCCCGCGCTGCGCAGGCTCGGCACCGCCGCGATCGGCCCGACGGTGCCCGTCGCGCAGGGCGCGGTGTCGCTGCGCTGGGCGCGGCACGCGCTGACGCTGATCGAACGCGGGATGCTGCCCCGGGACGAGCCGGTCCGCTGCGCCGAGCACGTGTCCGCGCTCGCGACGCTCGCCGCCGAGGAGCTCGTCGGCGCCACCGCGGGCACCGTCCTCGGGCCGCTGCTGGAGCTGCCGCGGACGCGGCGGCAGCCGCTGGCCGAGACGCTGCTGACCTACCTGCAGTCCGGCGACAACGCCGTCGTCGCCGCCGAGCGGCTGCACATCCACGAGCAGACCGTCCGGTACCGGCTCCGCCGCATCCACGAGCTGACCGGCGGCCGGTTCACCGAGCTCGACGGCCGGCTGGACGTCATGCTGCTGCTCGGGTGGCTCGTCCGGACGGGCCGGACCGAGGGCCGCTGACGGCGGCCGCTCACAGGTAGGCGGCGACGCGCGCGGCGAACTCCTCCGGGGTGACGATCTCGACGCCGAGCTTCTCGGCCTTGGCCCGCTTGGAACCGGCCTTCTCGCCCGCGACGAGCAGCGACGTCTTCGCCGACACCGAGGACGACGCGCGTCCCCCGGCGCGTTCGATGAGCTCGTTGACCTCGTTGCGGGACAGGCCGTCCAGCGGTCCGGACATCGCGCCGGTCGCGACGATCGACATCCCGGCGAGCGGGAGGTCGGCCGGCTCGGCGGCCGGCTCGTCCGCCTCGTCGGCGGATCCGGCGGCGGGACGGGCGGGCGCGCCGGGCTCGGTCATGGTGACCCCGGCGGCGACGAGCTTGTCGATCAGCGGCGCGAGCTCGGCGATCTCGGCGACGACGGTCGACGCCCGTTCGGGGCCGATCCCGTCGACCTCCTGGAACGCCTCGGCGTCGGCGGCGCGGATCGCGTCCATGGTGCCGAAGTGCCGGGCGATGCGCCGGGACATGGAGCGGCCGGTGAGGCGCACCCCGAGCGCGCAGAACACCTTGTTCAGCGGCTTGGCCTTGGCGGCCTCGATCGCGGCCAGCAGGTTCGCGGTGCTGGTCTCGCCCATCCGCTCCAGCCCGATGACCTGGTCGTGGTCGAGGGCGAACAGGTCGGCGAAGTCGGTGATGAGCCCGGCCTCGACGAGCTGGTCGATGCGGCTTCCGGCGAGGCCCTCGATGTCGAGCTGGTCGCGGCCGACGGCGTACCGGACGGACGCGACGGCGTGGCAGTCGCGGCCGCGCACGCAGCGCCAGCGCTGCTGCGAGCGGTCGATCTCGTCGCCGCAGCGCGGGCAGACCTCCGGGGCCTCGATCGGCTTCTCGTCGCCGGTGCGCAGGTGCGCCACCGGCGCCTCCACGCGGGGGATGACGTCCCCGGCCTTGTAGACGGTGACGTGGTCGCCCAGCAGCAGCCCGCGCCGCTCGATGTCGGCGGCGTTGTGCAGGGTCGCGTACCTGACGAGGGAGCCGTCCAGCTCGACCTCCTCCAGCTCGGCGCGGGGCGCGATGACGCCGGTGCGCCCGACGTTCCACTCGACGCCGATCAGCCGGGTGATCTTCTCGACGGCCGGGAGCTTGTAGGCGATCGCCCAGCGGGGCGCGCGGGACGACAGCCCGGCGTCGGCCTGGTCGGCGGCGGCGTCCGCCTTGATCACGATGCCGTCGATGCCGAAGTCGAGGTCGGCGCGCAGCGCCGCGATCTCCTGGACGCGCGCGAGGACGGCCTCGACGGTCGTCGCGGTGGTGCCGGGGACGGGCGTGACGGCGACGGTGCGGGCGCCGAGCCCGGCGGCCAGCTCCATGAGCCCGCTGTACGGCAGCTCTCGCAGCCGCTCCGCCAGCGGCTCGTCGGTGCCCTCCATGGGCAGGGCGCCGTAGGCGAAGAACGTCATCTCCACCTGGTAGGCGCGGTCCTTGGCGCGCAGCGATCCGGCGGCGGCGCTGCGGGGGTTGGCGAAGGCCGCTCCCCCGGCGCCGGTGCGGGCCTCGTTGGCGGCCTCGAACTGGTCGCGGGTCATCAGCACCTCGCCGCGCAGCTCCACCGTGACCGGCTCGGCGAGCTCCTCCGGCAGTCCGACGATCATGCCCATGCCGTGCGAGACGTCCTCGCCCGCGGCCCCGTCGCCCCGCGTCACCAGCTGGACGAGCCGCCCGCCGGTGTACCGGGCGGAGATGGCGAGGCCGTCCAGTTTGGGTTCCACGCTCCACGTCCCGACGTCGCGGCCGATGCGGCGGGCGACACCGGCGGCCCACGACTCCAGCTCGTCGGCGGAGAACACGTTGTCCAGGCTGAGCATCGGCACCGTGTGCGGCACGTCCCCGATCACGGCTCCCCCGGCGACCTTGCCGGTCGGGGAGTCGGGCAGGACGTGCTCGGGGTGCGCGGTCTCGTAGGCCGCGATGCCGCGCACGAGCCGGTCGAACGCGTCGTCGTCCAGGGTCGAGTGTCGCGCGCCGTAGTAGGCGGCGGACGCGGTGACGGCGGTCTGGACGGCGGCGGCGTACGCGGCCTGGTCGCCGATCTCGGTGGTGGGGGCCGGTGTCTCGGTCATGCCCTCATTCTTCCTTCTGGCACCGACATTTCCGATATTTCAGGTGGTCGGCGGGCCGCTCGGTGATCAAGTGGGCGTTCTCCGGGACGGGCCCGCCTCGGCCCCGTCGCCGGTTCCGTCGCCGGCCCCGTCGCCGGTTCCGGTCGCGAGTTCGTCGAACGCGCGGACGAGCGCGTCGGCGAACCCGTCCGCCTCGGGCAGCAGCCCGGGTTCGGCGGTCACCGCGACGTGCAGCGATCCGTTCCAGGAGAGCGCCCCCACCGCGAGCGGGACGCCGACGGCCAGCGGCAGGATCGGATGGACGTCGCCCAGCGGCACCCCGGCGAGCGACATCGGGACGTCCGGTCCGGGCATGTTCGACACGATCGCGCCGAAGAACCGGGCCCGGTACACGGCGCGGGCGGCGCGCGCGTGCAGCGGCGGCGGCAGCGCCCCGAGGAGCCGCAGCACGGCGGTGCTCGCCACCGCGCGGCCCGACGCGCGCGCCGTTCGGCGGAGCGGTGCACCGCGGCGAGCCGGTCGCGGAGCGGACGGCGGTCGACGGGCACGTCCAGGCGCAGCGCGGCGGACAGGTTGCCGGGGACGGCGGTGCGGCCGCGC
>NZ_MKJY01000312.1 GCF_001942465.1 Actinomadura sp. CNU-125
ACGCCCGGAGCGGCGGCGACTGGACGGAACGGGCGCGGCGGCCTCGACGATCTCGAACGCGGCCGCGGAGCGGCCCTGCGGGACGCGCGGGACGCGGTCGCGTCGTCCGGGCCGTGCTGGAGCGGCGCGACGAGCTGCGCGGCCGGCTCGACGCCTACCGCGTGAAAGCCGCCCGGCTGGGCCTCGCCGAGGACGACGCCACGGCCGGTCTGTACGAGAAGGCGCGCGCGCTGTTGTGGACGTCCCCCTGCGATCTCCGGGAGGCGACCGTGGCCTTGTCGGAGTTCCAGCGGGCCGTCGCCGCGCGGGAGAAGGGAGCGGATGGATGAGCGTGTGCACGCAGCCGGGATGCGCGGGAACCGTCGAGGGCGGATTCTGCGTCATATGCGGCATGGCCGCATCCTCCACGCCCTCGGGTCCCTCCGCCCCCGACGCCTGCGTTCAGCCGGGATGCGGCGGAACGATCGTCGACGGCTTCTGCGACGTCTGCGGCTCTCCCCCGGCCGCGGGCGGCTCCGCGACGTCGGGCGCACCGGACGCGGCGGCCGGGGCGGCCGGGGCGAACGCGCCGAGCGGCGCCTGCGACAAGCCCGGATGCGCCGGGACGATCGTCGACGGCTTCTGCGACGTGTGCGGCGAGCCTCCGGCCGCGACCGGGGTGACCGGACCGTCCACGGGCCCGTCCCGGGGCACCGGCGGCAGCAGGTCGGGCAGCGTCGGCACCGGACGGACGGGCAGCACGCGCACCGGCACGTCGCGGTCGTCGACCCGCATCGGCGGGCTGGGCGCCGGGCTGGTCGAGGTGCCGCGCGTCCCGTACCGCAACCCGTCGACCGCGGTGCTGCGCGATCCGCAGGTCGCCGAGAGCAGGCGGTACTGCAGCCACTGCGACGAGCCGGTCGGCCGCAGCCGCGGCGACCGGCCCGGGCGCACGGAAGGGTTCTGCCCGAAGTGCGGCAACGGGTTCTCCTTCACCCCGAAGCTGGCGCCGGGCGACCTCGTCGGCGGCCAGTACGACGTGCTCGGCTGCCTCGCGCACGGCGGCCTCGGCTGGATCTACCTCGCCCGGGACAAGAACGTCAGCGACCGGTGGGTGGTGCTGAAGGGCCTGCTGGACAGCGGCGACGCCGACGCCATGGCCGCCGCGGCGGCCGAGAAGGCGTTCCTCGCGGAGGTCGAGCACCCCAACATCGTCAAGATCTACAACTTCGTGCAGCACTCCGGTGATGGCTACATCGTCATGGAGTACGTCGGCGGCCGGTCCCTCAAGGACATCCTGCTGCAGCGGCGCGAGGAGGGCGCGGACGCGCTGCCCGTCGCGCAGGCCATCGCGTACGCGCTGGAGGTGCTGCAGGCGTTCGGCTACCTGCACGCCCGCGGCCTGGTGTACTGCGACTTCAAGCCCGACAACGTCATCCAGTTCGAGGAGCAGCTCCGGCTGATCGACCTCGGCGGCGTCCGGCGGCTGGACGACCCGGACGGCGCCATCTACGGCACGAACGGCTACCAGGCGCCCGAGATCGCGACGTGGGGCCGTCGGTGAGCTCCGACCTGTTCACGGTCGGCCGCACCCTGGCCGTGCTGAGCTTCCCCTTCAAGGGGTACACGTCCCGGTTCAAGGACAGCCTCCCGCCCCGCGAGGACGTGCCGGTCCTGGGGCGGTACGAGTCGTTCGACCGTTTCCTGCGCCGCGCGACGCACAAGGACCCGGACGAGCGGTTCCAGGACGCGGCGGAGATGGCCGACCAGCTCACCGGCGTCCTGCGGGAGGTGCTGGCCGCCGAGGACGGGCGCCCGCGCCCCGCGCAGTCGGCGCTGTTCGGCCCCGAGCGGTTCGCGGCGCGGGCCACGGGCGAGGACGCGAACGCGTCCGCGCTGCCGCCCGTCCCGCCCGCGACGGCCGCCGCGGCGCTGCCCGTCCCGCTGGTGGACGCCGGGGATCCCGCCGCCGGGTTCCTCGCGGGCCTCACCTCGCTGGAGCCCGCGCAGCTCGCCGTCACCGTGGCGAGCGCGCCGCAGCGGACGCCGGAGGTGCGGCTGACGCTCGCCCGCGTCAAGATCGAGCTGGGCGAGCACGCGGAGGCCGAGCGGCTGCTGGACGAGTTCGAGGCCGACCAGCCGGGCGACTGGCGGGTCGAATGGTTCCGGACGGTGGCGCTGCTCGCCCGGGGCGAGCTCGCCGCGGCCGAGCCGCGCTTCGACCGGCTGTACGACCTGCTGCCCGGCGAGGCGGCGCCGAAGCTGGCGCTCGCCTACTGCCGCGAGACGACCGCGCCCGCCGACGCCGCCCGCCTGTACGAGCTGGTGTGGCGCACCGACGACTCGTTCATCAACGCGGCGTTCGGGCTGGCCCGGGTGCGGCTCGGCGGCGCCGACCGCGCCGGTGCGATCGCCGCGCTGGACGCGGTGCCGGAGTCGTCGATCCGGCGCACCTCCGCGCAGGTCGCGGCGGTCATGACGCGGTGCGGTCGCGGCCCGCGGCCGAGCTGACTTCGGCGGACCTGATCGCCGCCGGGGGCCGCCTGGGCAAGCTCGGCCCGGACGCCCTGGACGTACGGCGCCGCGACCGGCTCACCGCCGAGATCCTGGAGGCCGCGCTCGACTGGCTGCTCATCGGCCCCGGCCGGTCCGACGGCGCCCGCGGCGGCGAGCTGCTCGGCGCGGAGCTGAGCGAGGCGCCGCTGCGCCGCCACCTGGAGGGCGCCTACCGGCGGCTGGCGAAGGTCGCACCGGACCGGGAGGAGTGCCGGCGGCTCGTCGACGCCGCCAACGCCGTCCGCCCGAGGACCCTTCTGTGAGCCGCCTCCCCGACTCCCGACCCCCCGCCGCAGATACGGACGACGCAGTGACCCACGACAAGACGGCCGCCAAGGCCGCGGAACCGACCTGCCCCGCCTGCGGCGAGATGGTGTACGCGGCGGACACGTTCTGCGAGGGGTGCGGGCACCGGCTCGGCGACGCCCCGGCACCGGCTCCGGCCGGCCGCGACGGCGCAGAGCGCGCGGTCCGCGAGGGCCGCACGTTCGGTCGAGCACGGCGTCGCTCGCCCGCCGCCGCGCGCGACCGCGCCGCCCTGCACCGACTGCGGCGGCGGGTCGATCGACGTCGACGGCTACTGCGAGAACTGCGGGCTCCGGCAGCCCGCCGACCGCGACCACGTGGAGACGACTCTCCCGGTGGGCGCAGGCGCGGGCGGGAACGCGGGCGTGCCGGTCGCCGCCGGGGTGAGCGACCGCGGCCTGCGCTACAGCCGCAACGAGGACGCGCTCGCCCTCGCCGTCCACGCGGCCGGGATCGCCGCCGTGGTGTCGGACGGGGTGGGCTCCTCGCAGCGCCCCGACGAGGCGTCCCGTGCCGCGGCCGACACCGGCGCCGCCGAACTCGCGGCCCGGCTGGACGCGGGCGAGGACCCCGAGGACGCCACCCGCGCCGCGGCGCGGTCGGCGGCGCGGGCCGTCGCCGAACTGGCCTCGTCGGAGGACGACGCGCCGTCGTGCACCTACGTGTCCGCGGTGACGCGCGACGGGACCCTCACCGTGGGGTGGGTCGGCGACAGCCGCGCCTACTGGATCGCCGCCGGAGACACCGGGGACGCCGGGAACACGGGCGACACCGGTGACGGGGCGGCGCGTCCGGAGAAGGCGGCCGAACCGGGCGGGCTCACGACCTCCCGACGGCTCACCGAAGACGACTCCTGGGCCGCGATCATGGTCGCGGAGGGCGCGCTGACCGAGGCCGAGGCCGAGGCGCACCCGAACGCGCACGTCATCACGGCCTGGCTCGGCGCGGACGCCGGGGACGTCTCCCCGCACGTCGCGTCGTTCCGTCCGTCCGGCCCGGGCACGCTGCTGGTGTGCAGCGACGGGCTGTGGAACTACTTCCCCGCCGCCCGGGACCTGCGGGCCCTGCTGCCCGGCGACCCCGCGCCGATCCCGCGGCCGACCCGCTGGGCGCCGCGCGGACGCTGGTGCGGCACGCCCTCGACGCCGGCGGCCGCGACAACATCACCGTCGCCGTGGTCCCCCTCCCTTCACCCGTCCGTTCCCCGAGCACGGAGCAGCATCGATGAGCGAGCAGCCGCAGTTCACCGTCAAGGTCGACCAGAACAAGTACCTGCCCGAGGGCGGCCGCGAGGTGCACGCCATCGTGTCGGTCGAGGCGAGCGCGGCGGAGGGGGGCGCGGCGCCCGCCGCCGCACGGCCCGCGACGCGCGCGTCCGAGGTCATCATCATCGACACGTCCGGCTCGATGTCCTACCCCGACACGAAGCTGCGCGCCGCCGTCGAGGCCGGGCAGGTCGCGGTGGACACGCTGCGGGACGGCGTCGAGTTCGCGGTCGTGTCCGGCTCGAACGTCGCGTCGATGGTGTATCCGGAGCGGCCGGAGCTCGTCCCGGCGAACGACGAGACGCGCCGCCTGGCCAAGGAGGCGCTCGGCCGGCTGCGCGCGTCCGGCGGGACCGCGATCGGGTCGTGGCTGCGGCAGGCCGACGAGCTGTTCGGCGACCGGGAGGGCATCCGGCACGCGATCCTGCTGACCGACGGCAAGAACCAGCACGAGACGGCCGAGCAGCTCGACGCCGTCCTGTTCCGCTGCGAGGGCCGGTTCGTCTGCGACTGCCGCGGCGTCGGCGCCGACTGGGAGGTCGCCGAGCTGCGCAAGGTGTCGTCGGCGCTGCTGGGCACGGTCGACATCGTCCGCGACCCGTCCGAGCTCGTCGCCGACTTCCAGGCGATGACGGAGGCGGCGATGGGCAAGTCGGTCGCGGACGTGGCGCTGCGGCTGCAGACGCCGCAGACGGCGCGGGTGAAGTTCGTCAAGCAGGTCATGCCGAACGTGGAGGACCTCACCGGGCGCCGCGTCGAGGTGTCGCCGCAGGCGGGCGACTACCCGCTGGGCGCGTGGGGCGAGGAGGGCCGCGACTACCACGTGAGCGTGGAGCTGCCGCCCGGCGAGGTCGGCAAGGTGCTGCGCGCGGTGTGGGTGAAGCTCGTCGTGCCCGGGCCGCCCGGCGAGGAGGCGCAGGTCCTCGCGACCGGCAACGTCCTCGCCGAGTGGACCGACGACGAGGCCCGCTCCACCCGGATCAACGAGCGCGTCGCGCACTACACCGGGCAGGCGGAGCTGGCCGTCGCGATCCAGGAGGGGCTGCAGGCCCGCGAGCAGGGCGACGAGGACACCGCGACGGCGCGGCTCGGCCGGGCGGTGGTGCTCGCGGACGCGGCCGGCAACGACGAGATCACCTCGCTGCTGCGCAAAGTCGTCGACGTGGTCGACCCCGCCACCGGTACCGTCCGGCTGAAGAAGAACGTCGACAAGCTCGACGGGATGGAACTCGACGCCCGCTCCACCAAGACCGTCCGGACCCGGAAGGACGAGACCGTCAACAACCGCGGCCAGAAGGGCTGAGCATGGCGATCTGCCCGAGCGGCCACACCTCGCAGTCCGGCGATTTCTGCGACGTGTGCGGCACCGCCATCGGCGGCGCCGCACCGCCCGCGGGGCCGGGCGTGCCGCCCGCCGCACCGCCCGCC
>NZ_MKJY01000313.1 GCF_001942465.1 Actinomadura sp. CNU-125
CCGGGCGCCCGCCGCCGCCGGTGCGTCCCGTCCGCGCGCCCGGTGCCGTACCCGATCAGGACGTTGCCCGACCCCGCCCGCTCCTCCTCCCGGTGGCGCTCCGCGGGACCGTCCGGGGCGGCGCCGACCTCGATGAGGGGTTCGCCGACCGCGAGCACGGCGCCCGCCTCCGCGTGCAGCCGCGCCACGGTTCCGGCGTAGGGCACCGGCACCTCCACGACGGCCTTGGCGGTCTCGACCTCCACCACGACCTGGTCGACCTCGACCGTGTCGCCGACCGCGACCTTCCAGCCGACGATCTCGGCCTCCGTCAGCCCCTCGCCGAGGTCGGGCAGTCGGAACACCCGCCGTGTCGCGGTGGTCACGACGCCTCCCGGGCGAGGTGCAGGACGTCCGGTTCGTCCTCGAACTGGAGCCGGTCGACCGCGTCGAGGATCCGGTCGGCGTCCGGCAGGTGGGCGTGCTCCAGGTGCGGCGGCGGGTAGGGGACGTCGAAGCCGGTGACCCGCAGGACCGGCGCGGCCAGCGAGTGGAAGCAGCGTTCCTGCACCCGTGCCGCGATCTCCGCGCCCACCCCGGCGAACCCCTGCGCCTCCTGCACGACCACGCAGCGTCCCGTCTTCCGCACCGAGGCCACGACCGTGTCGTCGTCGAACGGGACGATCGTGCGCAGATCGACGACCTCCAGGTCGACGCCGTCGCGCGCCGCGGCCTCCGCCGCCTGCAACGCCACCGGGACGGTCGGCCGTAGGCGACGAGCGTCGCGTCGGCCCCCGCGCGCCGCACCGCCGCCCGCCCGAACCCGGCGGGCCGCCGCGCGGCGCCGCTCGTCCCGCCCTTGGCCCAGTACAGCCGCTTGGGCTCCATGAAGATCACCGGGTCCGGATCGGCGATCGCGTCGCGCAGCAGCCAGTACGCGTCGTCCGGGGTGGCCGGGGTGACGACCTTCAGGCCGGGGGTGTGCGCGTAGTACGCCTCGCTGGAGTCGCAGTGGTGCTCGACGCCGCCGATCCCGCCCGCGTAGGGGATGCGGATGACGATCGGCAGGGACAGCAGGCCGCGCGTCCGGTTGCGGGTCTTGGCGACGTGCGAGGCGATCTGCTCGAACGCCGGGTAGGCGAACGCGTCGAACTGCATCTCGACGACCGGGCGGAACCCGCCCATCGCCATGCCGACGGCGAGGCCGACGATCCCGGCCTCGGCCAGCGGGGTGTCGAAGCACCGGTCGTCGCCGAACGCGGCGGTCAGCCCGTCGGTGACGCGGAAGACGCCGCCGAGCGGGCCGACGTCCTCACCGAAGACGAGCACGCGTTCGTCCTCGCTCAGCGCGTCCCGCAGCGCGCGGTTCAGCGCCTGCGCCATCGTCGACTCGGTCATGTCACTCCTCCGCGGACAGTTCGGACGCCAGCAGGTCGCGCTGCTCGCGCAACTGGGGGGTGGGCTCGGCGAAGACGTGGTCGAACAGCTCCAGCGGATCCGCCTCCGGGTCGGCGTTCATGCGCTCGCGCAGGCGCGCGGCGAACTCCTCGGCGGCCTCGCCCGCCGCGGCGACGTCGGCGTCCCCGAGCAGGCCGCGGCCGCGCAGATGGGTCTCCAGCCGCGCGATCGGATCGGCCGACTCCCACTCCTCGACCTCCTCCGCCGTCCGGTAGCGGCGCGGCATCGTCGGCGTTGGTGTGGGCGTCCATCCGGTAGGTGTGCGCCTCCACCAGGGACGGGCCGCCGCCCGCCCGCGCGTTCGCCACCGCCGCGTCCAGGACCGCCAGCACCGCCACGAGGTCGTTGCCGTCGACCTGCTCAGACCGGACCCCGTACCCGATCCCCTTGTACGCCAGCGCGGGGGCCGCGGTCTGCTTCGCGAGCGGTACGGAGATCGCGTACTTGTTGTTCTGCACGAAGAACACGACGGGCGCGTGCAGGACGGCCGCGTAGTTGAGCGCCTCGTGGAAGTCGCCCTCGCTCGTGCCGCCGTCCCCGACGAACGCCATCACGACGCCGTCCGCGCCCCTGCGCCGCAGCGCGTCGGCCAGCCCGACCGCGTGGACGGTCTGCGTCGCCAGCGGCGTGCACTGCGGTGCGACGCGCACGGCCGCCGGGTCGTAGCCGCAGTGCCAGGAGCCGCGCAGCAGGGTGAGCACCTCGACGGGGTCGAGGCCGCGGGCGACCAGCGCCACCGAGTCCCGGTAGGTCGGGAAGAGCCAGTCGTCCTCGCGCAGCGCGAGCACGCCGCCGATCTGGCAGGCGTCCTGCCCCCGGCTCGACGGGTAGACGGCGAGCCGCCCCTGCCGGGTCAGCGCCGTCGCCTGCGCGTCGAAGCGGCGGCCGAGGACCATCCGGCGGTAGCCGTCCACGAGCCGCCCGGCCGCCGGTGCCGGGTACCCGGCGGGCGGTTCCGCGGCCGTGCCGTCCGGCGCGACGAAGCGCACCGGGACGGGCGAGGGGAGCAGCCGTTCGGCCTCCGAACGATGTGCGGCCACGGACATGGCGTCGCTCGCTTTCTCTGGACGCTTTTAGGGAGAGCGTCCGCCGAGCCGACCATCTGTTCAAGACTTCGGGCACAATGAGCGACAAGTAAGCACTTGCGGGGCGTATGGAGGGCCGAATGTCCAGCGAAGAGGGTGTTGCGGGCGATGTGCCGGGACGAATGGCCGCGCCGCTGGACGCGGTGGACCGTGCGATCATCGCCGAGCTGCTGCGCGACGGCCGCATCTCCGTGCGGTCCCTCGCCGAACGCGTCCACATCTCCCGCGCCAACGCCTACGCGCGCCTCACCCGGCTCACCGACGACGGCGTGATCACCGGGTTCACGGTCGAGCTGGCTCCGCACAAGGCGGGCCTCGGCACCAGCGCGTACGTCTCGGTCACCATCGAGCAGAACTCCTGGCGGGCCGTGTCGGCCCGCCTCCAGGAGATCCCGTACGTCGAGCACTTCGCGATGGTCGGCGGCGACTACGACGTCCTGGTACTGGTCAGGGCCCCGGACAACGCGGCCCTGCGGCACGTGGTGCTCGAATGCGTCCAGGACATCCCGGGCGTCCGCGCCACCCGCACCTGGCTGGTCTTCGACGAGGCCCACGGCCCCGGCGCGGGCTGGGGCGCCGCCGACCGCCCCTGACCGCCCGGCACCCCGCGCGCTCCGGCGACCCGTGTCTCCGGTCCGGCACATGCCCCCGAACCGGACGACACCGGACGGGCGGGGTCAGCCGGACGTCTGCGGCCAGGTCTTCGCGACGAGCGTGAGGACGTCGTAGGCGGCGACGGGCTTGCCGTCCTGGTTCGTCACGACGGCGTCCCAGCGGACCTCGCCGTAGTCGGCGCCCGCGCGCGGCGTGATCTGCTTGACGGTCAGCGTCACCGCGATCGAGTCGCCCGCCTTGACCGGGGTGAGGAAGCGGAGGCCGTCCACGCCGAAGTTCGCCAGGACGGGTCCCGGCGCGGGGTCGACGAACAGCCCGGCGGCCAGCGACACCACCAGGTAGCCGTGGGCGACGATGCCGCCGAACAGCGGGTTGCGGGCGGCGGCCTCGGGGTCGGTGTGCGCGTAGAACGTGTCGCCGGTGAAGTCGGCGAAGTGGGCGATGTCGTCGAGCGGGACGGTGCGCGGCGCGGACGCGATGGTGTCGCCGATCCGCAGGTCCGCGAGCGGCTTGCGGAACGGGTGCGCGCCGGTCTCGGTGCGCGCGGCGCCCGCCGTCCACGTGCCGGTGACCGCGGTGAGCAGGTCGGGCGACGCCTGGACGGCGGTGCGCTGCATGTGCCCGAGGACGCCGCGGATCCCGCCGAGCTCCTCGCCGCCGCCCGCCCGGCCGGGGCCGCCGTGGACGAGCGCGGGCAGCGGCGAACCGTGCCCGGTGGACTCCTTCGCGTCGTCCCGGTCGAGGACGAGCACCCGGCCGTGCCACGGCGCCAGCCCGCGGACGACCGTGCGCGCGACGTCCGGGTCGTGCGTGACGACGGACGCGGCGAGGCTGCCCCGGCCCCGCGCGGCCAGTTCGACCGCGTCGCCGACGCGTCGTACGCCAGGACCGTGGCGACCGGCCCGAACGGCTCCACGTCGTGGGGTTCGGCGGCGCCCGGACGCTCGCGCAGCAGCAGCGGCGTCATGAACGCGCCGCGTTCGGCGTCGCCGTCGAGCAGCGGGCCCGCGCCCGCCGGGTCCCCGGCGACGAGGCTCGGCGGCGGCGCGCAGCGCCTCGACGGCCTTGCGCACCTCGGCGCGCTGCCCGAGGCTCGCGAGCGCCCCCATCCGGACGTCCGGGTTGCGCGGATCCCCGACGGTGACCTTCGCGAGCCGCGCGGCGAGCGCCTCGATCACCGGCTCGGCCATCGGCGCGGGGACCAGCACCCGGCGGATCGCCGTGCACTTCTGCCCCGCCTTGACCGTCATCTCCGTGACGACGCCCTTGACGAACAGGTCGAACTCCGGGTCGTCCGGACGGACGTCGGGGCCGAGGATCGAGCAGTTGAGGGAGTCGGCCTCGACGCCGAGGCGGACGCCGCCGTCCAGCACGTTCGGGTGGCGGCGCAGGAGCCCGGCGGTGTGCGCGGAGCCGGTGAAGGCGACCGAGTCCTGGACGGTGAGCCGGTCGAGCAGCCCGTCGGACGTCCCGTGAGGAGCTGCAGGGTCCCCTCGGGCAGGAGGCCCGACGCGATGATCTGCCGGACGGCGAGTTCGGTGACGTACGCGGTCTGGCTCGCGGGCTTGACGATCGACGGCAGCCCCGCGAGGAAGGCGGGGGCGAGCTTCTCGAGCATCCCCCACACCGGGAAGTTGAACGCGTTGATCTGCACCGCGACGCCCGGCCGGGACGCGTACACGTGCTGCCCGGCGAACGTCCCGCCCTTGCCGAGGCGCTCCGGGCCGCCGTCGAGGACGATCGTGTCGTCCGGCAGTTCGCGCACGCCCTTGCTCGCGTAGGCGAACAGGGTGCCGATGCCGCCGTCGACGTCGACGGCCGTGTCCTGAGCGGTGGCGCCGGTCCGCAGCGACAGCGCGTACAGCTCCTCCTTGCGCTCGGTCAGGTGCTTGGCGAGCGCCTTCAGCAGGCCCGCGCGCTGATGGAACGTCAGCGCGCGCAGCGCCGGGCCGCCGGTCTCGCGGGCGTACCGGACCATCTCCGCGACGTCCGGGCCGCGGCCCGCCAGCCGCGCGACCTCCTCGCCGGTCGCGGCGTCGAGCAGAGGTTCCCCGTCGTCGTCCGCACGGAACCAGCGTCCGGCGGCGTAGCTCTCCAGCAGTGGGCTCACGCGTGCTCCTCTCCGAGGCGGGGCGCGGCGCCCCCTCTTGCGCCGGGCGGCGGTCTCGTGTCACGTTATTACTGATCGAACGGTAAGTAAATACGTCGACGCCGGGAGGGGCAGGGACCAGTGACGACACCGGTGGAGCCGGACGCCGCGCCGCAGGCGGCGTTCGACGCGACGATCGGCCGCGGCGACCGGATCGAGCCCCGCGACTGGATGCCGGACGCCTACCGCCGGACGCTGGTCCGGCAGATCGCCCAGCACGCGC
>NZ_MKJY01000314.1 GCF_001942465.1 Actinomadura sp. CNU-125
CCGCCGCCGTCGGCGACCGGCGCGCGGCTGCGCCGCGTCCCGGGCGCGCTCGCCCGCGCCAACGCCGTCCCGCAGCCCCCGCCGGACGGCCGGTGCCGCGACCGCGCTGATGATCGGCGTCGGGGTCGTGACCTTCTGCACGGTGTTCGTCGGCTCACTGGGCGCGTCCCTCGAACGCGGCGTCGCCGGATCGTTCGACGGCCGGTTCGTCGTCGACGCGGGCGGCAACGAGACCGGCGGATTCGGCACCCGCCTCGTCGAGGAGGCCGCCGCGCTGCCGCAGACCGGGAACGTCGCGGGGCTCGGCACCGGCACCGTCCGGATGGGCGGCCGGGTCGCGACCGTGAGCGTCGCCGACCCGTCCGCGCTCGGCCGCGTCCTGGACCTGGACGTCACGCAGGGGAACCTCGCGGACCCGCGCACGTTCGCCGTGTCGCGAGACGCCGCGGAGGACAACGGGTGGCGTACCGGTTCGAAGGTCCCCGTGACGTTCGCCGACGGCACCGCGCGGACCCTCACCGTCGGCGCCGTCTACACCGCCACCGACCTCGCCGGAGACCACATCGTCCCCCGGACCGTGTGGGACGCGCACGGCGGCCGTCCCCTCACCCGCACGGCGTTCGTCGATCTCGCGCCCGGAGTGCGGGCGGCCGACGCCCGCCGCGCCCTCACCGAACTCGCCGGACGGTACGGCGCGCCGGACGTCCGGACGCGCGACGAGTTCGTGTCGTCGCGCACCGAGCAGGCGCGCGCCTTCCTCCCCGTGATCTACGGGATGCTCGGCCTCGCGATCGTCGTCGCGCTCCTCGGCATCGCCAACACGCTGTCGCTCGCGGTGCACGAGCGGACCCGGGAACTGGGTCTGCTCCGCGCGGTCGGCGCCACCCGCGCGCAGGTCAGGTCGATCGTCCGCTGGGAATCGGTGATCGTCGCACTGTTCGGCACCGCCGGTGGCCTGCTGCTCGGGGTGTTCATCGGCTGGGGCCTCGGCGGCGCGCTCGGCAACCCGTTCGCGCCCCCGGCCCTCCCGCTGGCGGTGATCGCGCCGGTCGGGGCCGTCGCCGGGACGCTCGCCGCGGTCCGCCCGCGCCGCCGCGCCGCACGCGCCGCCGTCCTGACCGCCGTGGCCGCGCAGTGACCGGGCCCGACATCGCACGCCGGGGACGTGCCCCCGGCGTGCGAATACCCGGCCCCCGCGCGGATATGGTGTGTCCATGCAGGTCAACCAGTCGGGCAAATTGACCAACGTCTGTTACGACATCCGGGGGCCGGTGCTCAAGCGCGCCAAGCAGCTGGAGGCCGAGGGGCACCGCATCCTCAAGCTCAACATCGGCAACCCGGCCCCGTTCGGTTTCGAGGCGCCGCCGGAACTGCTCCAGGACATGATCCGCAACCTGCCGGACGCGCACGGCTACAGCGACTCCAAGGGCATCCTCGCCGCCCGCCGCGCCGTCGTGCAGCGGTTCGAGGAGAACGGCGTCGCCGGTGTGGACGTCGAGGACGTCTACCTCGGCAACGGCGTGTCCGAGCTGATCGTGATGACGCTGCAGGCGCTGCTCAACAACGGCGACGAGGTCCTCATCCCGGCCCCCGACTACCCGCTGTGGACGGCGTCCGCGTCGCTGTGCGGGGGCACGCCCGTCCACTACCTGTGCGACGAGAACGCCGACTGGGCGCCCGACACCGCCGACATCGAAGCGAAGATCACCGAACGCACCCGCGCGATCGTGCTGATCAACCCGAACAACCCGACCGGCGCCGTCTACCCCCGCGAGGTGCTGACCCGCATCGCCGAGATCGCCCGCCTGCACAACCTGATCGTCTTCGCGGACGAGATCTACGACCGGATCCTGTACGACGACACCGAGCACGTCCCCATCGCGTCCCTGGCCCCCGACCTGCTGTGCCTGACCTTCGGCGGCCTGTCCAAGAACTACCGCGTCGCCGGGTTCCGCTCCGGCTGGGTGGTCCTGTCCGGCCCGAAGGAGCACGCCGAGTCCTACATCGAGGGCCTCGACATCCTCGCGAACATGCGGCTGTGCCCGAACGTCCCCGGCCAGCACGCCATCCAGGCCGCGCTCGGCGGCTACCAGAGCATTGACGACCTGGTCCTGCCCACCGGCCGCCTCGGCGAGCAGCGCGACCGCGCCTGGAAACTGCTCAACGACCTGCCCGGCGTGTCGTGCGTCCAGCCGAAGGGCGCCCTGTACGTCTTCCCGCGCCTGGACCCGGCCATGTACCCCATCGAGGACGACATGCGCTTCGCCCTCGACCTGCTGGAGCAGCAGAAGCTCCTCGTCGTCCAGGGAACCGGGTTCAACTGGCCGACCACCGACCACTTCCGCGTCGTCACGCTCCAGTACGCCGACGACCTGGAGGAGTCGATCAGCCGCATCGGCGCGTTCCTGGACGCCTACCGCCGCTGACCGGACCGCCCACGTCGAGTCCCAAGCCCCATTCCGGCGGTTCGCCCACCCCGGCCGAGCCCACCACTCGGTCATCGCCCACCCATGTCGTGCCGTCCGGCGGGGCGGACCTCGCCGTACGGGACCACGGCGGCGGCCGCACCGTGGACGATCGGCGGCTCATCGTGCCGCGCCTCGCCGGAGCGGGCCTGCGAGTCGTCACCGCCGTCGAGGCGACGACGCCGCTGCTGCCGGTCGTCGACGTCCCCACCGACCACGACGCTGCACCTAGAGGCCCCGGACGGGGTCGCCGAACTGATCGTCGAGGGGCTGCGCCCCACGGACGGCGAAAGATGCGCGCAGGTCGCCGACCGGCATGCGGCGGCGCCGGAGGCGCGGATCCAACGGCCCTCGCACCGCTCAGTCCATGATCAGCACCGTTTTTCCGCGCCCGTGCCCGGTCGCGACCTGCCGGTGGGCGTCCGCCGCCCGCGACCACGAGTGGACGCCCCGCACGTGCAGGTCCAGCCTGCCCTCCTCGTAGTACCGGACGGCCGCCGCGACCCGCGCGATCGTCCGCTTCTCCCGCGACACGACCCGCACCCCCAGTTCGCCGGCGCGGCCGTGCTCCACGAGGGTGACGATGCGACCGCGATCCTTCACCAGCTCCAGGGACACCGCGAGGGCGTCACCGCCCGCACCGTCCAGCGCGGCGTCCACCCCGCCCGGCGCCGCCTCGCGCACCCGCTCCGCCAGCCCCTCCCCGTACCGGACGGGGATCGCACCGAGCGTCCGCAGGTATTCGTGGTTGCCCTCGCTCGCGGTACCGACGACCGTCGCCCCGGCGATCCTGGCCAGCTGAACCGCCACGGCACCGACGCCGCCCGCAGCAGCGTGCACCAGCACCGTGTCCCCGTCGCCGACCCGCATGTCTTCGAGCGCTATGTGCGGCGTCATGATCGCCGCCGGGAACGCCCCCGCGACTTCCCACGGCATCCCCGCGGGCTTGCGAGTGACCTGTGTGACCGGCACGACGACGAACTCCGCGTAGCAGCCGAGCATGGAGAAGCCGATCACCTCGTCCCCCACCGCGACATCGGTCACCCCGTCGCCGACCTCGTCCACCGACCCCGCGAACTCGTTCCCCGGAACCGTGCCCGCGCCCGAGGCCGCACCCGGCGGCGTGTATCCCGCGCGAACCGCGAGATCGATCGGCTGCACACCCGCCGTCCGCACCCGCACCCGCACGTCCCCCGGTCCCGCGTGCGGAGTCGGCGCCTCCGAGATCCGCAGAACCTCGGGCCCACCGGGCTCGACGGCGGCAACGACCTTCATGATGATCTCCCTTTCGCGGCAACGTCCCAACGCTAAAACCTCGACCAAACCTGAGGTCAATCGCAGGCATCGACCTTGGTCGATGCGGAACTGGCCCTAAGTCCGTCGCGGCCCGGCATACCAAGCCACGAATCTTGATGTAGACCGGCGCAAGAGGAGAGCAGAGGCGTGCAGAAGAGAACCCAGCGAAACCCGAAGAGCGACCGGCTCACCGTGCTCAGGGAACCGGCTTGGCGCACCGCGTGCGTCTATGCCGTCTGCGTGCCGGTCGGGGCAGCGCTGGGCCTCCTCGCCGGCCCCCTGGCCGACCGGCTTGTCGCACTGCCCTGGGCACCGATGCAGGGCCCGGCCGAACTCGTCGCCTCGATCCCCGCCCCCTGGCTGCTCGCCGCCGGTGCGCTGGCGGGGCTGGCTCTCGCGCTCATCGCGCACTACGAGCAACTGGCGATCCGCCTGTCGGCGACCGCGTCACGCTCACCCGCAAGGGCCGTGAACAATCGTTCGCCCGAACCGACATCGCACTGGTCTTCCAAGACGACAAGCGCCTCGTGCTGCTCGGCCACGCGGGCGGCGAACTCTACCGTCAGGAGTGCGACCTGAGCTTCCGCCGCGTCGCCGAAGCCTTCACCGAGCACGGCTACCTGTGGGCGGACGCCGACCCGCACAAAAACGAGTACCGCCGCTGGGTCCCCGACCTTCCCGACCTCCCGAGAGGCGCGAACGCCCTCCTCAAGGCCCGTCAGAAGCCGTTGAAGGAGAAGGGCTCGGACGCCGAAGACGTCCGCGAACTCCGCGACGAACTGGCCCGCCTGGGCGTCGTCGTACGGGACCAGAAGCGGCGCCAGTACGTCCGAACCCTCCCGACAACGGACTGAAGATACAGACACGAAAAGGGTGCAGCGCGAACGCAGCGTGCCTTTGTCGGAGCACGCTTGTGGGATGCCCGTTATCCGGTTAGATGCTGCATGTGACTGCTCATAACGTTGCTCGATCGCTGCCCGACATCGATCGGCTGCGAGACCTGTGCCGATCGATGTCCGTGCTGGAGGCGATACTGAGCCCCAACTGGGAGAGCCGGTACCACTCTTTCTCCGCGGACTGGTCGCCGGAGGAGGAGGTGGCCTCGATGAGCAACGGCTCGGGCGACGAATACTCGATCGTCTTCTCGGCGGCCGGTGCCTATGTTCGCGGGTTCGCTCATGAGTCGATGATGAGCCCGTATCTGAACGACGACCCGTGGCCGGGTGTCCTGGACTCGGTTCCGAACGTCTTCGAGTCGTGCGTCCAGGAGCCCGCCTTCTGTGACGAGACCGGGATACCCATGGTCACCGCGTGCCTATGGCGCGAGACCGCCGACGACCGCTGGCACGCGGGCGAGATCGACTACCCCGACGGCGAGGAGGATCCCGATGGAGCAGCCGGCCTCTTCGGGTTGCTCATCGATCCGACCCCTGAGGCATTCCGGCGCTTCGCCGAGGACTACTACGAGGTCGCGGTCGACCTGGAGGCGGTGCGTCACATCTACGCGTTGCGCCCGTTGACCGAACGTGTGGTAACCACGCTGAATCCAGAAGTCACCTTGGCTGATCTGGCCGAGGACCTGGACACGCCCGGTATCACGTCGAACTCGGCAACAGCTGAAATGAGAAAGGCCCCGCCGTAAACGGCGGGGCCTTCCTGCAAAAAAAGTCCGGCGGCGTCCTACTCTCCCACACAGTCTCCCATGCAGTACCATCGGCGCTGAGAGGCTTAACTACCGGGTTCG
>NZ_MKJY01000315.1 GCF_001942465.1 Actinomadura sp. CNU-125
CCCTTGCGGGCCGTCCCGGCCGCCGCCTTCGTCGCCGCTCGCCCGCGACGCCCGCGGGCCGAGCCGTCCTCCGTCGCGCTGATCGCCTCGGTGGGCAGTCCGGGCATGGGGTCCCCCTTCACGGGCAAGGTCGACGACGACCTCGGATCGTTACCGACCGCTTATGCCCCCGGCCCGAGTTTGCGGAAACCCCAGAAATTCCCGAATCCTCGGAAAGGAACCGTGACGGGCGGCCGCCCCGCCGCGCGATAACCGGAAGAGGACGGCCCGCCGGTGCGTTAAAGTCGGGTACAGCCGCAGCAGGCGATGATGGGGACACCTGCCGCCGCACGCAGCCATGAGCGACCCGGGGACGGTGCGAGCCCGGGGGCGAGCACGGCGGTCCGATCACCCCGGAGCCCTCCGGAAGAACCGCCCCGCCCGTCCGGGGCCCAGTAGACCCGGTCGCCGCGGCTCGAACGAAGCGGTCCGCGCCGAACCCGGTGCGGACAAGGAGGGTGGTACCGCGGGACCGTCCGGACGATCCGGGCGCGCGTCTCGTCCCTCCGGACACGTGCACGCTCGCTTACACGTCGATCCGGAGGTCCGCCACCGTGAGCCGAGATTTCCGGCCACTGCCCGCGCAGGTCGAACTGCCCGCCCTCGAACGGGACATGCTGCGCCGCTGGCAGGAGAACAAGGTCTTCGAGCGGTCGCTGGAGCGCACCGCGTCCGGCCCCCGCTGGCTGTTCTACGAGGGGCCGCCCACCGCCAACGGCATGCCGGGCGTGCACCACGTCGAGGCCCGCGTCTTCAAGGACGTCTTCCCGCGCTACCGCACCATGAAGGGCTACCACGTCCCCCGCAAGGCCGGCTGGGACTGCCACGGGCTGCCCGTCGAGGTCGCCGTGGAGAAGGAACTCGGCCTCACCGGCAAGAAGGACATCGAGGAGTACGGCGTCGCGGAGTTCAACGCCCGCTGCCGCGAATCGGTCCTGCGCCACGTCGACGCGTTCGAGGAGATGTCCGAGCGGATGGGCTTCTGGGTCGACACGGCCCAGGCGTACCGCACGATGGACCCCGAATACGTCGAGGCCGTCTGGTGGTCCCTCAAGCAGATCTTCGACAAGGGCCTGCTGTTCCGCGACTTCCGCATCACCCCGTACTGCCCGCGCTGCGGCACGGCCTGTCCGACCACGAACTCGGCCAGCCCGGCGGGTACGAGGAGATCACCAGCCCGTCGGTGTACGTGCGGATGCCCGTCACGTCCGGCCCGCTCGCCGACCTCGGCGCCGCGCTGCTGATCTGGACGACGACGCCGTGGACGCTCGTGTCCAACACCGCGGTCGCCGTCCACCCCGACGTCACCTACGTCGCCGCGCGTCCCGCCGGGTCCGACGAGGTCCTCGTCGTCGCCGAGCCCCTGCTCGAACAGGTGCTGGGCGCGGACGCCGAACGCCTCGCCACGTACCGGGGCACCGAACTCGAACGCACGACCTACCGGCGCCCGTTCGACCTGGTCGACATCCCGGACGCGCACTACGTCGTCCTCGGCGACTACGTCACCGTCGAGGACGGCACCGGGCTCGTCCACCAGGCGCCCGCGTTCGGCGGCGACGACATGACCGTCTGCAAGAACTACGGCATGCCCATCGTCAACCCGATCGGCCCCGACGGACGGTTCCTCCCCGAAGTGCCCATGGTCGGCGGGAAGTTCTTCAAGGACGCCGACGAATCCCTCACCGACGACCTGCGCGCGCGCGGGCTCCTCTTCCGCGGCGGCCACTTCGAGCACAGCTACCCGCACTGCTGGCGCTGCCACACCCCCCTCCTCTACTACGCGCTGCCCGCCTGGTACATCCGCACCACGCAGATCAAAGACCGGCTGCTGGAGGAGAACGAGAAGACCAACTGGTTCCCCGAAACGGTCAAGCACGGCCGCTACGGCGAATGGCTCCGCAACAACGTCGACTGGTCCCTCTCCCGCAGCCGCTACTGGGGCACTCCCCTCCCCCTGTGGGTCTGCAGCGAAAACGAGGAACACGTCACCTGCGTCGAGTCCCTCGCCGAACTCGGCGAACTCGCGGGCTCCGACATGTCCGCGCTCGACCCGCACCGTCCCTACGTCGACGACGTCACGTTCCCCTGCCCGTCCTGCGGAGCAGAAGCGCGCCGCGTCCCCGACGTGATCGACGCCTGGTACGACTCGGGCTCCATGCCGTTCGCCCAGTGGGGCGCGCCCCACCGCAACAAGGACGTCTTCGAGGCGTCCTACCCCGCGCAGTACATCTGCGAGGCCCAGGACCAGACCCGCGGATGGTTCTACTCCCTGATGGCCGTCGGCACGCTCGTGTTCGACCGGTCGTCCTACGAGAACGTCCTGTGCCTCGGGCTGATCCTCGCCGAGGACGGCCGCAAGATGAGCAAGCACCTCGGCAACGTCCTGCGGCCGATCCCGCTGATGGACGAGCACGGCGCCGACGCCGTCCGCTGGTACATGCTCGCCAGCGGCCTCCCCTGGGCGTCCCGCCGCGTCGGCCACGGCGCCCTGGAGGAAATCGTCCGCAAGGTGCTCCTCACCTACTGGAACACCGCGTCGTTCTTCGTCCTGTACGCGAACGCCGCCCAGTACTCCCCCAACCAACCAACCCCGACCGACCTCCCGGGCCAGGGCAAGGCGTGGACCCCCGACCGGACGGGCGAAGCGCCCGCACCCGCCGACCGTCCCCTCCTCGACCGGTGGGCGCTCGCCGAGCTGCACCGCACCGTCGGCGAGGTCGACACCGCCCTCGACCGGTTCGACACCGCCCGCGCCGGACGCCGCCTCGCCGAGTTCGTCGACGACCTGTCCAACTGGTACGTGCGGCGCTCCCGCAAGCGGTTCTGGGACGGCCCCGAGACGCCCGACGGCGCCGCCGCCTTCGCGACCCTCTACGAGTGCCTGGAGACCCTCACCCGGCTCATGGCGCCGATGGTCCCCTTCGTCACCGACCACGTGTGGGACGTCGTCCGGCCCGCCGACGCACCCGAGTCGGTCCACCTCACCGACTTCCCCACCGTCCGCGAAGACCTCCTTGACCCCGCGCTCACCGAGCAGATGGCGCTCGTCCGGCGGCTCGTCGAACTCGGCCGCTCCGCCCGCGCCGCCAGCGGCGTCCGGACCCGCCAGCCGCTCGGCCGCGCCCTGGTCGGCGCCACCGGCTGGGCCGCGCTGCCCCCGCAGCTGCGCGCCCAGATCGCCGAGGAGCTGAACGTCCAGTCCTTCGAGGAACTCTCCTCGATCGGCGGCGACCTGGTCGAATACGAGGTGAAGCCGAACTTCCGCGAACTCGGCAAGCGGTACGCCAAGGACACCCCGAAGGTCGCCAAGGCCGTCACGTCCGCCGACGCCGCCGCGCTCGTCGCGTCCCTGCGCGCGGACGGGGGCGTCGAGGTGGACGCCGCCGACCTCGGCGCCGTGCGCCTCACCGCCGACGACGTCATCGTCACCGAACGGCCCCGCAGCGGGTGGGCCGTCGAGAGCGCCGCCGGCGAGACCGTCGCCTTCGATCTGACGATCACGCCCGAACTGCGCCGCGCGGGCCTCGTCCGCGAGGCCGTCCGGCTCGTCCAGGAGGCCCGCAAGGCCGCCGGGCTGGAGGTCAGCGACCGCATCGAGCTGTGGTGGGAGGCCGCCGGCACCGACCTCGCCGAGGCGCTGCGCGCCCACGGCACCGAACTCGCCGCCGAAGTCCTCGCCACGTCCGTCGCCGAAGGCCGCCCCGACGGCATCGAAGGCGGCCGCGACGACGAACTGGGCCTCGCCTACTGGCTCCGCAAGAACTAGCCGCATCAGCCGGGGGACGACCCCTGGAAACCCGTAACGGGGGCGGTGACCGCGGCGCGCTCGTACGCACGCCGCGGTCGCCGCCCCCCGCCGCTTCGCGCGGCCGCGGTCGCCCAGCGCCGGGGGGCCGGCGCGAAGCGTGCTCCGGGTCAGCACCGATTCCGCGTTGTACGTGCGCGGTGGGCGAGTTCGGGGCTTTACGTAGTAAGTTTCGGGGCAGGGTTTTGTGGTGGGTTTTCGCGATGCATCGCGTTTGCGATGATGGTGGGGTGAACCTTCCCGAGCATCCTTCCGGACAGGACCCCGCCCGGCTCCGGGCGTCCGACACCGACCGCGACGAGGTCGCCGACCGTCTTCGTGAGGCGCTGGCCGAAGGGCGGATCACGGCCGAGGAGCACGCCGAGCGCATCGACGCGGTGTACCGGGCGAAAACCTACGCGGACCTCGAACCCCTTCTCAGCGACCTGCCCTCGGGGGCGGCGCCCCGGCCGCGGGTGAACCTGCGCAAGGACGTGCCGCCGCCGACCGCGCAGTCGGCGAGCGTCGTCGCGGTCCTTTCGGGGGCGACCCGTACCGGGCGCTGGCTCGTGGAGGCGCGCACGAACGTCGTGTCCCTGCTCGGCGGCGTCGAACTGGACTTCCGGCAGGCCGTGCTCAGCGCGTCCGAGGTCACGGTGAACGTGACGGCCCTCATGGGCGGCGTGGCGATCACCGTGCCGCCCGGGGTTCGGGTCGTCGACTCCAGCATGGCGATACTCGGCGGCACCACGCTGCCCGAGGACGATGTGATCGACCCGGACGCCCCGGTGATCCGGCTGACCGGTGTCGTGCTGCTCTCCGGGGTCACCGTCGAGCGCAAGGAGGCCGGGAAGCCGCGGCGCGAACGTCTGGAGGAGCGCCACCGGCGGGCGATGGGGCACCACGGGCACCGGGATCACCGGCACGACTGAGCCTCAGTCGCGGGCGCGTTCCCGGTCGGGCTGGCAGACGAGGCAGGGCGTGCAGCCGCGGGCCTTGGCCTCGGTGCGGGAGAGGGACTCCAGGTCGTCCGCGTCGTCGCCGATGTCCTCGATGAGGGCGCAGTCCGTGCGGTGGTAGCGCTTGGTGCCGCTCAGGATGCGGACCTGCGGGTCGTCGCCGTCCGGGTCCTCCGCGGGCGGCTCCTCCGCGTCGGCGGCCGCTTCCGGTTCGGGCGCCCGGCGGGGGACTTCGGGCTCTTCCTCGGGCTCCTCGGCGTCGCGCGGGCGGGGCGCCGCGGTGTCCAGGTCGGCGGTGACGTCGGCCGGGGACGGCTCCGGCTTCTCCTCGGGCTCGCTCTTCGCCGGCTCGCTCTTCACGAACTCGCTCTTCGCGGGCTCACTCTTCGCGGGCTCACTCTTCGCGGGCTCGCTCTTCAGAGGTTCGCTCTTCGCGGGCCCGTCCTTGACGAGGTCGGCGACGGGGAGGTCCATCAGCGTCGGGCCGGCGGGGCCGGGCTTCGGCTTCTCGACCGTGTCGAGCGGGGTCGGCGCGGAGTGCTCGCGGGCCAGACCGGCGAGGCCGTTCTCGTCCGGGGAACGTTCCGCCTTCTTGCCCGGTTTCGGTTCCGTCTTGGCGCGCGCCGCCAGTGCGGTGTCGGGCATGCAGGCGGTGCAGGAGCTGAAGCCCTCTTCGCGGGCCTCGGCGTAGGTGAGTTCCTCGGTTTCGCGGCCGGCGAGC
>NZ_MKJY01000316.1 GCF_001942465.1 Actinomadura sp. CNU-125
GCGCGGCGCGGCGGCTTCCGGTCGTCGAGGGCGGCGACCAGGCGGGGCAGCTCGGCCGGGTCCAGGGACGCGTCGGCGTCCATCACGCACACCGTCCCGGCGGTGGCCGCCAGCAGCCCGGCGTGGCAGGCGGCGCCGAACCCGCGGTGCGGCGCGTCCACGACCCGCGCGCCGTGCTCGGCGGCGACGCGCGCCGACCCGTCGGTGGAGGCGTTGTCGACCACCAGCGGACGGAATCCCGCCGGCATCCGCGTCAGCACCCACGGCAGCGCCTCCGCCTCGTTCAGGCACGGCAGCACCACGTCGACCGCGCCGACCGCGTCGGCGGCGTCGGTGGCGGCGGTCACGAGGCCGCGCTCCTGGCCGGGGCGGCCGCGGCGGCGGGCGTCCGCGCGAACTCGGCCATGCCCTCGGCGAACGGCACCAGCGGGAAGAACCCCAGCTCGGCGCGGGCCCGGTCGGGACGCGCCGCGATGTGCCGCACGTCCCCCAGCCGGTACCCGCCGGTCACTTCGGGTGCGGGGCCGTCCAGCGCGCCCGCCAGCGCCGCGGCCATGTCCCCGACGGTGCGGGGCTCGCCGCTGGCGATGTTGTAGGGGCGCAGCCCGCCCGGCCGGGGCGGCCCCGCCGCGGTCCGCTCCAGCGCCAGGACGTTCGCGCGGGCGACGTCGCGGACGTGCACGGAGTCGCGGCGCTGCGCGCCGTCCTCGAACACCAGCGGGGCGCGCCCGTCCAGCAGCCGGGACCGGAAGAGCGCCGCGACGCCCGCGTAGGGGGTGTCGCGCGGCATCCGCGGCCCGTACACGTTGTGGTACCGCAGCGCCGCCGCGGACCCGCCGGTGGCGCGCGCCCACGACGCGGCCAGGTGCTCTTGGGCGAGCTTGGTGTCGGCGTAGACGTTGCGGGGATCGGGCGGGGCGTCCTCGCCGACGGCGCCGGGCGCCAGCGCCCGCCCGCAGCGGGGGCAGCCGGGCTCGAACCGGCCGGCGTCCATGTCCTGCGCGGCGCGCGGGCCGGGCCGCACGGCGCCGTGCCGTTCGCAGCCGTAGGCGCCCTCCCCGTACACCACCATCGAGGACGCCAGGACCAGCGTCGCGACGCCGGCGCGGGCCATCTCGGCCAGCAGCACGGCGGTGCCCTGCACGTTCACCGACGTGTAGTCGGGCAGGTCGGCGACGTCGCGCCGAGGCCGACCTTGGCGGCCTGGTGGCAGACGGCAGCCGCGGCCAGCAGCCGCGCGACGGCGGCGGCGTCGCGCACGTCCGCCCGGCCGCCGTCGTGGCCGCCGTCGCGGGCACCATCGCGGGCGCCGTCGTCGTGGGCGCCGGGGTGCAGGTCCAGGCCGCGGACGTGGTGCCCGGCGGCCTCCAGCGCCTCGGCGATGTGCGAGCCGATGAATCCGGCCGACCCGGTGAGCAGTACGTTCATGCGGACGAACGTAGGCCGCGCGACCCGCCCGGACGGCCGCGAAAGGCCCGGCCCGGTCACCTCGTCAGCGACTCGTAAGATCTTCTTTGCCGCGGGCGGCGGCCGCGTCCAGGATCGGGGCCAGCAGGGCGGCGGCGCGGTCGACGTCGTCTTCGGTGGTGCTCAGGTGGAACGCGCACCGCAGCCGTCCCGCCCGCACCGCCGCGACCACCCCGGCGTCCCGCAGCCGCTCGGCGGTGCCGTCGGGGACCGGCACCGACACGATCGCCGAATCGCCCGGCGGCAGGCCCAGCGCCGCCCGGAACCGGCGGGCGAGCGCGACGTCGTGCGCGTGGATCGCCGGGACGCCGACGCGTTCCAGCAGCTCCAGCGCCGGGGCGTGCGCCCAGCTCGCCCACACCGGCGACAGGTCGAACCGGCGGGCGTCGGCGGCGAGCCGCAGCGGCGTCCCGTAGATCGAGTCCCAGATGTCGGCGCCGCCGTACCAGCTCGCCCCGACCGGCGGCAGCGCGGCCAGCGCCTCCTCGGTGCCGGCCAGGAACGCGGTGCCGCGCGGGCCCAGCAGCCACTTGTACCCGCCGCACACCAGCCAGTCGACGCGGTCGGCGGGCAGCGGCAGCCACCCGGCGGCCTGGGTGACGTCCAGCAGCACGCGGGCGCCGTGCGCGCGGGCCGCGCGGGTCAGGTCGTCCATGGCGACGATGCGGCCGTCGGCAGACTGCACGGCCGACACCGCGACCAGGTCGGTGCCGGCGTCGATCCGGTCGACGATCGTGTCGAGCGGCACCGCGCGCACGTCCAGGCCGGGGCGGGCCAGGAACGGGAACAGCAGCGAGGTGAAGTCGCCCTCGGCGACCAGCACGCGGGCGCCGTCCGGCAGGGACGCGGCGACGAGCCCGACGAAGTACGACACCTGCGCGCCGCCTGCGACCCGGGACGCGGGGAGCCCGACGATGCGGGCGAACGCCTCGCGGGAGCGGGTGACCGCGGTGTCGGGCCCGCGGGCGGCCATCAGCCCGGCGGCCCGGTCGCGTTCGGCGGCAAGGACGGCTTCGTGGGCGGCGCGCGGCGGCAGCCCGTAGGTGGCGGTGTTGAGGTAGGCGACGCCGGCGGTGAATTCCCGCTGCGCCTCCCGGAGGGAGATGGTCGTGCCGTCGCTGTTCATGCGGTCATCGTCTCCCATGCGCGTCCCCCGGTCCGCGTCGGCGGGCGCGCCGCGGGCCGGTCGCGGGCCGGTCGTGAGGGGCGGCGATGAGTTCGGCGCGGCGGCCGGGTCGGTCTCGTGCGAGAGGCCGTGCGGCGAAGGAGGACACCGTGACCGGGCGCGAACCCGCCGGGACCGTCGACCTGGACATCTACGGCGGCGGGCCCCTGGAGCGGCGGGACGGCCCGCGTCGCGCCGGTGGCGGCGCCGCGGCCCGCAGGAGAGCGGGCCGGGCGGGACGGACGGTCCGGGGCGGTGCGTCCCGTCGGGTGGGCGGGCGGCGGGGCGGGGCCGTAGGCTTCGGGGCCATGAGCGATCGCCCCTCCCCCGCCTCCTACCTCACGACGCTGTTCTCGCTGGAGGGACGGGGCGCGGTGGTGACCGCGCGGCAGTTCGGGGATCGGCCGGGCGATCGCGGGGGCGCTGGGCCGGGCGGGCGCGGCGGTGGTGGTCGTGGCGCGCCGCGAGGCCGAACTGGACGAGACCGTCCGGGAACTGCGCGGGCAGGGGTGCCGGGCGCCGCGCGTCAGCGCCGACCGGTTCGCGGGAGCAGGTGGCGCGGGCGGCCGAGGACGCGGCGGCGGTGTTCGGCGAGCCCGACATCGTGGTGAGCGCCGCCGGGGTCAACCTGCGGCCGCCGATGGACGACCTGGACGGCGGGGTGTGGGACGCCACGATGGCGGTGAACCTGGACGCGCCGTTCCTGCTGGGGCAGCGGTTCGGCCCGGGCATGGCCGGGCGGGGGTTCGGGCGGCTGATCCACATCGCCTCGCAGCAGGCGTTCCGCGCGTTCGTGGGCAGCGGCGCCTACGGGGTGTCGAAGGCGGGGCTGGTGGCGCTGGCGCGGTCGCAGGCCGAGGCGTGGTCGGGGCGGGGCGTGACCGCGAACACGCTGGTGCCGGGGTTCGTGATGACGCCGCTGAACGAGCGGCTGTCGTCGGATCCGGAGCGGGTGCGGGCGCTGGCGGCCCGCACGATGACGGGCCGCAACGGGCTCGCCGAGGATTTCGCGGGCGCGGCGGTGTTCCTGGCGAGCCCGTCGGCTTCGCAGGTGACGGGGCAGTCGCTGTTCGTGGACGGCGGGTTCTCCGCCCACTGAGCCACCGCCCCGGCCCGGGTCACCCGGTGGCGCCGCCGGCGAGGTCGTCGATGCGGGCGGCCAGGTCGAAGTCCTTGGCGGTGAGGCCCCCGGCGCTGTGGGTGGTGAGGGTGAACGTCAGGGTCCGCCAGCGGATGTCGATGTCGGGGTGGTGGTCGGCGGCCTCGGCGGCGCGGGCGACGCGGCCGACCAGGTCGATGCCGTCCAGGAAGGTCGCGGCGCGCACCTGCCGGCGGATGGCGTCGCCGTCGCGCGTCCAGTCGGGCAGTGCGCTCAGCCGGTCGGCGACGGCGGTGTCGTCGAGGATGTCGGCCATCGGGGTCCTCCTCATGGTTCGCGCTCGTGGGTCACGGGGCGCGGTTGCGTCCTTCCCCGTTGCGCGGCGAGTACATCACGGCCGCGGCGGCCGTCCCGGACGGAACACCGACGGGACACGGGACGGGACGCGGTCAGGGCGGGGGCTGGGCGGTTCCGGGGAGGCGGACGCGGGCGAGGGTGCCGCCTCCGGCGGCGGGTTCCAGCGCGACGGTCCCGCCGCTCTCGGCGACCGACCGCGCGACGATCGACAGCCCGAGGCCCGAGCCGGGCAGGCTCCGCGCGGACGGGGACCGCCAGAACCGCTCGAAGACGTGCGGGAGGTCCCCGGCCGGGATGCCGGGGCCCCGGTCGCGGACGGTGAGTTCCCCGCGGGCGAGGCGGACGTCGACGGTGCCGCCCGGCGGGCTGAACTTGACGGCGTTGTCGAGGAGGTTGACGACGGCGCGTTCCAGCGAGGCGGGGTCGCCCGGCACGTACCAGGGGCGGGTGTCGTCGCGGACGGTCAGGCCGGGGCCGCGCAGGCGGGCGCGTTCGACGGCGCGGGCGACGACGTCGTGCAGCGGCACGGTCTCGCGGACGGGGCCGGTCTCGTCGGGGCGGGCCAGTTCCAGCAGGTCGCCGACGAGGTCGGTCAGTTCCAGCATCTGCGCCTTGACGTCGGCCAGCAGGGTGCGGCGGGTGTCTTCGGGCAGGTCGCGGCCGGCGGCGTCGGCGCGCAGCAGCAGGTCGATGTTGGTGCGCAGGCTGGTCAGCGGGGTGCGCAGCTCGTGCCCGGCGTCGGCGATGAGGCGCCGCTGCCGTTCGCGGGACGCGGCCAGCGCGCCGGTCATGGTGTTGAAGGAGCGGCCGAGGCGGGCGATCTCGTCGGTGCCTTCCTCGGGGATGCGCACGTCGAGGTCCTCGGTGCGGGCGATGTGCTCGACGGCGCCGGTCAGCTCGTCGACGGGCCGCAGCCCGGCGCGGGCGATCATCAGCCCGGCGCCCGCGGACGCCAGGACGCCGAGGGCGGTGACGGCGGCCAGCAGCATCGCGAGGTTGTCCAGGGGGCCCTGGACGTCCTCGAGCGACAGCGCGTACGACAGCGCGGCGGTCGAGCCGTCGCCGGTGCGGACGGGGCGGGTCAGGACGCGGACGTCGACGGTGGCGCCGTCGGAGGTGGTGGCGGTGCCGTCGTGCAGGGCCTGCCCGCTGTCGCCGCGCGCGACGGCGGCGCGTGGCGGCGGTGACCCGCAGGGCGCCCGCGTCGGGGACGGTGCAGCGCTGCCCGTCGGCGTTGACGACCTGCATCATGATCGACGGCCCGGGCGGGCGCAGCCCGGTCCCGGCGGTGGCGTCGTGGTCGCAGTCGCGCAGCACCTGGTGCAGGCCGCGCGGCAGGCCGGCAGG
>NZ_MKJY01000317.1 GCF_001942465.1 Actinomadura sp. CNU-125
TCGATAAAGGCACTGGCTTTTAACACGCTGTTGAGTTCTCAAGAAACGGACACCCACCGCGCTCGACCCGCTCTCGCTGGTCTCGCTCCGGGGCAACCCTTCTAACTTACCAGGTTCTTCGTTCCTGTCAACCGGCTCTTTCGAGTCGATCTTCGAGGTCGGCGCCCGCCCTCCGGGACGCTGCCGCAGACGGCGAACCGTCTTCGGAAGATCTTTCGGAGGAGTCCCTCGGGCCGGCCACCTTGCGATGTCCTGCATCCCGTCCGGGCTTGCCACTCCAGCCTAGCTCGGTTCGAAGCGTGCTTCGAACCGTTTTTCGTCCGGGTGGCTTCCCCGGGGCCGTCCGCCTCTCGGCGTCCCGCATCCCCTTGGGGCATGAAGAACATTAGCAGCCGCTGAGTGATCGTCAAATCGAATCGTCCACCTCGGCGGCATCCTCCGGAAACCTGCTGGTCACGTGCGTGTACGCCCGCCGACGTCAGTCGCGCATCAGGACGGCGTCAGCGGCGGGGTCCGCCTGTGAGCCCCGTGTCAGCGGGGTCGCCGACGGTGGTCGAGGTCACAAGAACGGAGCACGGGGAGTGCGAGTGGACGAAGTGAT
The DNA here is from genome assembly GCF_001942465.1 of Actinomadura sp. CNU-125. Lineage (GTDB taxonomy): Bacteria > Actinomycetota > Actinomycetes > Streptosporangiales > Streptosporangiaceae > Spirillospora. Next base: position 602 of record NZ_MKJY01000317.1, read on the forward strand.
ACGCACGGACGGACTGCGCAAACGGTTCGGGGACACACAGGCCCTGGACGGTGTCGGCCTCACGGTCGAGCGCGGCACGGTCCTCGGGGTGCTGGGGCCGAACGGGGCCGGGAAGACGACCGCGGTGCGCGTCCTGGCGACGCTGCTCAAGCCGGACTCGGGACGCGCCGAGGTGTGCGGCTACGACGTCGTGAAGGACGCGGTACGGGTCCGCGCGAAGATCGGGCTGACCGGGCAGTACGCGTCCGTCGACGAGGAGCTGACCGGCACGCAGAATCTCGTGATGATCGCGCGGCTGCTCGACCTGGGACGTTCGGAGGCGAAAGCGCGGGCCCGGGAGCTGCTGGCGCGGTTCCGGCTGACGGAGGCGGGGACGCGCGCCGTCAAGACCTACTCGGGCGGCATGCGCAGACGGCTCGACCTGGCGGCGAGCCTGGTCAACCGGCCGGAGGTCATCTACCTGGACGAGCCCACCACGGGCCTCGATCCACGTGCGCGCAACGAGGTGTGGGACACCGTGCGGGCCGTGGTCGCGGACGGCGCGACGGTGCTCCTCACGACGCAGTACCTCGAAGAGGCCGACGCCCTCGCGGACCGCATCGTGGTGTTCGACCACGGCCGCGTGATCGCGGAGGGGACGTCGGGAGAGCTGAAGGGACGTGTGGGGCGGCAGACGCTCGCGGTGCGCGCCGCCGAGCCGTACCGGGTGGCGCAGCTCGCGACGATCGTCGCGGAGCTGACCGGCGGACGTCCGGACGTGCAGGAGACGACGGGGCTGGTCACGGCGCCGGTGAGCGATCCGGGGGTGATGGCGGCGCTGGTGCGCCGGCTGGACGAGACGTCGCTCGGCGTCGCGGAACTGGCGGTGCGGATGCCGAGCCTGGACGAGGTGTTCCTGACGCTGACGGGCCATGCCGCCGCGGAACCTGCGGCGGAACTCGTGCGGGAAGGGAGCCCGGCATGACCACGCTCTCACTGGACGGCGCCGCGCCGCCCGCGCACGTCAGCCCGCAGCGGACGCTGCGGCACGGGCTGACGCTGGCGTGGCGGAACATCGCGCAGCTGCGGCATTCGCCGGAGAAGCTGCTCGACATCACGCTGATGCCGATCGTGTTCCTGCTGCTGTTCCTGTACGTGTTCGGCGGCGTGGTGGCGGGCGACACCCACTCCTACCTGCAGCAGTTGCTGCCCGGGCTGGTGGCCCAGATGGCGATGTTCGCGACGATGGGGCTGGGGGTGGCGCTGAACGAGGACATCCATCGCGGGGTGTTCGACCGGTTCCGCAGCCTACCGATCGCGCGGAGCGCGCCGCTGATCGGGGCGGTCCTCGGGGACACCGTCCGGTTCGTCATCATGATGACGGTCCTGCTGGGGGTCGGGATGCTGCTGGGCTTCCGGTTCGGCACCGACCCGCTGTCGGTGCTGGCGGCCATCGGGCTCGCGTACGTGTTCTATCTGGCGGTGTGCTGGGTGTCGGTGCTGGTGGGCCTGGTCGCGCCGAGTCCGGACACGGTGCAGGGCATCGCGATGATCTGGGTCATGCCGCTGACGTTCGGCAGCAGCGTGCTGATCGCCGACACGTCGACGATGCCGGGCTGGCTGCAGACGTGGACCGACATCAGCCCGGTGTCGCATCTCGCGGACTCGATGCGGGCGCTCATGGTCGGCGGCGCCGCCGGGAACCACGTCTGGTACACGCTGGCGTGGGCGGCGGGCATCGTCCTGGTGTCGTTCCCGCTGGCCGTCCGCCTGTACACGCGGCGGGCCTGAACCCCCTGTCAGCCGGACGGGTCGGTGCGCGCGTCGCCGCGTTCCGGCCCGTCCGACGTTTCCGCCTCGTCCGCCTCGTCCGCCTCGTCCGCCCCGTCCGCCCCGTCTGCCCCGTCCGCCCCCTCCGGGCGGACGGGCGCCGCCATGCCGGGCGCGCGAGCGACGAACGCCTCGCGGTCGACGGCCCGTCCGCGCCGGTAGGCGTCGGCGAACGCGGCGTCGCCGATGGCCGCGGCGGCGGACTCGGCGGTGCGGTGACCGTCGTAGGTGCCGGGGTCACGGTAGCCGCGCAGCGCGTGGGCGGTGCCGAGGAGTTCGGCGGCGCGGGCGTGTTCGCCGCGCGCGTCGACGAGCGCGGCGAGGCCCTCGGCGAGGCCGGCGACGGTGGGGTTGCCCGCGAAGACGTCGTCGGCCAGGCCGTCGAGCGCGCGGGCGTGCCGGCGAGCGGCGGCGTCGAGGTCGCCGTCCTCCTCCGCGAGGCAGCCGAGGCGTGAGTGGACGCGGCGTGCCACGAGTTTGACGTCGGGACGGTTCTGCCTCGACTCCGTCCAGTCGTAGACGCGTTCGGCGAGTTCGCGGGCGGCGGCCCGGTCGCCCTCCCAGAGGGCCAGCTCGCACAGGGCGAGGGCCGCGGTGCCCGCGTCGGCGATGTCGCCGCGCCGTTCGAGGATCTCCAGGGCCCGTTCGAGGCTCTTGCGGGCGCCGGAGTGGTCCCCGGTCCGGATCAGCACCTCGCCGACGAAGATCAGCACCATGGTGCCGGCGTCCATGCCGATGCCCGACTCGCTGAAACCCTGCGCCTCCTCGGCGAGGCCGAGCGCCCCCTCGAAGTCGCCGCGGGCCAGCCGGACCTGCATCAGGCAGCCGAGCGCGCCGACCAGGCCCCAGCGGTCGCCGAGCCCCCGGAAGCGGGCACAGGCGGCGGTGGCCTCGACTTCCGCGGCGTCGATGTCCCCGACGTGAGCGCGACATGGCCGAGGACGACCCGGGCGACGGCCCGCACCCACGGGTCCGGGTGGTCGTCGAGCGCCCGCAGCCGGCGGCGTCCCGCTTCGGTGTCCCCGCCGAAGATGGCGTGCATCGAGCGGGCGAGCGCGAGGATGGGGTGCCGCGGCATCTCCGGGACGTCCTGCACGAGACGGTCGACGATCGTGCGCAACGACGCGGTGGACGCGTCCGCGGAGGTGAACTCGCCGATCAGCCGTGCCGCGAGGGTGGTGAGCAGGTGCTGCTCGGCCCGTCCCGGCGGTGGTGTCTCCCCCGCCAGATCGTGGACGGACATGGCGAAACCGCCCGCCTCGACCTCCATGTCGCGCATGAACCAGAACCAGATGAGGGCGCCGAAGAGGCGCAGCGCCGTGTCGGCGTCGCGCGCGTCGACGGCGTGCCGCAGCGCGGCGGACAGGTTGTCGCGGTCGGCGGTCAGCCGGTCGACCCAGATCAGCTGGTCGGCGCGGCGGAGTTCGGGCTCGGCGCGTTCGGCGAGGTCGAGGAAGCAGGCGGCGTGCTCGGCGCGGACGCGTCCGGCCTCGCCGGCCTCGTCCAGCCGTTCGCCCGCGTAGACGCGGACGGTCTCCAGCAGCCGGTAGCGGACGTCCGCGCCGCCGTCCGCGAGGACGAGCGACTTGTCGATGAGCGCGGTGATCACGTCGAGGACGTCGTCGGGCGCCGGGGCGTCCGGGGCGGCGAGGCCGCAGACGCGGGCGGCGGCCTCGGCGGTGGCGCCGCCCGCGAACACCGACAGCCTGCGCAGGACGGTGCGTTCGACGTCGTCCAGCAGGTCCCAGCTCCAGTCGACGACGGCGCGCAGCGTGCGGTGCCGGGGCAGTGCGGCGCGGCTGCCGGCCGACAGCAGCCGGAACCGGTCGCCCAGCCGGGCCGAGACCTGGCCGGGGGTGAGGGCGCGCAGCCGGGCGGCGGCCAGTTCGATGGCCAGCGGCACGCCGTCGAGGGCGCGGCAGATCTCGACGACGTCGCGGACGGTGCCGGTGTCGACCGTGAAGCCGGGACGGACGGCGGCGGCGCGGTCGGCGAACAACCGGACGGACGCGTACCGCAGCGCCTCGTCCGGGTCGGGCGGCGCGCCGCCGGCGTCGTCGTCCGCGGCGGCGGGCGGCGGCAGCGGCAGGGACGGGACGGGGCAGAGCGCTTCGCCGGTGATGCCGAGCGGCTCGCGGCTGGTGGCGAGGATCCGCACGCCGGGCGCCAGGGCGAGGAGGTGGTCGGCGAGCCGGGCGATGGCGTCGACGAGGTGCTCGCAGTTGTCCATGACGAGGACGAGGCTCTTGGCGGCGAGGAAGTCGGTGAGCCGTTCGAGGGGGCGGGCGGGCGGCAGGCCGTCGGCGTCCACGCCGTCTCGACGACGCCGAGCGCGGTGAGCACGGCCTGGACGAGGTCGCCGGTGTCGCTGACCGGGGCGAGCGGGACGAACCAGACGCCGTCCGGGGTGTCCGCGACGTGGGCGGCGGCGATCTCCCCGGCGAGGCGGGTCTTGCCCGCGCCGCCGGGGCCGGTGAGGGTGACGAGCCGGTGCTCGCGCAGCAGTTCGCCGACGCGCCGCGACTCCTCCTCGCGGCCGACGAAGGTGGTGAGCTGCGCGGGCAGGTTCGTCCGGCGCGGGGACGGCTCGGCCGGGCCGTCGCGGTCGGCGGGGGCGCCCGCGTCGCGCAGGATCGCCAGGTGGACGGCGGCGAGTTCGGGGGACGGGACGGCGCCGAGCCGGTCGGCGAGGGCGCGGCGCGTCTCCTCGTACGCCTCCAGGGCCTCGGCGCGGCGTCCGGCCGCGTGCAGGGAGCGGACGTAGTGGGTCGCGGAGCCGTTCGCGCAGCGGGTTCGCGGCGGCGGCCGCGAGTTCGGCGGGCGGCGGGACGGGACGGGCGGCGGCGCGGTCGGCGTCGAGGCGGTCTTCGAGGGCGGCGAGCCGCAGTTCGTCGGAGAGCGAGCTCCTCGGCGCGCTGCGCGATCAGCACCTGGTTGGCCGGGGTCGACCACGCCCCCGCCACCGGTACGGCGAAC
>NZ_MKJY01000318.1 GCF_001942465.1 Actinomadura sp. CNU-125
GGTGGCTCGTCCGGGCATGGCGGGACGACCGGTGACTCGTCCGGTGGGGCGACCGGGGATGGCGGGGCGAGTGGTGGTTCGTCTGACTCGGGTGGTGGGGCTGGGAGTGACCTCTCGTCCGGAGATGGTTCCTCGGGCGGTGGGGCGAACGGGGGCTCGCCCGGTGCCGGTGAGGCGAGTGGCGAATCGTCCGGCTCGGGTGGGGGCGGGACACCGGGTGGCGGGTCGGGGGAGGTGCCGGTCGGGGCCGGGGAAGCCGGCGGGGCGGATCATTCGGAGGTGTTGCCGGAGGGGCTGCCCGTGTTGCCGTTGCCTTCGTTGACGCCTACGGAGCCGGTGGTGCTGCCGCCGGTGAACGCGCCGGTGGCGGGGGAGGGCGAGATGACGCTGCTGTCGCCGACGGCGCTGGGGCGGGACGACGGGCGGGACTGGGTGGTCGTGGTGGGGGTCGTGGCGATCGCGGAGCTGGTGTTGCTGTGGGCGGCGGCGTGCGTGGGGCTGTGGCGGCGGCGGACGGCGTGGGTGCGGGTCGTTCGTGCCGGAGGGTGACCCGGTCGTGCCAAAACGGTTAGGGCGGCATAAGCTGGCTCGCTGACGGTCGACACTCGGACAGGGGATCCGGTATGTCAGATGCGACGATGCAGTGCCCGAAGTGCGGGACGAAGCTGGACACTCACGAACGGCACGGGGTCGTGATCGAGGAATGCCCGGGATGTCAGGGTGTTTTTCTCGATCGCGGTGAGCTGGAGCAGTTGATCGACGCCGAGAGCCAATACCTTGCGGAGTTGCCGGACGGGGAGAACCCGGACACGACGTATCAGGGACGGCATCGCCGGGGCATCATGCAGCAGATCTTCTCGCGGTGATCGATGCGGCGGGCACGTTGGGTGATCGGGCGTTTCCGTTTGTCATCGCCGTGACAAACGGGGTGTTCGCCAATGTGCCCGGCGGCTAATATCGCCCGGCCCCTACCATCGGGTAGCTTCACGATCATTCGCCGGTAGCCGGACGCCCCGCAGGAGGCCGTCCGGGCCACCCCCGCGGGCGGTGCCCAGCACGACGGCCCGTCCGGCCCGTCCCCCCGGGAGATCATCCATGGCATTGGGCTCGCTGCTCCCCGAACTCCTGCCCGGCGGCGCCGGGCGCACCCCGCTGATCGAGCGGATCGCGAGGTGGGCGCGAGAGAAGCCGGACGCCCCCGCGTTCACGTTCGTGGACTACTCGCTCGACCCGTCCGGTGTGCACATCACCTACGACTGGGCCGAGACGGACCGGCGGGCGCGCGCGCTGGCCGTGCGTCTGCGGGAGGTCGCGGGGCCCCGTGGATCGGGCGGCGCTGCTGCTGCCGCAGACCCTCGACTACATGATGACGATGCTCGGGGCGATGTACGCGCACGTCGTGGCGGTGCCGCTGTTCTCGCCGGACCTGCCGGGGCACGCGGACCGGCTGATCGGCGCGTACACCGACGCGGAGCCCGCGGTGATCGTCACGTCGCGGAACGCGCTGCCGCACGTGGAGAAGTTCCTCGCCGACCACGATGTGCCGCAGCCGAAGGAGATCGTGTTCGCCGAGGAGGTCGATCCGTCGCTCGGCGAGGGCTGGACGGACGAGCCGTTCGGGTTCGACGATCTCGCGTACCTGCAGTACACGTCGGGTTCGACGCGGCGTCCGGCGGGCGTGGAGATCACGCACGGGAACGTGACGGCGAACGCGATGCAGCTGTGGGCCGGGTGGGCGCCCGAGAAGCCGGACCCGGAGCTGGTGAGCTGGCTGCCGCTGTTCCACGACATGGGGCTGATCGCGACGATGGCGCTGCCGCTGGTGCGGGGCGACCACGCGATCTTCACCGATCCGGTGTCGTTCATCATGAACCCGCTGCGGTGGATGCAGCTGATCGCGGACCGTCCGGGCAAGAACGTGTACACGGCGGGCCCGAACTTCGCGTACGAGTACGTGGCGACGGCGGCGAAGCCGGAGAAGATCGCGGGGCTGGACCTGTCGGGGCTGACGACGTGCCTGAACGGTGCGGAGCCGATCCGGACGTCGACGCTGGAGATGTTCGCGGCGGCGCTGGAGCCGGCGGGGCTGCGGCCGGGCGCGCAGGCGCCGGGGTACGGGCTGGCCGAGGCGACGGTGTTCGTGACGGCGGCGGCGGACGACGCGCCGCCGAAGACGATCGGCGTCGATCGGGCTGCGCTGACCGGCGGCGAGGTGAAACTGGACGGCTCGGGCGGCGACCGGACGAGCACGCTGGTGTCGTGCGGGCGGCCGTGCGGGCAGCTCGTCGCGATCGTCGACCCGGAGACGTGCCTGGAGCAGCCGGACGGGCGGGTCGGGGAGATCTGGGTGCACGGCCCGAACACCGCGCCGGGCTACTGGCGCAACTCCGAGCGCAGCCAGGGGACGTTCGGCGGGGAACTCGCCGAGCCCGGTGGGCTGCCGGTGGGGCCGTGGATGAAGACCGGCGACTTCGGCGTGATCCACGAGGGCGAGCTGTACGTGACGGGCCGCATCAAGGACCTGATCATCGTGGACGGCCGCAACCACTACCCGCAGGACATCGAGGTGACCGCGCAGGAGGCGCACCCGGCCGTCCGTCCGGACCATGTCGCGGCGTTCGCGCTGGCGGGCGAGGAGACGGAGCGGCTGGTGGTCGTCGCCGAGCGGAACCGGCGGGTGCCGCTGGGGCGGCTCGACCTCGACGAGGTGGAGGCGGCGGTGCGCGGCGCGGTGAACGTCGAGCACGAGATGAGCGTGCACGCGTTCGTGCTGATCGAGCCGGGCGGCGTGGCGCGGACGTCCAGCGGGAAGATCGCGCGGGCGGCGACCCGGCAGCGCTACCTTGACGACGTGCTCCCGACGACCGCGGCGAAGCTCGCGTCGCGGAAGTAACGGGTCACCTCGATACAAGGAGGACAATGCTCGCGGGGCTGGGGCGGCTCATCCACCGGCGGCGCTGGCTCAGCCTCGTCCTGATCGTGCTGTTCACGGGCGCCGCGGGCGCCTGGGGCATCGGTGTGCTCGGCAAGTTCAAGGAGGGCGGCTTCGAGGACCCGGACGCGTCCTCGACGCTCGTCGCCGAGCTGGGTGCGACGTACTTCGGCAGCACGAACCCCGACGTGATCGTCCTGTACTCCAGCGACACCATGACGGTGGACGATCCGGAGTACATGGCCGGGGTGGTCGACGGTCGCGCGCCTGCCGAAGGCGCAGGTCAGCGAGATCATGACCTACTGGTCGTTCGAGGGCAAGGGCGCCGAGACGTTCGCGTCCGAGGACGGGCACAAGACGTTCGCCGCGGTGAAGCTGGCGGGCGACACGGGCGCGGAGAAGCTCGCGAACTACGAGCTGATCAAGGACCGGGTGGCGGCGCCCGGCCTGACCGTGCAGGTGGGCGGCAGCGTGCCGCTGGGGCAGGAGTTCGGGACGCAGGTCGTCGCCGACATCGTCCGCGCGGAGACGATCACCGCGCTGCCGCTGATCATCCTGCTGATGATCCTGTTCGGCGCGCTGGTCGCGGCGATGCTGCCGATCGGCGTCGCGGTGTTCTCGATGATCGGCGGCTTCGCCGTCCTGCACGCGGTGACGTACGTGACGGACGTGACGTCGTTCGCGCTAGAGGTCGTCACGATGATGGGCGTCGGCCTCGGCATCGACTATTCGCTGTTCATCATCAGCCGGTTCCGCGAGGAACTGCAGCACGGCATGGCGAGAGCGGACCTTCCGCCAGGCAAACCGTGGAAGCGGGAAAAGGGCAGGCGCGCGCGCAGAGCGGCGAAGAAGGAGTACAAGGACGCGCTGCGTCCGATCCGGGAAGCGGCGCTGGTCGGGACGATGGCGACGGCCGGGCGCACGATCATGGTGTCGGGCGTGACGGTGTCGGCCGCGCTCGCCGGGCTGCTGCTGTTCCCGCAGATGTTCCTGCGGACGATCGGCCTCGCCGGCATCGCGACCGTGATGGTCGCGGTGTTCGGCGCGACCGTCCTGCTCCCGACCCTGCTGGCGCTGCTCGGCACGCGCGTCGAGGGCGGCCGGATGCCGTGGCGCCGTCCGTCCGCCAAGCGCGCGCAGCGCGACCCGGACAGCGGCTTCTGGTTCCGCCTCGGGCACAGCGTGATGAAGCACCCGCTGCCCTACTTCGCGGTGGTCCTCGCGATTCTGGCCGTGATGTTCCAGCCGTTCCTGAACGTCCAGTTCGGCAGCATCGACGCGCGCGTCCTGCCGCAGGAGAGCCCGACCCGCGCGGTCGTCGAGACGATCAAGGCGGAGTTCCCGAACGGGTCGCGGAGCCGATCGACGTGGTCGTGTCCGGGGACCTCATCCCGAGCCACTGGTCGCCGTCCGAGGGCGACCCGATCCCGCCCTACCTGGACGACTTCCGCCAGGAGCTCACGGAACTCCCGGGCGTCGTCTCCGCCGAGTTCAGCGGCTACTCCGGGACGTACGGGGGAGTGCGGATCTCCGTCACGCACAAGTACGAGCCGATGGACGAGCAAGCGCAGGACCTGGTCGAGACGATGCGTTCCATGCATCTGACCAAGGACGGCTACCCGATGCACATCGACGTCGGGGGCAGCACGGCCGCGCAGATGGACCTGATGGACAGCCTGATGGAGTCGCTGCCGAAGATGGCGATCGCCGTCGGGGCGGCCACGTTCGTCCTGCTGTTCATGTTCTTCGGGTCGATCGTGCTGCCGCTGAAGGCGATCGTGATGAACGTGCTGTCGATCGGCGCCTCGTTCGGCGCGATCGTGTGGGGTTTCCAGTACGGGCATCTGGCCGGCCTGCTGGGCTTCACGCCGACGGGCGGCGTCGAGGCGACCAGCATGATCCTGATCCTCGCGGTCGTGTTCGGCCTGTCCATGGACTACGAGGTCTTCCTGCTCAGCCGCATCCGCGAGGAGTGGGACCGCACCCACGACAACCGCACCGCCGTCGCGTCCGGGATGCAGCACACCGGCAGCATCATCACCAGCGCCGCGCTGCTGTTCCTCGTGGTCATCGCGGCGTTCGCGTTCGCGGGGATCACGGTCGTGAAGCTGATCGGCGTCGGCATGTTCGTCGCGGTCGTGGTGGACGCGATGCTCGTCCGGTCGCTGCTCGTCCCGGCGACGATGCGGTTCATGGGCGCCGCGAACTGGTGGCTGCCGAAGCCGCTGCGCGGCCTGCACTCCCGGATGGACCTGCGGGAGAGCAGCGGCGGGCCGCTCGCGGCCGCGCCCGTCGGGGTCGCGCCGCCGCTGCCGAAGGAACAGCCCGTCCCGTACACGCTGCACTGGGAGAAGCCCGCAGCCGCCAAGCCGCCGAAGCGTCCGCGCAAGCGGCCCGCCGCGCCCGCGCCCGCCCCCCAGCCCCCGCCCGC
>NZ_MKJY01000319.1 GCF_001942465.1 Actinomadura sp. CNU-125
GAACCCGCCGGGGCAGCCGGGGCAGCCGGGAATGCCGCCCGGGCCGCCGCCGGGGCAGCCGGGGCCGCCGCGGGGGCCGTGGCCCCCGCAGAATCCGGGGCCTCCGCAGCCGCCGTATTCGCAGCCGCCGTATTCGCAGGGGCCGCAGCCTCCTCCGTAGGAGGCCGTGTCCGTGGGGCGGGTGATCGCCGAACCGGTAGGTGGGCTTGCAGGTCGGCGCCCGTAAAATCGTCCTCCACGAGCCGTCAGGGCCAGTCGCGGGTCAGCTCCAGGTTCCACGGGACGACGTTCCACGGGCTGAGCGGCTCGGCGGCGAGCGTTTCGATGAGGCGGTCGTACTCGTGCTGGGCCTGCCCGCCGCCGCCCGACCACAGCAGCCGTCCTTGCAGGTAGCAGGCGGCCATGTCGCGCCAGGACGTGTAGTTGCGCTGGATGTCGAGGGCGAGCGGCAGCATCCGCTCCCAGCAGTACTCCTCGGTCAGCCACCCGACCATGTGCCCCCACCGGTACAGCATGAGCGCGCGGCCGTAGTCCCAGATGAGGAACCGGCCGGTGCCGGTGCGGACGGACGGGTCCGCGAGCGTCTTCAGCCGGTGCAGTTCCTCGGCGGCGTGGCTCCGGTCGTTGAACAGCCGGTGCAGGAAGTGCGCGAGTTCGGCGCCCTGGTCGCTGAGGTCGGCGCCGGGCTCGTCGCGCAGCAGCGGTGGGACGAGCCGCGCGTAGTCCTCGCCGTCGGCGCCGTACCGGACGTGCACGAGTTCGATGAGGCGCTCGACGAACGGGGGTTCGAGCCGGTCGCGGGCGATGAGGTCGTCGACCTCGCGCAGCAGGTCGGCGTACCGGTCCTGGTCGGCGGCCGGGCGGGCGGCGAGTTCGGCGTCCTGCGCGAAGTCGGCGCGGTGCCCGTCCTGGACGAGCCAGTTGACGGCGCCGAGGAGCTGTTCGAGGTCGAAGGCGCCCCACGGGTCCTGGAGGAGTTCGAGGGCGGTGCGGCGGTCGGCGGCCCCGGCGGATTCGCCGGGCGCGGTGCCGAGCCGGTCGACGCGGAACCCGTTGACGGCGCCGTAGGCGCCCGCGCCGATGATCCACTGCTGGACGGGGGTGAGTCCGGCGGCGTGCGTGAGGACGCCGGGCAGGTCGGGCGCGGAGATCAGCTCCCAGAGCCGCCGCTGGAACTCGGCGGCCTGCCGTTCCTCGCCCTCGAAGAACCCGGCGAGCTGCCTGCGCAGCGCCGGGTGCCGCACGTAGAGGCGGCGGAAGAACCGGCCGTTCTTCCACACGAGGTGTTCGGGCCGCAGGTCGCCGAACGGGACGCGCGTCCGCCGGTGGACGAGCGCGCGGTCGGTGAAGTGCAGCTCCAGTTCGGGCCAGAGGGAGCCGACGGGGGCGAGGCGCAGCAGCGCGAGCAGGACGAGGACGGCGCCGAGCATCGCCGCGCCGGGTGCGAGCGCCCAGCGGGCGGCGTCCGCGAGTCCGGTCAGGGACAGGACGGCGCCGGTGAGCAGCAGCGTGACGCCGCCGATGCCGAGCGACAGTGACCAGCCGGTCAGCAGGATGGGGGAGCCGTCGATCCGCAGGACCGCCGCGTCGCCGTCGAACTCGAACGCACCTTCCGCGAGGGTGCCCTCGACGGCCCGCTCCAGCGCGTCGAGCTGACCGGGCTGTCCCATGGCAAGGGACGCTACCTCATCCCTTACGGGTAGATCATCGGCTCTCTGCGGCGAATGGTGTCGGACGGTCCGTAAATCCGATTTCGGGGGCACACTGTCGGCGTCAGGCGGACTGGAGGTGCTGCATCAGCATGCTGTGCCGCTGCCAGCCGTCGGCGGAGCGGCCGTCCCCCAGCGGGAAGAAGGTGAGCGGCGCGCGCTGCGGCCCGACCTGCTGCCCGGGGATGCCGGACGGCCCCGACATCTGCCCGGTCACGGCCAGTGCGACCGGCGCGGTCTGGCCGGTCCAGCGCGGCTCGGTGGTGAGGTCGGCGCGGCCGGGCGTGAGCTGCACGAACATGGACGCGACGGGACGTTCGGCGGCGAGCGCCCCGACGAGGGACGGCAGGTGCTGCAGGGGCGGCGGGTCCTCGGTGGAGTACCCGACGGTGACGGTGGTGACCTCGGCGATGCCGGCCCCGACGACCCGGAAGTCGCACATGGCGAGCGCGGCGCGCGGCCCGTCCCCGCCGACCAGCAGCCGGGCGTCGGGCCGCCCCTTGACGGCCTGGGTGAACGCGTCGCCGCGCCACGCGTCGGCCAGCGGCTCGTGGGTGCCGAAACCGGCGGGGGCCTGGCCGGTGAGGAGCTGCAGGAGCCGCTCGACGGCGCCCGACAGGTCGGCGTCGGCGTCGTGCCGCAGCCGGTAGACGAGGCTGAGCTGGGATCCGATCGGCGCGGTCGGCCGGGTGGTGAAGCCGGGCGCGTAGTCGCGCGCCTCCGGCACGGGCACGAACGTGCCGCCGTCCCACTTGAACGGCCGTCCGGTGAGTCCCTCGTAGTAGCCGTCCCCGTTGCGGACGATCCAGTGCACGGTGTCGCCTTCGGCGGCGGTGCGCAGCGGCAGCGACAGCCGGGTCTCCAGCGGGGTGACCAGCTGCAGCGTGCGTCCGCTCTCGGTGCACTCGGCGATCGTCGAGGCCAGCCAGGGGGTCAGCGGGACGAGCGGGCGGTCCTGGAGGACGACCATGGCCCGGTCCGTCAGCGCGTCTACGATGCTCATCTTTTCCGGAGTTTAGTCGGCATGGCGGGTGCCCCGGGGGGCGACCGCCGCGCCGGCCGGGCGCGGGTGGGACCCGCCCCCGCGCCGACTTTCCCGTGACACCGGTGGCGGGTGTCCAATCTGTGCTGAAATGTGACGGATGCAGCGAGCCGTCGCGCCGCCTCCCGTCTACTACGCGGACGAGGACGACGACGCCCCGCGGGTGCCGGAGCCGCCGGGGCGCGTGTGGCGTGCGCTGGGCTGGATGTCGATCGTCCTGTCGGTGGCGCTGGTGATCGGCAGCCTGTCCGCCTACGGGTTCTGGCGGAAGCTGGACGGCCGCATCGACCGCGAGGACGTCAAGGGCAAGCTAGGGGAGAACCGCCCGGAGAAGCTGAACGACGCGACGAACATCCTGCTGCTCGGCTCCGACAGCCGGGAGGGCGAGAACTCCCGGTACGGGACCGAGATCGGCCGCCGCTCCGACACGGCGATCCTGCTGCACATCTCGCCGGGCGGGAAGGGCGCGATCGGGCTCAGCTTCCCGCGCGACTCGATGGTGCAGATCCCCGAGTGCAAGACCGACACCAGGACGGTCCCGGCCCGGTTCGGCATGATCAACTCGGCGTTCGCCGAGGGCGGCCCGGCCTGCACCTGGCAGACGATCGAGGCGCTCACCAAGATCCACATCGACCACTACGTCGAGGTCGACTTCGCGGGGTTCACCCGGGTCGTGGACGCGCTCGGCGGCGTGGAGATCTGCGTGCCGCGCGCGGTGAACGACCCGCGGGCCGAGCTGAACCTGAAGGCCGGGCGGCAGACCGTCAAGGGGGAGCAGGCCCTCGGGTACGTCCGCACCCGGCACGGCCTGGGCGACGGCTCGGACCTCGAACGGATCAAGCGGCAGCAGGCGTTCATGGCGTCGATCGTCAAGAAGGCCACCGACGGCAGCATGCTGACCGATCCCGCGCGGGTGTACGCGTTCCTCGAAGCGATCGCCGACTCGATCCGGACGGACGAGGACATGACGCTCTCGGTGATGCAGGACCTCGCGACCGGCCTGCGCGGCATCAGCGCCGGGAACGTCCGGTTCGTCACCGTCCCGGTGCAGGCGTACCCGCAGGACCGCAACCGCGTCCAGTTCGACCGGGCGAAGGCGGAGCCGCTGTTCGCGGCCGTCCGCGAGGACAACACGGTGCCCGAACCGGAGCCGGAGCCCGCGAAGGGCGCCCCGCCCGTCCAGCCCGCCGAGGTCAAGGTGGGGGTCTACAACGGGACGACCTCGTCCGGGCTCGGCAAGCGGACGGCCGAGCAGCTCGCCGCGCGCGGCTTCGACGTCGTCAAGGTCGGCAACGCGGACAAGGTCTACGAGAAGACGGCGATCCTGTACGGGACGGGCGCGCAGCGGCAGGCGCAGCGGCTCGCGAACGCGCTGCCGGGGCACAAGCCGAAGCCGTGGAAGAAGGCGAAACCGGGCTATGTGTACCTCGTCATCGGCGGGGACGGCGCGAAGCTGCGCGGGGTGAACCCGGTGCCGAAGGTGGCGGGAGAAGTTCGGGCAGATCAGGACATATGCGCGTCGAATTGAGTCGATCCAACCGGACGTTCGGTGACGACGTGCTGTCACCTGCGTCACGGCGGTATCCTCACCGCGGGCAACCGCCAACCCCACTAAAGCGTCACATGTAGGACGGCAGTAACCCCCCGACCACACCGACCCCCTCGGAGCCGCCTCCCCGCACCTGGCTCTGCCCAGCGTCACGGCCCCCATCCCGGAACGGACCGCATGCAGCCCGAGCCATTCACTCTGCTCATGACCGTCTACGGCGGTGACCGGGCCGAGTATGTCAAGGACGCCTTCCGAAGTGCGGTGCACGACCAGTCGCTCCGCCCGGACCAGGTCGTGCTGGTGCAGGACGGCCCGGTCTCCCCGGAACTGGCCGCCTGCCTGAAGGAACTGGTCGCCGGCAGCCCCGTCGAGGTCGCGTTCGTCCCGCTGGAGCAGAACCGGGGCCTCGGGCCCGCGCTGGACTCCGGCCTGCAGGCCGCGCGGCACGACATCATCGCCCGGATGGACGCCGACGACGTCGCCATGCCGCACCGCTTCCAGATGCAGGTGCCGCTCGTGCGGACGGGCGCCGACCTCGTCGGCGCGGGCCTGCTGGAGTTCGGCGCCGACATCGGCGACATCGTGGGCCGCCGCATCCCGCCGAGCGACCCCGAGGACATCGCCCGCTACTCGCGCCTGCACGACCCGTTCAACCACCCCACGGTCGTCTACCGGCGCAGCGCCGTGTGGGCCGTCGGCGGCTACGGCGACCTGCCGCTGATGGAGGACTACTGGCTGTTCGCCCGCATGATCGCGGCGGGCGCCCGGGTGGTGAACGTGTCCGAGCCGCTCGTGTACTACCGCGTCGGCGACGGCGCCTACCAGCGCCGCGGCGGCCGCGACCTGCTGCGCTCGGAGCTGCGGCTGCAGCGCGAGATGCGCCGCGAACGGTTCATCACCGGCCCGCAGTACTGGCGGAACGTGGTGGTGCGCGGCGGCTACCGGCTCGTCCCGACCGCGATCCGCAAGCCGTTCTACCGCGCGATCGTCGCGACCTACGGCGACCGCCGCAACCGCGAACGCGACCGCGTCGCCG
>NZ_MKJY01000320.1 GCF_001942465.1 Actinomadura sp. CNU-125
GCGGCTGCGCGCGGACGTCGGACGGTGCGGGCGGGCGGTCGCGGCGGCAGCGGGTCGGCGGGCCCGGCTGCGGGCGCGGCTGCTGCCGCCGTCCACGCTGGACGAGGCGCGCGGGACGCTGCGCTCGGCCGGGGACCGGGTGGCGGCGCTGGCGGCCCGGCCGGACGGCCCGGTCGCGCGGCTCCGGGCGCTCGCCCGCGCGCCCGGCGCGGATAGCCGGGCCCGGGAAGGCCGAACCCGGGCGGCGGGGCCGCCCGGGTTCCGGGGTCTCTGCGGCGCCGGAGCCCGGCGCCGGGAGATCAGCGGTCTCGCGACCGCCGATCGGCCGGGTTCAGAGGTCGCCTTCGGTGCGGCGGCGCCAGCGTTCCTCCATGCGTTCCATGAAGGTGCCCTTCGGACGCCCCTGCCGGTTCGGGCGTCCCTGCCGCCCTTGCCCTCCCTGGCGTCCCTGACGTCCCTGGCGGCTCGGCCGCGCGGGTTCCTCGCCGATGCCGGTCATCCGTTTCCAGCTCGTGAGGGCCCACAGGGTGGAGGCCAGCATCAGCAGGAAACCGGCCACGCTGATCGCGATGGTGGCCGCTCCCGCATTGATCACGAGGCCGGCCATCAGCACACCGACGCCGACGACGAACCCGACGGCGGACTTGACGATCCGCCGCTTGTAATGGACCTGCGGGTTGGTCGAGCGGACCGCGTGCGCGAATTTCGGATCCTCGGCGTACAGCTGCTGCTCGATCTGTTCGAGCATGCGCTGCTCGTGCTCAGACAGCGGCACGGCGCCTCCCAACGACAGCCCCGCGACGGGGTATCCGATGCAGGACGGGAACGTCAACGGTGATATGCCCAGAATACGAGCACTGGCGGGCGGACGAAAGCGAACGGCCCGTCGTACGGGGCTGTTCGGACACTTCACCGTGTTCTTTCATCGTCTCCCGTCACCACCGTCACGTCCGTCTCCGCCGTCGGCACGCCGGACGAGCGCGGCGGGGCGGACCGCGCCGCGGCCGAACCGGTGTGCGACCTGGTCCATGGCTCGCTCGGCCTCACGCCATCCGCTCTCCGGTTCGTCGAGGGCGAGCTGACGGGGGGCCTCGCCGGCGGGGCTCAGGTTCTCGACCCGCACCCCGACCAGACGGAGACGTACCCGTTCCAGGCCCGACCCCTCATAGAGCTCGCACGCTGTGATGTAGATCACACGAGCGAGGTCGGTGGGTTCGGTGAGGGTGCGCGCACGGGTGATCGTCTTGAAGTTCGCCATCCGCAGTTTGACGCTCACGGTGCGCCCCGCGTGCCCGCCCGCGCGCAATCTTTCGCCGACCCGCTCGGCGAGCCGCAGCAGCTCGCGGCGGATCACCTCGGGATCGTCGACGTCGGTCTCGAACGTCTCCTCGGCGCCGATGCTCTTGTCGGGCGTGTGCGCGACGACGTCGCGGGGGTCGCGGCCCCACGCCAGCTCGTGCAGATGGGCGCCCAGCGCGTTGCCCAGCTCCCGCTGGAGGGTCGCGACGGGGACCTGCGCGAGCTGCCCGACCGTGCGCAGCCCGAGACGGGCCAGCGCCTGCTCGGTCCGCTCCCCCACGCCCCACAGGGACGCGACGGGCAGCGGGTGCAGGAACTCGACGACGCCGTCGGCGGGCACGACGAGCAGCCCGTCGGGCTTGCACCGGGTCGACGCGAGCTTGGCGACGAACTTGGTGCTCGCCACCCCCACCGAACACGTGATGCCCTGCTGGGCGCGGACCTGCTCGCGGATGCTCCGGGCGATCTCCGCGGGCCGTCCGAGCCGCCGCACCGCGCCCGCGACGTCCAGGAACGCCTCGTCCAGCGACAGCGGCTCGACGAGCGGGGTGATCGACCGGAACAGCTCGAACACCGACGCCGACACCCGGGAGTACTTGCCGTGGCTCACCGGCAGGACGACCGCGTGCGGGCACAGCCGCCGCGCCCGCGTCATCGGCATCGCCGAGTGGACGCCGTACTCGCGGGCCTCGTAGGACGCCGCCGACACGACCCCGCGCGCGCCCGCACCGCCCACGATCACCGGGCGGCCGCGCAGCTCGGGGCGGTCCAGCAGCTCGACGCTGACGAAGAACGCGTCCATGTCGACGTGCAGGACGGCGCAGCCGGTGTCGTCGGCGGGCGGGCCCGGCTGCGGGCCCGGCCGGTGAAGCTGCTGCTTACGGCTCACGGGACGACTTCACGGGAGGATTTCACCGGACCGCCCCCTCAGGCGGCCGGCTTGTCGGCGACGAGGTGGAGCTGTGCGGCGAGGTCGCGCAGGACGGGGTGGACCGCGGCGACGGACTCCAGCGCGAGCAGCGCCTCGGCGGAGTCGCCCTCGCCGTCGGAGTTCCCGCCCGGCACCAGGTCGGCGAAGATCCGCACGCCGTGCAGCTCGGCGACCCGCAGGCCCGCGTCGACCGCGAGCCCGGTCAGCGTCTCGCGGGTGAACCGGCGGGCCGTCCGGTCGCCGTCGCCCCACCGCCCGGACTCGTCGGTCAGCACGCGCAGCGCGTCGTCGACGTTCCCGCCGACCGCGCGCGACAGCGCGGCGGCGAGCCGCCCGGCCGTCAGCAGGCTGACCGCCCCGCCGGGACGGACGGTCGCGGTGAGCGCCGCCATCGTCGCCGCGGGGTCGTCGACGTACTCCAGCACGCTGTGGCACAGCACGAGGTCGGCGTGCCCGGGCCGAGCAGGTCGGGCAGGTCGACGGCGTCGCCCTGGACGGCCCGGACCCGCACCCCCGCCTCGGCGGCGCGGCGTTCGAGGGCGGCGAGCGCGTCGGGGCTGGCGTCGACGACGGTGACCCGGTGGCCGAGTTCGGCGAGCGGCACCGCGAACCCGCCGGTGCCGCCGCCCACGTCCACGACCTCGCTCGGCCCGGCCTCCGGGGCGGTCCGCGCCAGCACCGAGCGCACCGCCTCCCACAGGAGGGCGCCCGGCACGCGGCCGCCGCCCCGTGTCCGCTTCAGTTGCCGGCCGGCCACGGCCGCTCCCCTAACGTCGCTCATCGCACTCCACCCTAGCCGTCCGCGGGCTCGCGGGCCCCGGGAAGGCGCGCCCCCGGCGGCCCCGCTCAGATCGCCAGGGAGGGCTTGAGCTGCTGCAGGCGCGACAGCAGCCCGTTGACGAACCGGGGGGACTCGTCCGTGGACAGCTCGGTGGCCAGCCCGACCGCCTCGCTGACCGCCACGCCGTCCGGGACGTCGTCGACCCACAGCAGCTCGAACACGCCCATCCGC
The DNA here is from genome assembly GCF_001942465.1 of Actinomadura sp. CNU-125. Lineage (GTDB taxonomy): Bacteria > Actinomycetota > Actinomycetes > Streptosporangiales > Streptosporangiaceae > Spirillospora. The sequence goes on from NZ_MKJY01000320.1 coordinate 3,243, forward strand.
AGGATGTTGCGGTCGACGACCGGCATCCGTTCCAGGGTCCATCCGGTGGCGTAGGTGGCGAGCAGCTCGTCGATCCGTTCGAGCCGTTCCTGGACGCCCTCGATCAGCCGCACGGCGTGCGGGTACTCCGCCAGCTCGTCCTGGTTGGGACGGCCGCGGGCGGCCAGCACCGCCGTCGGCCGCTCCTCGCGGAGTTCGGCCGCGAACAGGATGTCCAGCGCCAGTTTCCGCGCCTTGGTGCGCGCGCTCATGTGTCTCGCTCTCGCTCCGCTCGCCGGCGGACGTCAGCCGCGGCCGAGGTAGTCGCCCGAGCGGGTGTCGACCTTGACCTTCTCGCCGGTGGTGATGAACAGGGGGACCTGGATGGTGGCGCCGGTCTCCAGGGTGGCGGGCTTGCTGCCGCCGGTGGAGCGGTCGCCCTGCAGTCCGGGCTCGGTCTCGGTGATCTCCAGCACGACGGCGGCGGGCAGCTCGACGTACAGGGGGTTCTCGTTGTTGAACGCGATCACGGCGTTCTGCTCGGGGAGCAGGTAGTCGGCGGCGGAGCCCACGACGGTGGCCGGGATCTGGGGCTGCTCGTAGGTCTCGGTGTCCATGAAGACGAAGTCGTCGCCCTCGCGGTAGAGGTACTGCATCTCGCGCTTGTCGACGCTGGCCACCTCGACCTTGGTGCCGGCGTTGAAGGTCTTGTCGACGACCTTGCCGGACAGCACGTTCTTGATCTTGGTGCGGACGAACGCGCCGCCCTTGCCGGGCTTGACGTGCTGGAATTCCTGGACGGTCCACAGCTGGCCGTCGAGGTTCAGCGTCATGCCGTTCTTCAGGTCGTTCGTCGTCGCCACGTGTCGTTCTCCCGGTCGCGGACCCGCCCGCGGGCTCGTCGTCGTCAGAGGACGAGCAGGTCCTTGGTCGTTGTCGTGAGGAGCTCCGGGCCGTCCGCGCGGACCACGAACGTGTCCTCGATGCGGACCCCGCCACGGCCCGCGAGGTAGACCCCCGGCTCTGCGGTGATCGGAACTCGATCCACCAGCTTACCGGTCTCGTCGTACCCCATGAGCGGCGCCTCGTGGATCTCCAGGCCCACTCCGTGCCCGAGGCCGTGGGTGAAGTCGTCCTTGTGCCCGCCCGCCGCGACGACGTCGCGGGCCGCGGCGTCCACGGCCTTGGTCTCGGCGCCGGGCCGGGCGGCGTCGATCCCGGCGCGCTGGGCGCGGTGCACGAGGTCGTACAGGTCGCGCTGCCAGCCGGCGGGCTCGCCGATCGCGACGGTGCGGGTCATGTCGGCGTGGTAGCCGCCGTAGAGGGCGCCGAAGTCCATGGTGACCAGGTCGCCGCGCTCGAACTCGCCGGGGGCCGGGACGGTGGTGCGGGACGGCCCGTTCGGGCCGGACGCGACGATCGAGGCGAACGCGGGGCCCTCGGCGCCGAGGTCGACCATGGCGCGTTCGAGGGCGATGGCGATCTCGCGTTCGGTGCGGCCGGGCCCGATCGCGGGGAGCACGGCGTCGAAGGCGCGGCAGGTGATCGCGCACGCCTCGCGCAGGAGGTCGATCTCCTCCTCGTCCTTGACGCGCCGCAGGTCCTCGACGAGGCGGCCGCCCAGCGGGACGAGCTCGATCCCGGCGGCGCGGGCCTGCTCGTCCAGCGCGGCGTGCTGCTCGACGGTGAGGGCGTGGGTCTCGAAGCCGAGCCGGGCGTGCCCGTCCGCGGCGGCCCGCGCGACGAGCGCGGCGGCCGTCTTGCGCTCGCGGAGCAGCGGCAGCTCGGGCGCGATGCGCTCGGCCGTCCCGGCGTACCGGTTGTCGGTGGCCAGCACGGCGGGCGCGCCGGACGGGACGAGCAGCGCCGCGTTGGAGCTGGCGAGCCCGGTCAGGTAGCGGACGTTGACCGGCCGGGTGACCAGCATCGCGTCCGCGTCGTGCGCGGCGGCGAGCCCGGCCAGGCGGCGGCGACGTCCGGTGTGCGTCTCCCCCATGGGGAGGACTTTAGAGCATCGCCAAACATGAAGAAGCCTCGACTTCGCCGTCCGGCGCCGCTAGCGTGAGCGCCCGCGTGATCTTCCGTCCCCCCGCTCTGGATCTTCCCCCCA
>NZ_MKJY01000321.1 GCF_001942465.1 Actinomadura sp. CNU-125
GTCACGGGCAACTGCACCCAGCACCAGCGCGACGTCCCGCGGCGATCAAGAACGCCCGCGAGATGGCGCTGCTGCCCTACACCAGCACCGCGCGCTGAGTCAGGGGGACGCAGACCATGAAGCTCATCCTGACCCAGCAGGTCTCCGGGCTCGGCGAGCCCGGCGACGTCATCGACGTCCGTGACGGCTACGGCCGCAACTACCTGATCCCGCGCGGGTTCGCCATCCGGTGGACGCGCGGCGGCGAGAAGGAGATCGACTCGATCAAGAAGGCGCGTTCGGCCCGCGAGATCGCGACCGTCGAGCACGCCAAGGAGGTCGCCGACCGGCTCGGCGGCCTGCGCGTCACGCTGCGCACCCGGACGGGCAGCAACGGCCGCCTGTTCGGCGCGGTGACCGCGGCCGACATCGCCGAGGCGGTCAAGGCCGCCGACGGCCCCGACCTGGACCGCCGCCGCATCGAGATCGGCAACCCGATCAAGACCGTCGGCACCCACCGGGTCAGCATCCGGCTGCACTCGGACGTCAACGCCACCATCGACGTCAACGTCGTCGAGGGCTGACGCCCGACGCCCGCACGATCGCGAACCGGCCCCCACGCGTCCACCGCGTGGGGGCCGGTTCGCGTGCGATGCCGTGAACCTCCCGTTGCTTTGGAAGATCGACAAGCGGCGGATACGTTCCGTTACTAGATCACCACGGAACGGAAGGGACGGTGTCGATCGTGCGATCAGGAGAGGACCTGCGGTTCGACCCGGCGCCGACGCGCCGGACGATCATCCGCGGCGCGATGGGGGCGGGCCTGCTCGCGGCGGGTTTCGCCCCGCACAATGGGGCCATGGCGGACGAACTTCCCGCCGGGGGACCGGGCGGCCTCGGCGAGCGGACGGCGGCGGAGTTCTGGGCGGGCGAACCGCGCCTCTACACGCGCGCCGACTGGGACGCCCGTCCGCCCAAACGTCCCGCCGAGGTGCTGAACCGCGCGCCGGACCACATCATCGTGCACCACACCGCGACGGCGAACAGCAAGGACAGGTCGCTCTCGCACGCGTTCGCGCTGTCCCGCAAGATCCAGCGCTGGCACATGGACGGCAACGGCTGGGACGACGCGGGCCAGCAGCTCACGATCAGCCGCGGCGGCATCGTCATGGAGGGCCGCAACCGCAGCCTCGACTCGATCCGCGCGGGGAACCTCGCCGTCGGCGCGCAGGTGCTGCACCACAACGACCACACCATCGGCATCGAGAACGAGGGCACCTACTCCACCAAGGGCGTTCCCAAACGGCTGTGGACATCCCTCGTCGAGGTGTGCGTGTGGCTCTGCGAGCAGTACCGTCTCGACCCCAACGAGGCGATCGCCGGGCACCGCGACTTCAACAACACCTCCTGCCCTGGCGACCGGCTCTACCGGAGGCTTCCCGACCTGCGCCGCGAGGTCGCGGCGCGCCTGGACGGGGTCCCGAAGGGCGGCGCCCACCCGGAGACGTCGATCTTCCCGCCGTTCGACCCCTTCGGGTGAGCGCGCGCGCCTTCGTGCGTCGTCGTCACGTGCCGCGGTCGGTGTAACCGGTGCGGCGGCGGGCGATGTCCGGGTCGAGCTCCTCGACCAGCGACCAGATGCCGGCGACCCGCTCCACCAGCGTCTCGGGCGGCAGCTCGGCCAGGCCCTCGGCCGCCAGGTCGTCGATCGCCTGCGCGAGCCGGTCCAGAGGGTCGCCGTCCGTGGAACACATGTTCGAATAGTAGTGAGCGGGAAGTGTGGGACGCGTGTGCTTTGCCGATTCGATACGCACATCGACGAACACGTAAAGTGATGACGTGTAGCTCAGCGGACGGCGCCGGTCACCATCCAGCGGTCCCCGCGTGCTCGCAGGCCGAGGGTGAGCATCCGCGTGCCCATCCACAGCCCGATCGCGATCCACAGGCCGACGAGCCCGCCGCCCGTCCGGTACGCGACGAGCGCGGCGGGCAGGAACACCAGCGTCGCGACGAGCGTCGTCGCGGCCAGGTACCCGCCGTCGCCCGCGCCGATCAGGATGCCGTCCAGGACGAACACCACGCCCGCGATCGGCTGCAGCAGCGCGACGAGCAGCAGTGACGCGAGCAGCAGGTCGCGCACGTCGCCGTCCCCGGTGAACAGCCCGGGCAGCCACGGCCGGACCACGAGGATCAGCGCTCCGAACAGCACTCCGCAGGCGATGCCCCAGCCGACCATCCGCCGGGTGACGGCCCGCGTCCCCGCGACGTCCGACGCCCCCAGGTACCGGCCGGTGATCGCCTGCCCCGCGATCGCGATGGCGTCCAGCGCGAACGCCAGCAGTGTCCACACCTGGAATCCGACCTGGTAGGCGGCGATCTCCGCGTCGCCCATCCGCGCCGCGATCGACGTCCCCGCGATCAGCACGACGCGGAGCGCGGCCGTCCGCAGCAGCAGCCCGAACCCCGCGGTCGCCGCCGTCCGCAGCCCCGCCGCGTCCGGACGCACCGGCGCGCCGTGCCGTCGCGCCCCCCGCAGCACCACCGCGACGTAGACGGCCGCGCTGCCCGTCTGCGCGAGGACGGTCCCCCACGCCGAACCCGCGATGCCCCACTCCAGGACGATCACGAACAGCACGTTGAGCACCAGGTTGCCGCCGAAGCCGCCGACCGACACGAGCAGCGGCGTCCGCGTGTCCTGCAGGCCGCGCAGCACGCCCGTCCCCGCGAGCACCACGAGCATGGACGGGATGCCGAACAGACTCACCCGCAGGTACGTCTCGGCGTAGGGCGCCACGTCCGCCGACGCGCCGAACGCGTCGACGATCGCCGGAACCAGCGGCCACGCGGCCGCGACGAGCACCGCCCCGATCGCGAGCGCGAGCCACATCCCGTCGATGCCCTGCCGGATCGCCGCCCGCAGATCGCCCGCACCGACCTGCCGGGCGACGCCCGCGGTCGTCCCGTACGCGAGGAAGACGCACAGGTACACCAGCGTGCTCAGCGCCTGCCCCGCCACGCCCAGGCCGCCGAGCTGGCCGGTGCCGAGGTGCCCGATGATGGCGCTGTCGGTCAGCAGGAACAGGGGTTCGGCGACCAGGGCGCCGAACGCCGGCACGGCCAGCCGCAGGATCTCGCGGTCGTGCGCGCTCACGAGACGGCGGGGGTTCATCACCGCTGAAACCTACCAGGGTGTAACCCACGAAACGGAGTTCACCCCTTACCGGAAAGTTCTTCGGCGACTTTCTTTCGCCCACACCCCGTGGACGAAGTCGTGCCTGGTCAGGAAGCCGCCACGCGATCTTGTGGATAACTGTCCCCAGAGTTGTCCACAGGTCTTGCACAAGCTCTACGGCGTGTTTGCACAGGTTGTCCACATAGTTATCCACAGGCTGCTTTGCTCCGCGCCCCCGATGCTCGGGAGAATGTCGGACGCCTCGGATAGACCTGAGACGCACGGGCGACGCGCGGACGGGGCCGCCGACGCCCGAGATGAAGGGGGTGCAGCCGTGAGCGTGTCCGACCTCGGACCCCATGAGCAGGAATTCGAACGCACTCCCCCGCACGACATCGCCGCCGAACAGGGCGTCCTCGGCGGCATGCTGCTCTCCCAGGACGCCATCGCCGAGGTCATCGAGGTCCTGCGCACCTCCGACTTCTACCGGCCCGCGCACCAGATCATCTACGACATCGTCCTCGACCTCTACGGCCGCGGCGACCCCGCCGACGCCGTCACCGTCTCCGGTGAGCTCACCAAGAACGGCGAGATCAACCGCATCGGCGGCGCCCCGTACCTGCACACGCTGATCTCCTCGGTGCCCACCGCCGCCAACGCCGGCTACTACGCCAAGATCGTCCACGAGCGCGCCGTGCTGCGCCGCCTCGTCGAGACCGGCACCCGCATCGTCCAGATGGGCTACGCCGCCGACGGCGCCGACGCGACGAGGTGCTCGACCGGGCCCAGGCCGAGGTCTTCGCCATCGCCGAGAAGCGCGCCGGCGAAGACTACGTGCCGCTCAGCGAGATCATGCCCGGCGCCCTGGACGAGATCGAGGCGATCGGCAGCCGCGGCGGCCAGATGGTCGGCACCCCCACCGGCTTCGCCGACCTCGACGCCCTCACCAACGGCCTCCACCCGGGTCAGATGATCGTCGTCGCCGCGCGCCCCGCGATGGGCAAAGCCCTCAAATGCGACACGCCGCTTCCGACCCCCTCGGGTTGGACGACGATGGGCGAGGTCCGTGTCGGTGACCACCTGATCGGTGCCGACGGCAGGCCCACCCGGGTCACCGCCGCCACCGAGGTCATGGAGGGGCGCCCCTGCTACGAGATCGAGTTCTCCGACGGCGAGGTCATCGTCGCCGACGCCGAACACCAGTGGCGCACCACCGCCCGACCCGCGCGCCGGGCCGGGCGTCCCGAGGTCCTCGCCGGAGCCGGGAGCGGACGTCCCGGCGGGTTCGGCGGCGAGCGCGAACCGGCGCCCGCCACACGGACCAGAACGACGGCGCAGATCCTCGCCACCCTTCGCCACGACGGCGCCCCGAACCACGCGGTCGAGGCGGCCGCCCCCTTCCGTCTCCCCGCGGCCGACCTCCCCGTCGACCCGTACCTGCTCGGGCTGCGACTGGGCTCCGGCCGGGCATCGCACCTCCCGGACGGCTACCTCCGCGCGTCCGCCGAACAGCGCCGGGCCGTCCTCGACGGGCTCCTGGACACGGCGGCCGACACCGGGGAGGACGGCCGCGTCCGCCTGACGGTCGCGAGCGCGCACCTCGCGCACGCGGTCCACGAGCTGCTCGCGACCCTCGGCCGCCGCGCCACCGTCGGAGCCGGACGTCCGGACGGTGCGGCGCCCCACCGGGTCAGCCTCGCCGACACCGACACCGACACCGGCGCCGACGCGCGGGTCCGCCACATCGTGGACGTGCGGCGGGTGGCGAGCGTGCCGGTGCGGTGCGTCCAGGTCGACAACGCCGACCACATGTACCTGGCGGGGCGGTCGTGCGTCCCGACGCACAACTCGACGCTCGCGCTCGACTTCGCGCGGGCGGCGTCGATCAAGCACGGGCTGACGTCGGCGTTCTTCAGCCTGGAGATGGGCCGCAACGAGATCACGATGCGCCTGCTGTCGGCGGAGGCGCGGGTGGCGCTGCACGCGATGCGGTCCGGCACGATGCAGGACGAGGACTGGACGCGCCTGGCGCGGCGGATGAGCGAGGTCGCCGAGGCGCCCCTGTTCATCGACGACTCCCCGAACATGTCGATGATGGAGATCCGGGCGAAGTGCCGGCGGCTGAAACAGCAGCACGACCTGAGGCTCGTGATCATCGACTACCTGCAGCTGATGCGTCCGGCAAGCGGGTGGAGAGCCGCCAGGTCGAGGTGTCGGAGTTCTCCCGGTCGCTGAAGCTGCTCGCGAAGGAACTCGGCGTCCCCGTCATCGCGCTGTCGCAGCTCAACCGAGGTCCCGAGCAGCGAACGGACAAAAAGCCCATGGTGTCCGACCTTCGCGAGTCGGGCAGCATCGAGCAGGACGCGGACATGGTGATCCTGCTGCATCGCGAGGACGCGTACGAGAAGGAGTCGCCGCGGGCCGGCGAGGCCGACCTGATCGTCGCCAAGCACCGTAACGGGCCGACGGCGACCGTGACCGTCGCGTTCCAGGGGCACTACAGCCGCTTCGTCGACATGGCCCAGTAGATCGCCGGGAAATATTTGACCCGCAGGTCTAAAACCGTGCTAGTGTCGAGGACGTGGGAAGACCGAAGCAGTTCGATCCGGATGTCGCCGTCGAGCGGGCGATGGACGTGTTCTGGCGTAAGGGCTACGCCGGGACGAGTCCGCAAGACCTCGCCGTCGCGATCGGCATCGGCAAGGGCAGCCTCTACAACACCTTCGGGAGCAAGCACGCGCTGTTCGAACAGGCGCTGCGGCGGTACCGGGACGACCAGGCCGCCGCGCTGGTCGAGCTGCTCGAACAGCCGGGGCCGGTGAAGGAGCGGCTGCGCGAGGTGCTGGAGATGCTCGTCGCGATGGACCTCGCCGACCCGGATCGGCGCGGCTGCCTGGCCGTGAACTCGGCGGCCGAGGTCGCGTCGGACGATCCGGTGGCGGCCGAGCTGGTCCGGCGCATGCTGGACCGGACGGAGGGCGCCTTCCGTGCGCTGATCGAGCGGGGCCAGCGGGCGGGCGAGATCGCGGCCGACCGCGATGCCGCCGCCCTCGGGAGCCTGCTGGCGAACACGGTCGTGGGGCTGCGGCTGATGGTGCGGGTCGCGGAGGGGCCCGAACGGCTCGACCGGGTGATCGACGCGGTGGTCGACTCCCTCTGATCCGGACGCGGCGTCCGCCCCGTCCGGCTTTCTTTCGCCCGAATTTTGTACCTGTAGTTCAAAAAGGAGAATGTCATGAAGCTGGGACTCGACTCGAAGACGGCCGTCGTCACCGGTGCTTCCCGGGGGATCGGCCTCGCGACCGTCCGGACCCTGGTGGACGAGGGCGTGCGCGTCGTCGGTGCCGCCCGCACCGTGACGCCCGAGTTGAAGGAGACGGGCGCCCACGCGGTGGCGGCCGACCTGAGCACCGCGGAGGGCGTCGCCGCCCTGATGGACGCGGCGTTCACCGAACTGGGCGGCATCGACCTGCTGGTGAACAACGTCGGCGGCGGGGACGACGTCACGCCGGGCGGGTTCCTCGACGTCGACGACGCCGCGTGGGGCAGCATCTTCGACGTCAACCTGCTGAGCGCGGTCCGGACCACGCGGGCGGCGCTGCCGAGTCTGATCGAGCGGCGCGGGTCGATCGTCAACGTCTCGTCCATGAACTCGCGGGTGCCCGCGGCCGGTCCGGTCGCCTACAGCGCGGCGAAGGCGGCGCTGACCGCGCTGGGCAAGTCGCTGGCCGAGGAGTTCGGGCCGCAGGGGGTGCGCGTGAACACCGTGTCGCCGGGCGTCGTCCGCACCGCCATCTGGGAAGCCCCGGACGGGTTCGGCGCGAAGATGGCGGCCGCGATCGGGGTGGACCACGCCGCCCTCCTCGACGGGATGCCGCAGGGCGCCGGGATCACCAGCGGCCGCATCACCGAACCCGGCGAGGTGGCGGCGCTGATCGTGTTCCTGCTGTCCGACGTCGCGGGGAACATCATGGGCGCCGAGTACCTCATCGACGGAGGCTCGGTGAAGACGAGCTGAAACGATGGCCCGTCCGCCGCGGGAGCGCGGGGGACGGGCCATCGCTCAGGCGGAGACGGCATCGATCGCCGGCGTGCGGAGGGCGCGGCGGGTCGCGGTGGCGATCGTCGCGCCGGTGAGGACGGCCGCGAGCGCGACGACCGCGACGTACGTCCACGCGTCGCCCTCCGGGAACGGGGAGTCCACGCGGGCCAGGCTGAACGGGACGATCGTGAACAGCGCGGCGACGGACCCGCAGGCGACGCCGAGGGCGGTCTGCACCACCGACTCCACCGCGACCGTGTACATGACCTGGCGGGGCGTCGCGCCGACGAGGCGGGTCTGCCCGAACTCGCGGCGGCGGTGCGCGGTCGCCGCGACCAGCGTATTGATCAACATGATCGCGGTGAACACGATGATCATGCCGATGACCACGAAGTTCAGCGTCTCGATGTTCTTCTCCTCGGAGGTCTTGGCGATCCCCGCGGCGGACACGGCGGCGTTCTCGGTGGATTGCAGGTAGAGGGTGCCGACGGCGATGCCGGTGAACAGGATCACCGGAGTGACCGCGGCGGCCATGGCGTTCGTGCGGCGCAGCATCCCGGTGACGGCCAGGTCGCCCGCCGCGCCGCCGAACCGGCGCAGCGGACCGGCCAGCACCGACGCGGCCCGCCGCACGATCGCGGGCGCCAGCAGCGCCAGACCGAGCGCGGCGAAGATGTCGGCCTGCCCGGAGGTCGCCATGGCGTCGCTGCCCTCGTCCTTCATGACCGTCACCGTGATGACCGCCTCGTTGATCGCGACCACGAAGAACAGCACCGCGAACACGATCCGCTTCTTCGTCAGCCGCCCCGAGTCGGTGTCGGCGAGCGTGTCGGCGATCCGGCCGCGGGCGAGCCGCCGCGCGGTGAGCAGCGCGGCACCGACCGCGGACACGAACGTGATGCCGACGCCCATCGAGATCGCGATCGGGCCGAAGGCGTGCGAGACGTCCGCGGGGACCTGCCCGGTGTCGTGCAGGAGCGCGAGCAGCCCGCGCCCGGCGAGGACGGCGGGCCCGATCGCGAGCAGCGCCGCGACCACGGCGAGCCCCGCGGCCTCCCCGGTGATCATGCGGCTGAGCTGCGCGGGCGTCGCACCGATGCTCTTCAGCAGCGCCATCTCCGCCGACCGCTGCCGGACCGACAGCGTCAGCGTGGACGTCACGGCGAAGACGACGAGGAGCAGCCCCCAGCCGCCGACGACGCTCGCCATCGTGACCAGCGTCGTGTGGGCCGACCCGCTGGTTCCGGACGCCGTGTCGAGCATCGACGCGAACGCCATCAGGATCGTCGCGCCGAGGAACAACGCGAGGAAACTCGCGGTGAACGCGCCCGCCCGCTTGCGCAGGGAACGCAGCGCCAGGGCGGTCATCGTCCCACCCCCGCCGTGGTGCGCTGCCGCGCGACCTCGTCGGCCAGGTGCGTCATGCGCTCGGCGACGGACTCGGCGGTCGGCGCGGTCTGGTGCCCGACGATCCGGCCGTCCGCCAGGTACAGCACCGCGTCGGCGTACGCCGCCGCGACCGGGTCGTGGGTCACCATCACGATGGTCTGCCCGTCCACCCGCACGGTCTCCTGCAGCAGCGCGAGGACGTCACGGGCACTGCGGGTGTCGAGCGCGCCCGTCGGCTCGTCCGCGAACAGGACACGGGGACGGGCGACGAGAGCCCGCGCGATCGCGACCCGCTGCTGCTGCCCGCCCGACAGCTCCGACGGCAGCCGCCCGAGCCGGTCGCCGAGACCGACCCGCCGCAGGACGTCCTCCGCCCGCCGCCGGTCGACCGGCCGCCGCGCCAGCTTGAGCGGCAGCACCACGTTCTGCATGACGGTCAAGGTCGGAAGCAGGTTGAAGTGCTGGAAAACGAACCCGATGCGCTCCCTGCGGAACTTGGTGAGCGCCGCCTCCGTCTCGCCCGCCAGCTCGGCGCCGTCGACGAGGATCCGCCCCTCGGTCGGGCGGTCGAGCCCCGCGGCGCACTGCAGCAGCGTACTTTTCCCCGAACCGGACGGGCCCATGACCGCCGTGAACGACCCGGTCGGCAGCGACAACGACGCCCCGTCCAACGCCGCCACCTGCCCGTCGCCGCTCCCGTAGACCCTCCGCACCCCTTCGAGCCGCAGGGCCTCACCCGACCCGTCGGCCGGGGGCGCCGTCTTGCGTCCGAACATGGTTCCGCCTTCCGTCCCTGCACCCCCTCGCGGAGCGCCTCTGCAAACGAAGCTACGGACGACGGACGCCGGCGTGGATGGGCCTGAACCGCCGATCAGGGTAGGGAAATGTCCACTGTGTTTGTTTGCGTCGCCCTCGGCGTCGGGCCCTGGGGGCCCTCCTTCAACGGGCACCGCGTGCGATTGCTGCATCGCTCCGACTCGCCCGGGGGGCTCGCTGCGCGATCAGATTCTCGCTTCGCTCGAATCTGGCTTCGCTCGCAATCGCAGTGGTTTGGGTCCGCTCTGGCTGGGGTGGGGCTGGCGTTGGCTCACGGGGGCCGCCGGGCTCCGCAGCGGCCTCATCTGCGGGTTCCACCGCCCGGTCGTGCCTCCGGGCCCGCAGGCCACCTCCCGAATCCGTGAGCGGTCCCCCTGCTGCGAGCGAGGTGGGTGGGGTGTGGTGTTGTTCGGGCGGGGCGGGTCAGTGTAGGTGGGTGCGGGCTTCGGCCAGGAGGTCTACCTGGGCTCGCCAGTCGCCGCCGGAGATGCCGATGACGGCGTGGCGGGCTCCGGCGTCGCGGTAGGCGGCCAGGCGCTCGGCGGCCGCGGCGGGCGGGCCGGTGAGGGGGACGTCGGTGGCTTCGCGGCCGTAGGCGTCGGCGATGCTCGCCGCGATGTCCGCGCGGGACGGGACGTCGCCGCCGCCCAGTGCGCCGGTGCCGCCGATCGCGATGGTGGGGACGGGACGGTCGTGTTCGGCCGCGAGGGCGGCGAGCCGCGCGGCGCCTTCGGCGACCGCGCGCGGCGGGATCAGCGACGGGAACCAGCCGTCCCCGTACCGGGCGGCCCGCCGGATCGCCGCCGGGGAGTCGTTGCCGACCCAGACCGGCGGCATCGGGACCGCCGGGGTCGGCTCCAGGGGCGCGCCGGGCTCGTCGGGGAGCGGGGTGGCCTCGCCCGCGAGCAGGCGGGGAAGGAGGCTCAGCGCGGTGTCGGTGCGGCGGCCGCGTTCCCGGTAGGGGACTCCGGCGGCGGCCCACTGGTCGGGCCCGCCGCCCGAGCCGACGCCCAGCACGAGGCGGCCGCCGGACACGTGCTGGAGCGTCGCGACCTGCTTGGCGGCCCAGGCCAGCGGACGGATCGCCGGGACGAACACGCTGGTGCCGATCGTGATCCGTTCGGTGGCCGCGGCGGCGGTGGCGAGGGCGATCGGCGCGTCCAGCGTCGGGGCGCCGACGGCGAGGTGGTCGCCGTGCCACACGCCGTCGAGGCCGGCGTCCTCGGCGTGCCGGGCCGCGTCCCGCAGTGTGATGCCGTCCCGGTGCTGGACGGCGATGCCGGGGAGGATGACGCCGATCTCGATGGTGTCCATGCCACGATGCTGGACTCTCAAGTCGAGTCGAGGTCAAGCCGGGCGTTCGAAGAGGAGTTCGCGGCCGTCTTCCTCGTCCCACTGCTCGCCCACGTGGACGAAGCCGTGCCCGGCGATCGTCGCGAGGGAGCCCGCGTTGTCCGGGCGGATCGAGGCGCGGACCGTCCGGACGGACGGCTCCGCGGCGGCCCGGTCGAGCAACGCCGCGAGCATCGCGCGGGCGTGGCCGCGGCGGCGGTGCGCGGGGTCGACGGAGTAGGAGACCTCGACCAGGCCGTTCTCGTCGGGTCCCCGCTGGTAGCCCGCGTAGCCGACGACGGCGCCGTCCGGTTCGCTGATGGCGGCGCGGACGATCCAGGGGGCGTCCGCCGGGGTGCGGGCGAGCTGGTCGAGGCGGTATCGCCAGAGGTATTTGGCCTCGTCGGTCAGGAAGTAGCCGGTGAGTTCGACGCCGGTCGTCGCGGAGGCGCGGTCGAGGTCGTCGTCGAGAAGGGCGCGCATCGCGGCTCGGGGGAGTTCGGCGAATCGGAGGGGCATCAGTCGGCTTTCGCGTGGTGGTCGACGATCCGGGTGAGCAGGTCGGTCAACCGGTCGCGGTCGGCGGGGGAGAGCGGGGCGAGGAGGTCGTCCTGGACGCTGGTCACGGTGGTGTGGAGCCGCTCCAGGTGATCGATGCCGTCGGGGGTGATGGTGACGATGTTGCGGCGCGGTCGGCGGGGTCGGGGGTGCGCCGGACGTGGTGTCCGGCGGCGAGTTCGTTGAGGGCGGCGACGACGTCGCTGCGGTCGATGCCGGTGCGGCGGCCGAGGTCGGCCTGGCTGGCCGGGCCGTGTTCTTCGAGGGCGGCGAGCAGCCGGTAGTGGTATCCGCGGGCACCGGCGGCGGCGAAGGCCGCGAACACCAGGCGGTGCGAATGGACGGACGCCACGTTGATCAGCCAGCTCGGCAGGCGGCGGACGCGGTCGGACGGCTCGGCCTCGGCGATGTTCACGTAGGCCACTCTACTCGTTTGTTGGTCGAGCCAATGATTAGGTTACTGTTGGGCTCACCAATGTTGGCCAAGCCAATGGATTTCCGGAGGTTGTCAGTGATCACCGCCTTCAAGCTGGACGTTCCACAGCGCGACCTCGACGACCTGCGGGGTCGGCTCGATCGCGTGCGGTGGCCGGACGAACTGCCGGGCGTCGGCTGGGACCGCGGCGTCCCGCTCGCCCGCATGAAGGAACTCGTCGAGTACTGGCGCACGGGCTACGACTGGCGCGCGCAGGAGGCGCGGATCAACGGGTTCCCGCAGTTCACGACCGAGATCGACGGTGCGGACGTGCACTTCTTCCACGTCCGCTCCCCCGAGCCGGACGCGCTCCCGCTGATCGTCACGCACGGGTGGCCGAGCGCGTCCGCCGACTTCCTCGACATGATCGGGCCGCTCACCGACCCGCGCGCGTACGGTGGCGACCCCGCCGACGCGTTCCACGTGGTCGTTCCGTCCTTGCCCGGGTTCACGCTTTCTGGGCCGACGCGCGAAACCGGGTGGGACGTGGGGCGCATCGCGCGCGCTTGGGCAGAGCTCATGGAACGTCTTGGGTACACCCGGTACGGCGCGCAGGGCGGTGATTGGGGCTGGCCGATCTCGACCGGGCTGGCGGGTGTCGTCCCAGAGCGTGTCGTGGGCGTGCACCTCAACTACATGCCGTCGCCCCCGGGCGATGTCGAGGGCCTCGCAGAGGACGACCTGGAGCGGCTCGCCCAGCAGCAGGAGTACGTGTCCGACCCGGCGGGCTACTGGCAGATGCAGTCGTCGCGCCCGCAGACGCTCGCGTACTCGCTGGCGGACTCCCCCGTGGGACAGCTCGCCTGGATCGCCGACCGGGTCACCGCCTGGACGGATCCCGCGATCGGCGTCGCCGACGACCGGCTGCTCACGACGGTCATGCTGTACTGGCTCACCGGGACGGCGGGCTCGTCGTCGCGGCTGCACGCGGAGAACGCGGGCGTCCGGGGCGGTCCCCCGCCCGCGTGCCCGGTGCCGCTGGGCGTCGCGGTGTCGCCGCACGACCTCGTTCGTCCGGTCCGGCGGCTCGTCGAGAGCCGGCACGACGTCGTGCACTGGACCGAGTTCGACCGGGGCGGGCACCTGCTCGCGCTGGAGATCCCCGAACTTCTCGTTCCGGACGTCCGGGCGTTCTTCCGTCTCGTCAAGGTCTAACGAAACGCTTGCGTTTACTTCGTCGTGCCCGTAGTGTTCGAAACGGTAGCGTTTCGAAAGGACGGCGATGACACCACGGGGCGACGTGCGAACCGAGGCGATCCTGGCGGCGGCACTGCAGGTGCTCGCCGAGGTCGGCTACGACCGGCTCACCATGGAGGCGGTCGCCGCGCGCGCGCAGGCGAGCAAGGCGACGCTCTACCGGCGCTGGCCCGGCAAGGCCGAACTGGTGGTCAGCGCGGTGCGCGCGCACGGCGGCGACGGCGACGGCGCGCTCGTCCCGCGCGAAACCGGCGAGCTGCGCGGCGACCTCGTCGCGGTGCTGGAGCGGATGCGCGCGAACCTGGAGGCCCAGGACGCCGCGCTGCTCCTCGGGCTGGTGGCCGCCATGCACCGCGACCCGGTGCTCGCCGAGACGGTCCGCGACCGGCTCGTCGCCGACAAGGGCGCCGCGTTCGGGACGGTCGTCGAGCGGGCGGTGCGGCGCGGCGACGTCGCGGCCGACGTCGACACCGCGCTGTTCGTGGAGCTCAGCTCGGCGATGCTGTTCTCCCGGCTGTTCGTCACTGGCGAGCCGCTCGACGCCGCGTTCGTCCGGCACCTGGTGGACGCCGTCCTGATCCCGCTGCTGACCGGGGGCCGTCCGGCCGCCGGTCCACCGGCCGGACGGCCGACGACGCAGGGAGACCTTTAGATGTGGTCCGCGATCGTGCTCGGGTTCCTCGGCGGGGTGATGGGCGGCAACGCCCTCCCGCACTTCGTCCGCGGCATCACCCGGCGCTCCTATCCGTGCACGCTGGGGAACGGCCCGATCCCCAACCTCGTCGCGGGCTGGGTCGGGCTCGTCCTGTCGGTCCTGCTCCTCGCGTGGGCCGGGCCGGACGAGCACCCCGCCTGGACGCTCGCGGCCGCGGCCGCGGGCGTCCTCGCGATAGGCCTGTTCCATGCGGGGCCCGGCGCGTTCCCGCGGGCGAAGCCCGGCGAAGCCTGAGCGGAGGGGCTCACGGGCGGGAGAGGAAGTCCTCGACGTGCTTCACGAACTCGTCGGTCCGCTCCATCATCACGACGTGTCCGCTGTCCAGCTCGACGTACTCGCTCCCTGCGATGCCGGTGGAGAACTCACGGTGGTTCTCCACCGGAAGGGTCGCGTCGTGCACTGCGCCCAGGACGAGCGTGGGCGCCACGATCCGCGGCAACAGATACCGGATGTCGACCCTACGGACGAGGTCGACCTGGCGTAGGCGGGCCTGGGTCGGCGTCATGAACGCGTGGGCCTGTTCGACCGCCTCGTGCCCGGCCCGGTTCATGAAGCCGCGGCTGTAGGCGAGGAGGGTCGAGTACCGGCCGAACGCGTCGGCGTCGCCCGCGACCGCCAGCCAGGTCGTCACCATCTGGCGGACGTACTCGTCGTCCGGCCCGGCGACGCCCGCGACCGGGACCAGGCGCCGGACGAGCTCGGGCCGCAGGCCCGCGACGGCGGCGGCGACGAGCGCGCCGAGCGAGAAGCCGAGCACGTCCGCCGGGCCGGTCGCCGACGTCCTCGATCACGGCCGCGACCTGCGCGGCGAGCGTCTCGACGGTCAGCGGTGCGGCGTCGTCCGCGGCGAGGTCGCTGCCCGCCAGGTCGGGCAGGACGACGGTGCGGTGACCGGTGAACCGGTCGAGCACGCCGTCCCACATGGCCGAGCCGGAGCCGACGCCGTGCACGAGGACGAGCGCCGGGCCCGTCCCCTCGACGCGGTAGGGGATGCGGGCGTTTCCAACGTTGATGGTGGGCATCTGGAGCCGCCTTTCGGTTTCGGATGCCCCCGACGTTGCCCGGATCGCGCCGCGTTGTGGAGCGGACCGCCTTGCCTAGGACAACCGGTCCCAGGCTGCGGCGCCGCCCGATGCCCCACCATGGACGTATGGACATGGACCGCCGCGAACTCGCCGATTTCCTTCGCCGTTCCCGGGAGCGGCTCCGCCCGCGGGAGGTCGGCCTGCCCGCCGGACCGCGCCGCCGCACGCCGGGGCTGCGCCGGGAGGAGGTCGCGCAGCTCGCGGGCATGTCCGCCGACTACTTCATGAGGCTCGAACAGGCCCGCAGCCCGCAGCCGTCCACGCAGCTCCTCGCCGCCCTGGCCCGCGCGCTGCGGCTCACCGAGGACGAACGCGACCACCTGTACGTCCTCGCCGGGCACCGCCCGCCCGCCGGGCCGTTCGCGGGCGAGCACGTCCGTCCTGGCCTGCTGCACCTGCTGGACCGGCTCGGCGACACCCCCGCCCAGATCCTCGGCGACCTCGGCGACCTGCTCGCGCAGAACGCGGCGGCCGACGCCCTTTTCGGGTGCGTCTGCACGGTCGACGGGCCCGACCGCAACATCGTCTGGCGCTGGTTCACCGACCCGTTCGTCCGGTCCGCCTACCCGGCGGAGGACCACGAGCGCATCGCCCGCGTGCACGTCGCCGACCTGCGCGCCGCCGTGGCCCGCCGCGGGCACGACGCCGCGGCGGCGGCCCTGGTCGAGCGGCTGCACGGGACCGGCGGCGAGTTCACCCGGCTGTGGGAGCGGCACGAGGTCGCGGTGCGCCGCACCAGCCGGATGCGGGTGCTGCATCCGGAGGTCGGGGCGGTCGAGTTCGACGCGGAGGTGCTGGTGACGCCCGCCGCGGACCAGCGCCTCGTCGTCTACGCGCCGCCGCCCGGGTCGCGTTCGGTGGAGGCCCTCGAACTGCTGCGCGTCATCGGCCCGGAGTCGGCCCACCGGAGCCATGTCGCAGGCGCCACAGGGACGTGACCTCGGCGGCCCGCGCGGCGTGCAGCGGATCGTCGGCGTCGGCCGCCTTCGGGTGGACGGGTGTCGCGTCGAGCCGGTCGATCACCCGCAGGCCCGCCGCCGCGACCGCGGCGAGCAGCTCGTCGCGCGTCCGCAGCCCGAGGTGCTCGGCCAGGTCGGACAGGACGAGCCAGCCCTCCCCGCCCGGCTCCAGCCGATCGCCGAGGCCGTCGAGGAAGCCCCGCAGCATCCGCCCGCCCGGGTCGTAGACGGCCCGTTCCAGCGGCGTCGCGGGCTTCGCGGGGAGCCACGGCGGATTGCAGACGACGAGCCCGGCGCGTCCGTCCGGGTAAAGGTCCGCCTGCACGACGTCAACAGGGACCTGCAGCCGCTCGACGTTCTCCCGGGCACACGCAAGCGCGCGCTCATCGAGGTCGGTGGCGACCACCCGTCCCACACCGCGACGCGCGAGAACCGCCGCCAGGACGCCCGTGCCGGTGCCGATGTCGAAAGCGGACGTCACCCCAGGCGGGATCGGCGCGCGCGCGACGAGATCGACGTACTCGCCCCTGATCGGTGAGAACACGCCGTAGTGCGGGTGGATCCGGTCGCCGCCGAGCGCGGGCACGGGCACGCCCTTGCGCCGCCACTCGTGTGCGCCGATCACCCCGAGCAGTTCCCGCAACGGCACCGCGTACGGCTCCTCGCATGTCCCGTACGCCTCCGTGCACGCGTCCCGGATGTCCGGCGCCCGCCGCAGCGGGATCACGTGACCCGGCTCGACCGGCACCAGAACCATGCCCAGCGTGCGCGCGCGCTGGGCCCGTGCTTGCCGGAACAGGTGGAACACCTGGACACCGGACGGTTCCGCCTTCTTCTTCTTACGCGCGGGTGCGTCGATCCGGCGCGCCATGGCTTGGAGCAACTGCCTCGCGTTCTGGAAGTCGCCGCGCCACAGCAGTGCCGTGCCCTCGCACGCCGCCCGGTAGGCGTCGTCCGCGCGCGTCCCGTCGTCGGCGATCGTGACCCGGCGGGGCGGGGGCGCGCTCTCCGACCGCCAGCGCGCGCGCCGGTCCCGCCCGTCCTCGTACCAGCCGACGACCGGTTCGTCCGACACGCCCGCCCGTCCCTGCCCAGCACCCATAACGCGACCGTTCTGTGAGATCCCGCTTGGATCGTACGGTCGGTTCCGACCTGCCCGTGCAGGACGAATTGGTGCGACAATCCACGAATGCGACTTCCCGGGCCCTTGCACGTCATCAACGAGGGCCTCGCCTTCATCATCGAGATGGCCGCGTTCGCCGCCCTCGCCTGGTGGGGGTTCACGGTGGGAGACGCCGTACTCGTCAACGTCCTCCTCGGCATCGGGGCACCGGCCGCGGCGATCGTCCTGTGGGGCCTGTTCGCCGCGCCGAAGGCCCGCTTCGACGCCGGGCTCCCGGTCGTCCTGGCGGTGAAGACGATCGTGTTCGCCGCCGCGGCCCTGGCCGTGTTCGGCGTCGGGCACCCCGTGCTCGCCGCCGTGTTCGCGGCGATCACCCTCGTCAACACCGTCCTCGCCACGCTCGACCGGGAGGCCCACTTCCGCGCCGCGCGCGAGGACGCCGCGTCCTCCGGATGAGCCAGTACTTCCAGGTCGGCGACCACGTTCTGTGGAATCCGGCCACCTCCGTCGCCCGGCTGTTCGCGGCGACCGCCGAGACGCTCGCCGACATCGCGGACAAGCCATCAGGCATCGGCCCGGAACAGGCGGACGAGTACCAGATCGACGTCCGGACGTTCACCGTGTTCACCGACGAGCTGGTCCGGCGCTACGCCCGCTCTAACCACACCGTCATGCGGACCCTCATGGAGGGGTTCGTCGTGACGGCCCTCGCCCTCGCCAGCCGGGCCGGAGCCGACGTTCCGGCCGCCCGCGACGCCGACACGGCCGACGCGCGGGCGCTCGCCGAACGCGCACGGCGCATCGAACGCACCATGCCCCGCTGACCGTCCCGGCCGCGCGCTCAGGAGGCGGCGAAGGACCGCGCGTGCGCCGCGGCGAACGCGGCGAACGAGCGCGGCGGGCGTCCGGTGACCTGCTCGACCGCGTCCGTGACCCGGTCCTCGGCGCCCCCGGCGATCAGCCCGTCGAGGTCCGCGAGCATCGCCGCGAACCCGTCCGGCACGGACCCCGCCAGGTGCTCGCGCATCCGGTCCGCCGAGACCGCCCGGTGCCGGACGGGACGGCCCGTGACCCGCGCGATCGTGGCGGCGACGTCGTCGTACGACAGGACGCCCGGCCCGGTGAGGACCCGGTCGGTGGCGGGGGCCACCGGATCGGTCAGGGCGCGGACGGCGACGGCGGCGATGTCGTCCGCGTCGATGAACCCCACCCGGCCGCCGCCCGTGGCCGTCGTGATCACGCCCGCCGAGCGGATGCTCTCCGCGTGGACGTGCCCGCCCGTGAAGTTCTGCATGAACCACGACGGCCGCAGCACCGCCCACTCGCCGAACACCTCCGGCAGGGCTGCGTGGACGGCACCGGTCGCGGGCCCGCCCGGCGCGAGCTGGGACGAGCTGAGCAGCACGGCGCGCCGCGTCCCTGCCCGGACGGCCCGCTCCAGGAAGGGCAGCATGACGTCCTCCGGGTGCAGAGCCCCGATCGGCGGCACCAGGTAGATGCTCTCGACGCCGTGCAGGGCGGCGTCGTGCGTGGACGGGTCGAGCCAGTCGAACCGCACCGCGTCCCCCGCGTCCCCGGTGTTCGCCGCGCGGCGGCTCGCGACCCGCACCGTGCGGCCGTCCGCCCGCAGCCGGTCCGCGACGCGGGCGCCCGTCGTGCCGGTGCCCCCGGTCACCAGGACGGTCATCACGCGGCCCCGCGCATCGAGGCGGGCAGGTTCAGCGGGTTCCAGTAGTCGCGGTAGCGGACGAACCGTCCGTTCTCGACGTCGACCACTGCGATGTACGACATCTCGTACGGTTCGCCCGTTCCGACGACGCGTCCGGTCGCCCGCATCTCGGCGACGATGCGTCCGGGCGTCGCGGTCCGGTGGATCTCCACATGGGGGATCGCTTGGAGGTCGATGTGGTTCGGGTAGTCGCGCATGTAGGCGGCCACGGCGGCGCCGCCGTCGAGCCGCCGGGGCGCGCCGGCGGGCGCGAACGGGTGCTCCATCACCGCGTCGTCGGCCCACAGGCCGGCGAACCCGTCGAAATCGCCGTCCAGCAGCAGGTCCATCCCGTGGCGGAAGGTCTGTTCGGCGTCCATGACACCTCTCTCCGGTCGAGCGCGGGCCGATAGAATACGGACCGCCGGTCCGCACCACTATATGCGGACCGGCGGTCCGGATAGCAACACGAGAGGTCCCGATGCCCGAACGCAGGCACCGCGCCGACGCCGTCCGCAACCGCGAGGCCGTCCTCGACGCCGCCGAGGCGCTCTTCGCGCGCAGCGGCTCCGCCGAGGTCAGCATGAACGCCGTCGCCGCCGCCGCGGGCGTGGGCAAGGGCACCGTCTTCCGGGCCTTCACCGACCGGACGGGCCTCCTGCAGGCCCTCGCCGAACGCCGCTCCGCGCGGCTGCTCGAAGCCGTGACCGGCGGGCCCGCGCCGCTCGGCCCGTCCGCCCCGCCGCGCGAGCGCGTCCCGGCCCTGCTGGACGCCCTAGCCCGCCTCAAGCTCGACAACCGGAGCCTCTACCTCGCGATCGAGGAGACCGGCTCGGCGAGCCCGTACCAGAACGACTCCTACACACGGGGCCACGCGATCCTCGCCGACGCGCTCGCCGAACTGGTCGATCCCGGGCAGGCGGACTTCCTCGCGCACGCCCTGCTCGCCGCCGTCCGCGCCGACCTCATCACCCACCTGACGACCGTGGACGGCCTGACCGGCGACGAGATCCGCGCGCGGCTGGCCGCGTACGTCGAGCGGGTGCTCCCGGCATAGGACGCCCGGCCGCCGGATGTCGGTGGCGGACGCTAGCCTCCGGAGGCATCCTCCGGAACCCGCTGGGAGCACCCATGCCAAACCGATCCCCCTCGATTTCGTCGCCGCCGACGGTCCGGTGCGCGAACCGGTCACGAAGATCGGCGGGCAGCCGGTGTGGCTGGAGGAGCCCGCCTGGCCCGTCTCCGCCGAACTCGAAACGCCCATGCGCTTCCTCGGGCAGTTCGCGCTCGACGGCGGACGCCTCGCCTACCTGTTCATGACCGCCGACGAGGAGGAGTACGTCGACGACACGTGGGAGCCCGACGCGGGCGAGAACGCGCTGGTGATCCAGCCCGGCGGCCGGATCCCCGAGTTCGTGGAGGTCGAGGCGCTGGCCGAGGGCCCCACCTACGGTCCCGACCACCTCCCCGTGACCGGGACCGGCAAATGGCCCGACCAGTTCCTCGGCGGCCCCAAGATCAAGCCGTACTGGCTGCAGAGGGACGAGACGCCGGGCAAGGGCTGGCAGCTCGTGGTCCAGCTCTCGCACGGCATGCCGTTCGAACCGAACTTCGGCGACGCCGGGACCGGCTACGCCTTCGTGTCCCCGGACGGCAAGGAGGGCCGGTTCCTCTGGCAGTGCCACTGAGGCGGCGCCGCGCAGGTGACCGCGCGGCCGGCGCGGTCAGGCGGACGCGCGGAGCCGCGCGTCCAGGGCGTCCAGATCCGGGACGAACCAGACGTGCCCGCCCGTGTTCGACTCGGCGACGAGGGCGCGCAGCGCCGAGCTCGTCTCCAGATGCGCGGAGATGTCGCCGACGATCGCCAGCCGGATCCGGTAGTTGACGAACTTCTGCATGATCTCGCCCGCGAAGCGGGTCCCGAGGGCGAAGAACCGCTCGTCCAGGCGTCGTGCGGGGACGGCCACCAGCTCGGCGCCGAGGAACGCGGCGCCGATCAGGTCGAGCGCGTCCTGCTCGGTGGCGATCGGCGGCCCGTCCGGGTCGCACACCAGCACCGGGGTCCCGGCCCGTTCCGTCATCTCGTCAGCCATCGGTCTCCTCCGCTCCCAGCAGGTCGTTGTCGCCCCCGAGCACGCCGTCGAGCAGGCGCAGCACGTCCGCGGTCGCGCCCGCGCCGCCGAGGACGACGATCTTCAGGCGGCGCCGTTCCGCGTTGTGCATGGTCTGGATCCGCAGCCGGTGCCGCGGGTCGCCGCCGGTGTTCACGCCCGCCAGGACGAGCGTGCTCAGCCGGTCGGCCGCGGCCCGGTCGACGCCGTCGATCTCGACGATGCTCGACACTTCGACGGACGCGCCCGCGTCCGCCCGTCCGGACGGTGCGGGCGGGCGGCCGGTCAGCGCCTCCAGGTCGGCGGGCGCGATCCGGTACTGCTTGCCGATCCGCACGGCCTTGAGCCGTCCGTCGCGGATGTAGCCGCGCACCGTCCGCACATGCAGCCCGAGGAGGTCGGCGACCTCCTCGACCGAGTACA
This sequence comes from Actinomadura sp. CNU-125, assembly GCF_001942465.1. Lineage (GTDB taxonomy): Bacteria > Actinomycetota > Actinomycetes > Streptosporangiales > Streptosporangiaceae > Spirillospora. Next base: position 21,085 of record NZ_MKJY01000321.1, read on the forward strand.
TTTTCTCCGCCATCACTCCCTAACATACCGGATGATAGGGAGTGATGCGTCAGTTTAAGGCGTTGCGGCAAGTCCGCTGCCCGCAGGCGATGTTTCACGCGAAACACAGGACCACGACATCGCCCGGAACGGCGACGGGCCGCGCCCCCGGGAACATCCGGGGAGCGCGGCCCGTCGGTGACCTGCGCCGAGCGGTCGGCCGGGGTCAGCGGCCGGTGCCTCCGTAGACGACGGCCTCGACCTGCTCGGAGTCGAGGTCGAACGCGCGGTGCGCGGAGGCGACGGCGGTGTCGAGGTCGTCCTGCGCGACCACCACGGAGATCCGGATCTCCGACGTGGAGATCATCTCGATGTTCACGCCCGCGTCGGCGATGGCGGCGAACAGCGTGGCGGTGACGCCCGGGTGCGAGCGCATCCCGGCGCCGATCAGCGACACCTTGCCGATTCGGTCGTCGTAGCGCAGCGACTCGAAGCCGATGCGCTCCTTGACCTTGTTGAGGGCGGTCAGGGCGGCCTGCCCGTCGGTGGCCGGCAGCGTGAACGAGATGTCGGTGCGCCCGGTGGACGCGGCCGACACGTTCTGCACGATCATGTCGATGTTGATCTCGGCGTCGGACAGCACCGTGAAGATCGTGGCGGCCTCACCGACCTTGTCGGGCACCCCGACCACGGTGATCTTGGCTTCGCTCCGGTCGTGCGCGACGCCGGAGATGATCGCCTGCTCCATGTCCTGTCCTTCGAGTTCGCTGCTGTCGACGACCCACGTGCCTTCCTTCTGGCTGAACGAGGACCGCACGTGGATCGGGATGTTGTAGCGGCGCGCGTACTCCACGCAGCGCAGGTGCAGGATCTTCGCCCCGCTCGCCGCCATCTCCAGCATCTCCTCGTAGGAGATCTTCGGCACCTTCTGCGCCGCGGGCACGATGCGCGGGTCGGCGGTGAAGACGCCGTCGACGTCGGAGTAGATCTCGCAGCAGTCGGCGTTGAGGGCCGCCGCCAGCGCCACCGCGGTGGTGTCGGACCCGCCGCGGCCGAGCGTGGTGATGTCCTTGGTGCCCTGCGAGACGCCCTGGAAGCCGGCGACGATGCAGATCGAGCCTCGTCCAGCGCGGTCCGTATGCGTCCCGGGGTCACGTCGATGATCTTGGCTTTGCCGTGGGAGCCGTCCGTGATGACCCCCGCCTGGGAGCCGGTGAACGACCGGGCCTCGTGGCCCAGGTTCGCGATGGCCATCGCCAGCAGCGCCATGGAGATGCGCTCCCCGGCGGTGAGCAGCATGTCCAGTTCGCGTGCCGGTGGCAGGGGGCTGACCTGCTCGGCCTTATCGATGAGATCATCCGTCGTGTCACCCATGGCGGAGACGACGACAACGACGTCGTTCCCCGCCTTCTTCGTTGCGACGATTCGCTGGGCGACCCGCTTGACGCACTCGGCGTCGGCGACGGAGGAGCCACCGTACTTCTGCACGATTAGAGCCACGGTTTTGGGCGCTCCTCGGTTCGGGGTCAGGCGTACCGGCGGTCCAGTCTACCGAGGTCATCCCGATTGACTACGTCGAGGTGATTCACGGACTAGTCACCCGGCCCGGGTCGAAGTCGTACAACCAACCCGTGGCGCGCTCGTAGAAGCGGTCGAAGAACAGCGGCATGAAGACCTCGCGGAGGCGCGCCGCGACCGGCCCGGCCGTCTTCGCGTCCCGGTTCGCCGCCGCCGACTTCGCCAGCTTCGCCGTGCGCCCGTGCCGCTGCCGGTCGAACCGGGCGAGCGCCGCGGCCACGTCGCCGTCCCGTGCCGCGTGCAGCTCGCGGCCGAGGACGACCGCGTCCTCCAGCGCCATCGACGCCCCCTGCCCCGCGCCGACGGGATACGCCGCGTCGCCGATCAGCGCCGTCCGTCCGTCCTGGCGGCGCGCGACGGGCGCGAGGACGTGCAGCGGCGTCGCCGCGGTCACCCCGGACGCGTGCCGCAGCACGGTCGCGGCCGGTTCGTCGTCGCGGAACAGTTCCAGCAGCTCACCGGGCCCCACCGCCGCCGGATCGGACGGCTCGCGCGGTGCGGCGACCTGCGCGGACCACCACACCGTCCCGTCCGGGGCGGGGAGGAAGATGAACGCCCCGGCGCGCGCCATCACCATGTTGAAGCCGTGCGCCCCGTCCGGGGCGGCGGTCGCGGTGCCGGACACCGAGTACAGCCCCGCGTAGACGGGTTCGGGGGCCGCCGGGTCCAGCGCGCGCCGCGTGGCCGACCAGATGCCGTCCGCCCCCACGACGACGTCGGCGTCCGCGACCGCCGGGTCGCCGACCGCGACCCTTTCCCCGGTGACGACCCGCGCGCCGCACCGGACCGCCTCCCGCCTGAGCACCCCGACGAGGTCGGCCCGCATGATCGTGACGCTGCGGAGCGCGTCGTCCGAACGTCGTCCGCGCGGGACGTCGCCGAGCAGCCTGCCGCGTCCCGACCACATGCGCTGCCGTTCCACCGCGAACCCCGCCGCCTGCACGGAGGCGAGGCAGCCCAGCGCGTCCAGGGCCCGCAGGCCGTTGACCGCCAGGCTGACGAACGAGCCGACGGGCCCCGCCGGGTCGTCGTAGGCCTCGTACACCGTGACGTCCGCCCCGGCCCGCGCGAGCGCGATCGCGCTCGCCGTTCCGGCCACTCCGCCGCCGATCACCACCGCACGCATCGGCCACCTCCCGAATCTGCATTCACCGAATCCATATTCGGTGAAACTGGGCTCAGTATGCTGTGCCGGTACGGCGGGACGCAAGCGGAGGACACATGGGCGCGGAGAAGTCGGGCGCGGAGAAGTCGGGCGCGGAGAAGTCGGGCGCGGAGAAGTCGGGCGCGGAGAAGTCGGGCGCGGCGAAAGCGGGCACGCGCAAAGCGAAGGCCGCCGAGACGCAGGCGGCGCTGAAGGAGGCCGCGCGGCGCCGGTTCGCCGAGCACGGCTACCTCAACACGAAGATCACCGACATCACGGCCGCGGCGGGCCGCGCGACCGGGTCGTTCTACGACCACTTCGCGAGCAAGGAGGACCTGCTGCGGGCGCTCCTCGCCGACTGGCACCGGCAGGCGCGCGGCGAACTCGCCGGGGAGGACCACCCGCCGCACGACCTCACCGACCGCGACCAGCTCCGCGCCCACCTCGCCGTCCCGTGGCGCATGATGCGCGCGGACCCCGCCGTCATGGTCGCCCTCTTCGAGTCGCAGGCCGCCTCCGGGCCGACCACCGGCGAGGCGTGGCGGCGGCTGACCGGCGACACGCGGGTGCTCCGCGACCACCTCGACCACCTGCGCGACCGCGGGCACCGCCTGCCCGGCGACCCCGAACTGGTCGCCGCGGCGATCGGCGGGCTGCTGTCGATGCTCGCCTACGCGCTCGTGAGCGGGGCGGAAGAGTCCGGGTACACCGACGACCAGGTCGTCGACACCCTCACCGACCTGCTCCTGCACGGACTGGCCGGCCCGCACGGCCCGCACGGTCCGGGCGGTCCGGGCACGCGGTGACGATGCCGGTCAGCGGCTCGGACGTTCGGGTACGGCGTGCGCCACGACGAGCTTGAGCAGCAGGACGACCGGCAGCCACGCGAGGCCCTCGGGGGCGGGGATCGAGGGGGCGAGCATCGCGCCGGTGAGGACGATCAAAAGCGCAGCCGGACGGGCGAGGCGGCGCGGCGCACGGGCGACGAAGACGACGCCCGCGAGGGCCCACGCGTACCAGAGCGGCCCCCACCACCAGGCGGCGCCGAAGGCGAGGCCGACGATGATCGGCTGGACGTGCGCGGCGGCGAACCCGATCTCGTTGTGCATGAACCGGTTCAGGCGGGTCGGCGGCAGCGGCAGGGGGCCGTGGTAGAAGCGCTTGGCGGAGTCGAGGCCGTTGGCGACGACACCGCCCGCGAGGTCGTAGGCGAGTGCCGCGGCGAGGAGGAGCCGCCACCACGTCCAGTCCGCGTCGAGGCCGATACCGAGGGTCGCGGCGACGCCGAAGGCGCCCGCGAGGTGGGCCAGGGCGCGCTCGCCGCGGGTGGGGTCGACGCCGAAGAACCAGCTCGGTTTCACGTGAGCCCCTTCTCGTAGACGGTCATGGTCTCGGCGGTCCAGCGGGCAAGGCCCTCGCGCGACAGCGGGTCGGTGCCGAGCACGTCCGCGATCCGGTGCCGGAGAAGGATCATCGCGAGATCGTTGACCAGTAGGAACGCCGCGCGTTCGTCGGTCGCGGCGTGCCGCCGGGCCGCCTCGAACAGGCGCCGGAACAGGCGCGCGCCCGCCGGGTCGTCGCCGGGCAGGATCCGCGCGAGGTAGGCGGGCACGGGGGAACCGGGCGGCAGGCGGCGCAGCAGCGCGTCCGCGAGCGGCGCGGGCGTGTTCGCGCCGCTCGCGGACGCGTCGCCGCTTGTGGACGCATCGTTGTGCTCGGCCAGCTCGTCGAAGATCCCTTCGAGGATGCTCAGGACGTGCCGGTCGACGGTCTCGCGCAGCACGTCCTTGGAGCCGAAGTGGTGGATGACCAGGGCGGCGGAGACGCCCGCGGCCTCGCCGATCCGCCGGACGGTGACCCGATCCGGTCCCTGGAGGGCGAAGAGCCGCAGGGCTTCGTCGCGGATGACGGCCCGGGGCGTACGATCATCATTGACTGAACGCATGTTTAGGATCCTAAACAGATGTTTAGTCGCCGTGCAACGCTGATGTCGGTTTTCCGCTAGTGAACGCGCGTGGCCGTCGACGATGCTGGGGGACATGCACGAGGACGTGGAAAGGTGCGTACGGGCCGTCCGGTCGAAGGACGCCCGGTTCGACGGATGGTTCTTCACCGGGGTGGTGACCACCGGGATCTACTGCCGCCCGAGCTGCCCGGCCGTGCCGCCGAAGGCGGAGAACATGCGGTTCTATCCGAGCGCGGCGGCCGCGCAGCAGGCCGGGTTCCGGGCGTGCAAGCGGTGCCGTCCGGACGCGAGCCCGGGGTCGCCCGAATGGAACCACCGGGCGGACGCCGTCGCGCGCGCCATGCGGCTCATCGCAGACGGTGTGGTCGATCGCGAAGGCGTCCCTGGGCTCGCGCGCAGACTCGGGTACAGCACGCGGCAGATCGAACGGCAGCTCAACGCCGAACTGGGGGCCGGTCCCCTGGCGCTGGCGCGCGCGCAGAGGGCGCAGACCGCGCGCCTGCTGATCGAGACGACGCCGCTGCCGATGGGGGACGTCGCGTTCGCGGCGGGGTTCGCGAGCATCCGGGCGTCAACGACACCGTCCGGGAGGTGTTCGCCCTCACGCCGACCGAGTTGCGCGACCGGGTCGCGAAGGGGCATCCGCCCGCCGGGTCCGGCACGCTGTCCTTCCGGCTGCCGTTCCGCGCGCCGCTGTGCCCGGACAACCTGTTCGGGCACCTGGCGGCGACGGCGGTGCCCGGTGTCGAGGAGTGGCGGGACGGCTCGTTCCGCCGGGCGTTCCGGCTGCCGCACGGCCACGGCGTCGCCGCGCTGCGCCCGCACCCCGACCACGTCGTCTGCACCCTGACCCTCACCGACCTGCGCGATCTCACCATCGCGATCAGCCGGTGCCGGTGGCTGCTCGACCTGGACGCCGACCCGGTCGCCGTCGACGACCAGTTGCGCGCCGATCCGGTCCTCGCGCCGCTGGTCGGCAAGGCGCCGGGACGCGCGTGCCGCGTGCGGCGGACGCGCCGGAGTTCGCCGTCCGCGCCGTCCTCGGGCAGCAGGTGTCGGTCGCGGCGGCGCGGACGCACGCGGCCCGGCTCGTCGTCGCGCACGGCGAGCCGATCGACGATCCGTCCGGCGAGAACGGCGGGCTCACCCACCTGTTCCCGACGCCCGAGGCGCTCGCGGACCTCGACCCGGAGACCCTTGCGTTCCCCCGGACCCGGCGCGTCACCCTGGCGGCCCTCGTGGACGCCCTCGCGAAGGACGAGATCGACCTCGGCGTCGGAAGCGACTGGGAGACGGCCCGCGCGCGCTTGGCGGCACTCCCCGGTTTCGGACCGTGGACGATCGAGACCATCGCCATGCGTGCCCTCGGCGACCCCGACGCGTTCATCCCCGGAGACCTCGGCGTGCGCACGGCGGCCCGCACGCTGGGTCTCCCCCACACCCCGGCCGCCCTCACCCGGCATGCCGAAGCGTGGCGACCGTGGCGCGCCTACGCCGTCCAGTACCTGTGGGCGACCGGCGACCACGCCATCAACTACCTGCCCGCCTCCTAGAGGAGTTGACATGCAGACAACGCACACAGTCTTGGAAAGCAAAGTCGGACCGCTCACGGTGGTCGTCACCGGCGGCGCCGTGTCCGGGCTGTACATGGACGAACAGCGGCACCGGCCGCCCCAGGAGACGTTCGGCTTCCCTGTGGACGACCCCAGCGAACGGCCGTTCGCGCAAGTCGCGGAACAGCTCGCCGCCTACTTCGCCGGGGACCTGACCGAGTTCGACGTTCCGCTCGCCCTGAACGGGACCCCGTTCCAGCAACGCGTCTGGGCGGCCCTCCAAGACATCCCCTACGGCGAGACGATCTCCTACGGCGAGCTCGCGCGGGAGATCGGGAACCCGAGCGCCTCCCGCGCCGTCGGGCTCGCCAACGGCAAGAACCCGGTCGGCGTGATCGTGCCGTGCCACCGGGTCGTCGGATCGAACGGCGACCTCACCGGGTACGGCGGCGGCATCGACCGCAAGCGCTACCTGCTGGGCTTCGAGCGGGAGATCCGGCACGGCGCCGCGCCCGCGCTGTTCTGAAGTTTTCGTCGCAGGCGGCGGGTAGCGTACGGGCGCGACCGGGTATCCGGTCCGTGCGGATTGCGAAAGGGCAGATCAGGTGGAGTTCCGAGTCGATCGTCAGACGCTCGCCGAGGCCGTCGCGTGGGCCGCGCGGACGCTGCCGTCCCGTCCCGCCGTGCCCGTCCTCGCCGGGATGCTGATCGAGGTCGGTGACGGGGAACTGACCCTCGCCGGGTTCGACTACGAGGTCTCGGCGCGCGCGCGGATCGATGTGGAGGTCGTCGAGCCGGGCCGGGTTCTCGTCCCGGGCAGGCTGCTGTCCGACATCGTGCGGAGCCTCCCCGCGCAGCCCGTGGAGATCTTCACGAAGGGATCGGAGGTCGTCGTCCGGTGCGGGCCCGCGGAGTTCGGCCTGCTCACCATGCCCGTCGAGGACTACCCCACCCTCCCCGAGCCGCCCGCGCGCGCCGGCACCGTCCCGGGCGAACTGTTCGCGGAGGCCGTCGCGCAGGTCGTCGTCGCAGCGGGCCGCGACGACACGCTGCCGATGCTGACCGGCGCCCGGATCGACATCGACGGCGACACCATGTGGATCGCCTGCACCGACCGGTACCGGATCGCCGCCCGCGAGCTCACCTGGTCGCCCGCCGACCCCGGCTTCACCGCGGGCGTCGTCGTCCCGGCCCGCACGCTCGCCGACACCGCGAAGGCGATCAAACCGGGCGCGGAGGTCGCGATCGACCTCGGCGGTTCCGGTGAGGCGCTGATCGGCATCTCCGGCGGCGGCCGCACGATGACCAGCCGTCTCCTCGACGAGCAGTACATCAACTACCGGGCGCGGCTCACCGGCGAGTGGACGACGACGGCGCGCGTCCGCACCGCCCCGTTCGTCGAGGCGATCAAGCGGGCCGCGCTGGTCACCGACCGGGGCACGCCCGTCCGGCTGCAGTTCACGCCCGGCGAGGTGCGGATCCGGGCCGCCGCGGGCGACTCGGCCCGCGCGAACGAGGCCCTCGGCGCCGAACTCGACGGCGACGAGATCGACATCGCGTTCAGCCCCCAGTACCTCCTCGACGCCCTCGCCGGGATCCCCACCGAGTGGACGCGGCTGGAGTGCGCGAGCCCGACGAAGGCCGCGCTGCTCACCGGCGTCCCCGACGAGGAGGACGCCGCCGACCGCGACACCGGCTTCCGCTACATCGCGATGCCGGTCCGGCTCACCTCCTGATCACAGGTCCAGAACCGCGAGGACGAACCGGACGTCACGGTCGCCGGCGTTCGCGTACGAGTGCGGCCGGTCGCCGACGAACACGGCGGCCGCGCCCGCCTCCACGAGGTCGGTGCGCCCGTCGACGCCCAGCGTCAGCGTGCCGTCCTGCACGTAGACGATCTCCTTGGTGCCGGGCACGTGCGGATCGCTGTCGCGCGACTCGCCGGGCCGCAGCTCCCACCGCCACAGCTCCAGCGACGGCCGCGGGTCGCTGCCCGCCAGCAGCGTGCCGCGGCCGCCGTGCTCGCCCTCCCACAGCACCACGTGCCGTTCGGGCGGGAACATCCGCATCGGCGGCTCCTCCTCGACCTGCACCAGCCGGGTCAGCGGCACGCCGAGCGCGTCCGAGATCCGGATGAGCGTCCCCAGATTCGGATTGCCGCGCCCCTGCTCCAGCCCGACGAGGACGCCCTTGCTGACGCCGGCCCGGCCGGCGAGCTCGTCCAGGCTCCAGCCGTGCCCGGCCCGCAGCGCCCGGACGGTCCGCGCCACGGCCTCACCGATGACTCCCTGCTCGCCCACCGCTTCCTCCCTCACGCGGATACCAGGATGCCACCGCCCCGTCCGGTCGATACAATGACCTGTCGAGTTCACTCAAATGACCGCCAGGAGGGTCGATGCTGGAGCGGATCGTCGTGGCCGAGGCCGTCCGGGAACTGCGCCCCGACTTCGCCGTCCTCGCCATGACCGCCGAAGGGCTGGCGAACGGGCCGGGCGACGACGCCTCGGCGCGACCGGCTCGCGCGCGCCGCCGAACACGCCGACGCCGCGAACCCGCACGTCGAGGCGTGGCGCGAAGCGTACCGGGCGTTCGGCGCGAAGCCGAAGCGCACCCGCCCGTCCGTCGACGCCCTCATGCGCCGCGCCGTCCCGTCCATCAACCGGGTGGTGGACGCCTACAACGCGATCAGCGTGGAGTACGCGCTCCCGATCGGCGGCGAGGACCTCGACGCCTACCGCGGCCCCGCCCGTCTCGTCCGCGCCACCGGCGACGAACCCTTCGACGTCGTCGCGGCCGGCGAACCCGCCGTCGAGCATCCCGAACCGGGCGAGGTCGTCTGGCGGGACGACGAGGGCGTCACGTGCCGCCGCTGGAACTGGCGGCAGTGCGTCCGCACCCGCATCACCGAGGACACCAAGAACGCCCTGTTCCTCCTGGAACGCCTCGACCCCTACCCCCTCGACCGCCTCGAAGCGGCCGGAGCGGAACTCGCGTCCCGCCTCCGCGAGATCTCCCCGGACGTCCGGATCGCGACCCGGCTGATCCAATGGTGACGGTCCTCGCCCTCGGCGCCGCCCTCGCCTTCGGCGTCGCCGACTTCCTCGGCGGCGCCGTCTCCCGCCGCGCGACGGTCCTGCAAGTACTCCTGTGGTGCGTCCCCGCGGGCTTCGCCATCGTCCTCGCCGCCGCGCTCATCGACGGCGGCGCGCCCACCGGACCGTCCATGGCCTGGGGCCTCGCCGCCGGGCTCGCCGGAGGCACCGGCCTCATCACCTTCTACGGCGCGCTCGCCCGCGGCCCGATGAGCGTCGTCGCGCCCGTCTCCGCGCTCGCCGCCGCCGTCCTCCCGGTCGCGTCGGCGTGGTCGGCGGCGACCGGCTGAGCACCACCGTGATCGCCGGCGTCCTGCTGTGCCTCGTCGCGATCGGCATGGTCAGCATGGAGCAGGACGACCCCGGCGAACCGGCACCCGCCAAGGGGCGCCCGACCGACTCGGGCCCGCTCATGGCCGCGATATCCGGCATCTACTTCGGCGTCTTCTTCACCCTCCTGTCCGCGACCGGAGAGGAGGGTGGCTACTGGCCGATCGTCGCCGCCCGGATCGGCAGCCTGACGGTCGTCCTGGTCGCCGTCGTCTTCACCCTGCGCTTCCGCGGCGGGAGCCTCGGCCCCCGCCTTTCCGGACGCGCGCTCGTCGGCCTCGCGCTCCTGTCCGGAACCCTCGACGCGGGCGCGAACGTCCTGTTCGTCATCGCCACCCAGCACGGCGTGCTCAGCCTCGTCGCCGTCCTGACGTCCCTCTACCCCGCGATCACCGTCCTGCTGGCCCGCATCGCCTACAGCGAGCGGCTCCGCGTCGTCCAGCGGATCGGCTTGGCCGTCGCGGCCACCGGCGTCGTCCTGGTGACCGCCGGATGAGCGGTCAGGCCGACGCCTGGTCGCTGTCCTTCAACGCGCCCCAGCCGTGCCAGCGCTCGACACGGATCCAGGCGCTGAACCGCGTGCGAACGCGATCGGGGTAGGGCCCGCCGGTGTAGTGCCGGGCGATGCGGTCGATGTCGGCGAGCCCCTCGTCCTCGTGGATCTCGGTGACGTGGCCGATGAGCGTGACGTGCGTGTACCAGTCCTCGTCGAGGACCGTGAGGGAGACGCGCGGGTCGGCTCGCAGGTGGCGAAGGCGCACGCGGCTCTCGTCCAGGTTGACGAGCACCCGGCCGTCCTCCCACAGGTACCAGGTCGGCGTGGTCACCGGGGCGCCGTCCGCGCGCACGGTGGCCATGACGCACGGGCTGGGCTTGGCGAGCAGCGCGACGGCCTCCGGCGGCAGCGGCGGCTTGGACATCCGGACCCCCTGATGACGACTACGGGTGCACAAGATCACCTACCCGGAGACGAATCCCCGACACCTCGCCTGCGAGCCGCCCCCGGCTGATCACATGGTCAAGCGATCTTTTTCACGCAAACCGTCTTCAGGGTCCTCGTCCCGTCCGGAAGCTTCGGTAGCGGATTAGAGGGTGGGACAGAGGCTTTCTGGAACTTATGTGCCGCATTCGGTGGCGCTTCGACGAGCAGAATGGTGAAATTCTTGCCTATGTCCTGCGGACTGCCGAAACCGTGGAGCTTGACGGTCCAGTCGCCGTCGCCCGGGGAGCGTGGCCGGGCGACGGCTGCGACGTAGAACCCGTCCGAGGTTTTGGTGATCGCCCACAGTTCGGCGCCTTCGACCATATCGGCCGTACCGCCGAGAGCCAGGTCATTGCGGACCTGGTGGCATTCTTGTCCGTTCGCGGGCCGGGTCGTGATTTCGATCCGGCTCTTTTCTGCCGCTTCGAGTTCATTGTTGCGCATCGCCTCGCGGGCCGACCAGAGGGCCGCCAGCGCCGCAATGACGGTGCAGACGGTGATGATCACCGTTTGGGTCGTCGAGAGGCGGCGCCCGCCGCCCTGGGTCCCGTCCTGCTGTGCTCCGCTGGAACCTTGATCACTCATGTGCGCGACCCCTGATCCTGACCGACACCGTGAAATACCATATCTACCTGGCGTTACGGCACTCTAGGGGTGCTGGCCGAAGTCGGCCACCATTCAGCGGATTTCGATAACCGAATAACTGCGGACGGTCGCGACCGGCGGAATAAGCGGATATTTTGGCAACGAGGCCATCATTTCGATAAATAAAGCTCCCGTTGAAGGCGTCACCGCCGGGTGAGCACCAGGGGAGCGTCCTCGGTGATGGCGACCGTGTGCTCGGAGTGCGCCGTGCGCGACCCGTCCGCCGACCGGATCGTCCACCCGTCGGCGTCGTAGGTGATCTTGTCGGTCGTCCGGGCGAACCAGGGTTCGATGGCCAGCGTCAGGCCCGGCCGGAGCGGGAGGCCGCGTCCCGCCCGTCCCTTGTTCGAGACGTGCGGGTCCTCGTGCATGGTGCGGCCGATGCCGTGGCCGCCGAACTCGTTGTTGACCGGGTAACCGTAGCCGCGGGCCACCGCCCAGATCGCCGCGGAGATGTCGCCCAGGCGGTTCCCCGGACGAGCCACCTCGATCGCCGCCTCCAGCGCCTCCTCGGTGGCGCGGACGATCCGCAGGTCCTCCTCCGCGGCGGTCCCGACGATGACCGTGCGCGCCGAGTCGGCCGCCCACCCGTCGACACTGACCGCGATGTCCGCGGTGAGCACGTCCCCGTCGCGCAGCGTGTAGTCGTGCGGCAAGCCGTGCAGGACGGCGTCGTTGACCGACAGGCAGATAACGTTACGGAACGGGCCCTCCCCGAAGGACGGCGAGTAATCCCAGTAGCAGGACTCCGCGCCCCGGCGCTTGATCATCCCGCGAACGTGGTGCTCCAACTCCATGAGGTTGACCCCCACGTCGGCGATCCGCCCGACCTCGGTGAGCACCTCGGCGACGAAACGCCCGGCCACGTGCATGCGTTCGATCTCCGCAGGCGTCTTCAGTTCGATCACGAATACCTCGCGTCACAGAGTGTCGGTATAGTAATACCGACACCATAAACACTTGCCGGTATAGTAATACCACCGCTAGCCTTGGCCGCATGGTCCGCCAACCGCTCACACCCGAGCAGATCGAAGCCGGCAGACGTCTCGCGCCCTGCTTCGCCGCGCGCGAGCGGGACGCGACCTGGCGGAGGTCGCGCACACGGCCGGCATCTCGCCGGAGACCCTCCGCAAGATCGAGACCGGACGCCTGCCCTCCCCCGGCTTCGGCACGATCGTCTGCCTGGGCGAGGCCCTCGACATCCCGGTCCAAGACCTCGCAGCCACCTGGCGCGGCAACGACCACACCCTCGAAGCAGTCTCCTAAGCGTCCGCGGCCCCGATCGCCGAGAAGCAGACGCCCGTGCACCGCGCCGACGCCGCGCAGCACGTCCTGGGCGCTCGTGGGACGCGTCGATCGTGATCTCGCAGCCAACCAAAGCCCAAACGGCCGAGGACTCCTCTCGGGCAGGGAGGACGGCCAGGCGCGATCAACCTGGCCGCAACACATCGCGCCCGGATCGCTGGGGAATGAGCAGGACACCCATAATGGTTATCGCGAGAAGTGGACGCCGCCCGGAGGAAGTACACCATGTGGCTATCGGACGATCGCGAGTTGAGGCCATGACGAGAGCCGATGAGCGTCCCCCGTACGAGCAGATGGCCGCGAACGTGAGAGCCCGCATCATGGCGGGCGATCTTCCGCCGGGCACGCAGCTACCCTCCACGGCCCGCCTGGTGGAGGAGTTCGGAGTGTCCAACACCACCGTGCAGAAGGCATTGGCAGTACTCAAGGGCGAGGGCTACCTGACCAGTCGGCAGGGCAAGGGCGTGTTCGTTCGGGACCGCCAGCCGTTCCGAGTCGGGGCCGACACGTACTTCGAACCGACCCCGGGCGGCTACTCGTACGAGTTGCTGGAGGTCGCAGAAACGAAGGCGTCGCGTGAGGTCGCGGAAGCGTTCGGGTTGGAGAACGGTGAACGGGTTCTGATGCGCCGCCGACTACTGCGGCACGCTGGTCGGCCGGTAGAACTCGACCGGTCGTACTACCCGCTGGAACTGGCGCACGGTACCGACCTGGCCGGGCAGGGCAGAATCCGCGGTGGCGCACCGCGAGTCCTGGCCGAACTCGACCTGCCGCAGCGCTACCACCTCGACGCGGTCTCGGCGCGGATGCCGACGACCGAGGAGGCCGACCTCCTGTCGCTGCCGAATGTGCCGGTCATCCGCCAGTTCAGGGTCGTCTACTCCGACGGCGACCGTCCTGTCGAGGCGTCGATCCTCGTCAAGGGATCCCACCTGTACGAGCTCCAGTACCGCCTCCCCGCCTGACGGCCCTTCGCCGCGACCTTGTCGCAGCCGGAGTTCTCGCCGTTCCCTCTGTTCAGAGGTCGTGGGCGCCTGAGCGGATGGCGGCGAGGATCTCGCCGAAGGCCGGTCGGTCGAGGAGCAGTTTGGGGCCGTGCGGGTCGGTCGAGTCCCGGACTCCGACTGCGGCCCGAACGTTGGATGTCACTTCGACGCACGTGTCGGCGTCTTTGCTCCGCGTGCTCTTGCGCCACTGGACGTCGAGTCGATCTAGCAGGGTAGACATGGGTGGTCGAGTCCTCATCTCTTCGCCGCCGCATCGATCAGGTCAAGGGACTTCTCAGGGGCGAACGCCGCTGCGCAAATCTTTTCGAACGCTAGCCTACAGTGCTCGACTTGTTGTGGGCTCTCCATGTACACCACGCCGAAGAAGCCTTCGGCATATGCGACGTCCGGATCGGCCGGCTCGGCAAACCTGAGGACGATCAACGAGCCCTCCAAACCGCAGTGTGTGCCGACCGACTGCGGCAGAATTTGGATCGTTACGTTCGGGCGCTGAGCGTCGGCGCGAAGCTGGTTGAGCTGGTCACGCCATATCCTTGGTCCACCGATCGGACGGTTGAGTGCTGCTTCGTCGAGCACGACGCGCAGCCTGGGTGGGTTTTTCTCGCGTGTGAGAAGGGTCTGTCGAACCACGCGAGCGCGGATTCGTCGCTCGATATCGGCAGCTTCTCCCAGCTCGCCCGCCTTGATGACCTCGCGAGCGTAGTCCTGAGTCTGGAGAAGTCCGGGGATCACTTGAGGTGCCCAGTTGCCGATCTCGGAAGCCGCGTCCTCCAAGGCGACGTACGGTCCGTTGAGCACATCGATGTAGTCGGTCCACCAGCCGCGTTCTTCGGCCTCTCGGGCGAGAGCCAAGATCGCCTCGCGGTCGGGGCTGCTCACTCCGTATAGATGCAGCATCAGCTTGACGTCACGTTCGTTGGGCTTGTTGCGGGCGCTCTCGATATGGCTGACCTTGCCCTGGCTCCAGCCCAGCCGGGCGGCTGCCGCCGTCACTCCCAGTTCCGCATGCTCGCGGAACTCTTTGAGGCTGCGTGCGAGCCGACGTGCACGGACGGAGGGGATGTACGAAGGAGACATAAGGCAATTATCGCTTTGTGTGATCTTCTGGCTTCACTGTGTGGCCAGATTGGGCCACGACTGTCGGTATGGATAACTTGCGATCAGTAATCATTACGCACACGATGTAGTCGTGACGACACCGTCGGCGACGGCGGTGATGCAAGACCTGACAACAAGAAGACGCCGCGCAGTCGGGGCTGAGATTGGAACCCTCTCCCGACCGCGCGGCCACCATCCCCACAAGGAGGAGGTACCGCCATGGTAGACATCCCGGCGGCGCCAGACGGCGTCATGCGCGGACTCGGGGACCTGTGCCCCGGGTGGTGCACCGAACGGGTCGGCGGGCGACTTGTCGCGCGGCGGGTGGAGCGGCTTTCGGACTACCAGTTCGGGCACGGGTGCCTGGACGAGGTGACGGCCGGATCCGTCACCGAACTGCTGCTCGTGTGCGAGGCGCAGAACACCCTCGCCGAGCGGATCGCGGTCGCGGAGACGACCGCGCGTGGCGTCTGCGGGCCGGTGTCGTGACCGCCGCGATCGACCTCGTCCGTCTCGCCCCATGGGATCGGGGCCCGATCGATCCCGATGTCGCTCTCGCCGAGGCCCGCCGTGTGCTGCCGGGGGTCGTGGCCTGGGCGGGCGAGTTCACGGGGTCGTTCTGGCTCCTGCACGGCGGGCGGCTGGAGGAGTTCGCGGACGGGTGGGCGCTGCTCGCACGTGTGCGTGCGATCGCCGCGTCGATGCGTGCGTCGCGGGTGCCCCGGCGGCGGGACGTTCCGTCCGGTGCGGTGCCGCCGCCCTCGCGTCGCCGTCCGCCCGAACCGTTCTTCCTGCCGCCGAGCCGCTTCCGGCGATTCACCAGGAGGCTCGCAGCACTTCTGGGCAGTGTGGACGCCGGCCACTGAGGCGGCGTCGGATCCAACCCATCGATGTGAGAGAGGACGTTCATGTTCAAGAACGCCGATCGTCTGCCCACCGGATCCCCGGCAGTCGACGCTCCCACCACCGTGCGCCCTTGGGGGCTGGGGCGTATGGCGCCGTACAAGGGCGTGGTCTCGATCGACTTCGTCGCGACGGACATCGACCCCGTGACGCAGATGGGCGTCGGGGACGATGGTGAGCTCGTCGATGCCAAGCACAAGCGGTCCAACACAGGGACCGAGAAGTCGACGAGCACGAACAGCGAAGACGGCAGGGACGCCGGTCAGGACAGCGACCACGCGCAGGACAGCGACCAGGATTGATGGCCGAGCCGCTCCCCGTCCTGGTGGTCACGCAGCCCGACGACGTGACGGCCGACATCGTCGTCGCCGAACTCAACCGGCGTGACGTTCCGGTCGTGCGGTTCGACTCCGCCGAGTTCCCGCACGCTCTGGCGTTCTCGGCGACGATCGACGGCGACGGGCTGCGTGGCCGTCTGGCGACCCGGGCGCGTCGCGCCGAACTCGGCGGCGTCCGGTCGCTGTACTACCGGCGTCCGCGAGGATTCGCCTTCCCTGGTCTTGAAGAGCAGGAGGCCCGTTTCGCCTCTTTGCAGGCCCGGTTCGGGTTCGGGGGCGTGCCGGCGTCGCTGCCGCGATGCCTGTACGTCAACCATCCGCATGCGATCGCCGATGCCGAGTTCAAGCCCGCGCAGCTTGCTGTCGCCGCCGATGTCGGGTTCGTCGTTCCGAGGACGCTGATCACCAACGAGCCCGAGTGTGCTCGGACGTTCGCGGTCGAGCACGGGCCGGTCGTCTACAAGCCGCTGCGCGCCAGTCCGTACCGGCAGGACGGCAAGGCGCGGACGGTGTGGGTCGCCGAGGTCGGGCCGGACGAACTGGACGGCTCGATCGCCGCGACCGCGCACCTGTTCCAGACGAGGGTGCGGGCCGCCGGGCATCTGCGGGTGACGGCGATCGGCGAGCGTGTGTTCTGCGTGCGGATCGACTCCGGCGAACTCGTGGACTGGCGTTACGACTACGACGCGCTCACCTACGCGGTCGTCGACACGCCGCCTGGTCTGACGGAGCCGATCGCCGCCTTCCTCAAGCGGTTCGGGCTGGTCTTCGGATGCTTCGACTTCGCGCTCCGGACCGACGGGACGCCGGTGTTCCTGGAGTGCAATCCCAACGGCCAGTGGGCGTGGCTGGAGGACGAAACGGGCGTGTGCATGACCGCCGCGCTCGCCGATCTGCTCGAACGGGGGAACACATGACCGAGGACGAACGGGCGGTCGCGCTCGCCGATGAACTCGAACGAGCCGGCGATCTGCGTTCGCCGGAGTGGCGGCGAGCCGTCGAACGGGTGCCGCGCCACGTGTTCGTCCCCGCGTTCTTCGAGCGGACCGACACCCCCGACCGAGGCACGCTGTGGACGCCCGTCCACAGCGACGACGATCGGTGGCTCGACCTCGCCTACCGGGACGAGACGTGGGTGACGCAGCTCGACGGGCACATCACGCCGCACGACGTGGACGAGCCGGTCGGGGGTGACCCGACCTCGTCGTCCACGCTGCCCGGCCTGGTCGTGCGGATGCTCGAAGACCTCGACGTCGACGACGGCGCGAACGTCCTGGAGGTCGGCACGGGGAGCGGGTACTCGACCGCGCTGCTGTGCGAGCGGCTCGGCGCGGGGAAGGTCACGTCGATCGAGGTCGATGCCGGTGTCGCCGCGAATGCCGCCGCCGCGCTGCGGCGTGCGGGGCACGTCCCGAATCTGGTGGTCGGTGACGGGCTGGATGGATGTCCGCTCGCCGCACCTTATGACCGGATCATCGCGACCTGCTCGGTTCGGACGATCCCGTCCGCGTGGCTCGTCCAGGCACGTCCGGGTGGGCGCATCCTGGTCACGGTCACCGGGTGGCTCGGCGGGTACGAGCTCGCGCTGCTGGAGGTGGGCGACGGCGGGGTCGCCGAGGGCCGGTTCCTGCCCGGGGCGATCTCGTTCATGGTCGCCCGTCCGCAAGCACCGCCGGTGGTCGGGGACGAGCGGTGGCGCGCGGCGTTCGAGATGCTCGCCGACGCCGGGGCCCGACCTGCCGTCGTCGGCCCCGGCGTCCTCAAGGACTGGACGGGCGCGTTCGTGGCGCAGCTCGCGGCGCCGACCGTCGTCGCACAGGCGGTCCGTGTCGATGGCGGGCCGTGGGTCGAGTACTGCCTCGACACGGCGTCCGGTGCGGTCGCGTTCCTCACGCCCGATGCCGATGGCGGCTGGACGGTCCGGCAGGCGGGGCCGAAGCGGATCTGGGACGACGTCGAGGCGGCCGTCCGGACCTGGCGGGATGCCGGGAGTCCGGCGAAGGAGCGGTTCCGGATCCGCACGGACGGGCGCGTCCAGACGGTGTCGCTCGATGCGCCGGGCGGGCCGGTGTCGTGGGCGCCGCCTTTGTGATGTCCCCCTTGCGAGCTACCGGGCAATGTCCGCTGATTGGTGACGTTTCGTGGGGCGGTGATTCCGTAGCGTTTCTTGCGTCAGGACGGCGCCCCGCCGCTCCCCCCGCCGCAAGACTCGCCTGGAGGACATCGTGCTTCGCAAGTTCAAGGCCACCGCTCTGACCGCCCTCGCCGTTGCCGTGGTCGGTGCCGGGCTCACTGGCTGCGACGAGGACGCGATCGACAACTGGGACCCGTTCGCCTCCAGCCCGAAGGCCGAGGCCGCGTCGTTCGACGGAACGAAGAAGCTCGATGTCGGCGGCAAGGCCGTGAACGTGTCGTGCTCCGGCGAACTAGCCGACGGCAAGCCGGTCGTCGTGCTGCTGCACGGCGGCGGCGACGACCTGACCAAGATGGCCGCCCTGCAGAAGACGCTGAGCAAGGAAAACCGGGTCTGCTCTTACGACCGGCTCGGGGCGGGCGCGAGCGACAAGCCGGACGGGCCGCAGAGTTTCGACAGCACGGGGAAGGTGCTGACCGGGGTGCTCGACCAGATCGCGGGCGACCGTCCGGTCGTGCTGGCCGGGCACTCGCTGGGCGGGCTGATCTCCGCCCGGTACGCCCCGGGCCACCAGGAGCGGGTCAAGGGCCTGGTGCTGATGGACGCCACGCCGTCGACGATGATCGCCGACATCTCGAAGATCATTCCCGAGTCGGCGCAGGGGCCGGCGGCCCAGGTGCGCGCGCAGAACCTCGCGATCTTCGGCGGGCAGAACCCGGAGAAGCTGGTCATCAAGGACGGGAAGGTCGGTTCGGCGGGGAACGTCCCGGTCGAGGTGATCAAGCACGGGCAGCCGTACCTCGCGGCCGTCCCGCAGTACGGGCAGGGCCTGGAGGACGCGTGGACCGCGGGCCAGCGCAAGTGGCTGGAGCTGTCGGGGAAGAGCAAGCTGACCGTGGCCGAGAAGAGCGGGCACTACATCTACGTCGACGCGCCCGATGTGGCGGTGCAGGCCGTCCAGCGCGTCGCGTCGCAGGCCGGGGGCGAGTGACCTGACGGCGAAGGGCCGCGACCGCCGGACGGTCGCGGCCCTTTCGCGTGCGCCCGCCCCGGCTGAACTGGGAAAACGGGCGATCGTTTACTATTCAGTAGCTCCCGCGACGTATCAGGCGTAACACACGTGTCCTGCGGGGGGCTCGATGCACCACATGCAACACTTCGGCTACGGACCGCTCACGCCGGTGGCGGCGTACGCGATGTCCTTCATCGGGTCGCTCCTCGGCCTGCGGTGCGCGACGCGCGCGCGGGCCGGCACGGGGACCGAGCGTCTGTCCTGGCTGGTGCTCGCCGCGGTGGCGATCGGCGGCGCCGGTATCTGGGTCATGCACTTCATCGCCATGCTCGGCTTCACCGTCCACGGGACGGAGATCCGCTACAACGTCTGGCTCACCGCCGCCAGCGCGCTGATCGCGATCGTGATCGTGGGGATCGGGATGTTCCTGGTCGGTTTCGGCGGTACGCGGGCGCGGATGTTGCTGCCAGCCGGGGCCATCACGGGGGCCGGGGTCGCGGTCATGCACTACTCCGGGATGGCCGCGATGGAGATCTCGGGCAACGTCTCCTATGACGTGGTCTGGGTGGCGCTCTCGGTGCTCATCGCGGTGGTCGCGGCCACGGCGGCGCTCTGGTTCAGCGCGCGGGTGCGGGGCCTGCCCGCGACGATCGGCGCGGCCGCCGTCATGGGCGTGGCCGTGTCCGGCATGCACTACAGCGGCATGGCGGGCATGACCGTGGAGTACGTGGCGGGGCTGAGCGAACCGTCCGGAGCGACCGCCGCACAGTTGCTGCTGCCGTCCGTGCTGGTGGTCAGCGTGGTGACGGTGGTGATGCTCATCATCATCTCGCTGGCTCCGAGCGAGGCGGAGATGGCGCGGACGGCCGAGCTGGAGCGGCGCCTGCGGGAACGCAGGCAGGGCACGCCGTCGCAGTGACCGCACGAGGAAGGGCCGCGACCGTTCGACGGTCGCGGCCCTTCGCGGCGCGGTGGTGGTGGGATTCGAACCCACGGAAGGTTGCCCTTCACACGCTTTCGAGGCGTGCGCCCTCGTCCACTAGGCGACACCACCGCGGAAGAGCCTACCGGACGCGGCGCCCTGCGAAGAACTCGATTAACGGAGCCGCGCACTCGTCGGCCAGCAGACCGGCGACGACCTCCGGCCGGTGGTTGAGCCGCCGGTCCCGGACGACGTCCCACAGCGAGCCCACGGCACCGGCCTTCTCGTCGACGGCGCCGTAGACGAGACGGGCGATGCGGGCCTGCACGGACGCGCCCGCGCACATCGTGCAGGGTTCGAGCGTCACGACCAGGGTGCAGCCCGCGAGCCGCCACTCGCCGCGGACGGACGCGGCGGCGCGCATCGCGACGATCTCCGCGTGGCCCGTCGGGTCGCCGGTGCGTTCCCGGTCGTTGCGTCCCGTCCCGATGATCTCGCCGGACGGGTCGAGGACGACCGCGCCGACGGGGATCTCGCCCGCGTCCGCCGCGAGCCGCGCCTCGTCGAGCGCGCGTCGCATCGCCGGGACGAGCCCGGGCGTGGGGTCGTCAGTCACGGAGCCGGTCGAACTCCTCGCCGAACCCGGCGCGTTCGGCGACCGTGAGCAGCGCGTCGCCGGGCAGGACCCGCTCGCCGAGGTCGGTGAGGCCGCCGGCGTCGATCCCGAAGTCGTCCAGCAGGCCCGGGTCGCCGCCCGGGTCGCCGTCGGGGACCTCCCCGACGAGCTGGTGGAACAGGGTGCCGAGCCCGTCCCCGCGGACGGTCGAGACGTACGCGCGCGGCTCGTCCTGCCCGTCCAGGCGGACGACCGCGAACCAGTCGTCGTTCTCCTCGACCAGCAGGACGACGGGGTCGCCGTAGGACTCGACGGCCGCCTCCCGCATCAGGTCGGCGACGTCGTCGACGTCCGCGGCCTCCGCGAGGACGGCCTCGGTGCCGACCCAGCCCTGCGGGGTCCGCGCGAAGACAGCGGCGAAAGAGGACACGCGTCCATTGTTACCCACCGGGTTCCCCAGGTCACGCCCCCGCGGCCGTCGTCCTACGCCACGGTGTCCACGGCCCGTTCGAACGCGGCGGCGAAGCCGATGCGGCCCGCGATGCTGAGCAGCATCTCGTCCGGGTACAGCTCCAGGTCGCCGGAGATGGCGCCGAGCTCCATCTCGTCGAGCCCGAGATCGGCGAAGATCGACATGTCGCCGACGGGGAGGACCTGGTCGAGCTCCTCCTCGTCGGGGATGGGAATGTCGAGATATTCCAGGACCTGCTTGGCGAGCGGCCAGTCGACGGAGGCGGTGACGTCCGACAGGAACACCATCACCTCGTCGCCGAGCAGGCGGATCGCCACGAAGAAGTCGTCGCCGACCGCGACCAGGCCGACCGTGCCGCCCAGGCTGGGCTGCTGCCGCAGGGCATGGATCAGCCCCGCGAGGTCCTCGGTCAGCGCCACCGGGAGCACCTCGGCCTCCCAGGCTTCGTCCTCCCGGTACACCACGACGGAGAAGTCCGTCGCGTCCACATCCGTCATGTCCACCCCACCGGCGCGGTTCCTGCCAGGGCATGTTCGCAGATGCGGCGCGCCCCCGTACGTCCCACCGCCGAATTGGGGCGGGTCCCGCGCGGGCGGCCGACGCGTCGCGGCGCCCGGCGCATCGAACCTACTCGATGGGGGTCGGGGGCGGATCGGCCGCATCGCCCGCGGCGGGTCCCCTCAGTTGATGCGGAACGTGCGGCGGCGCAGCGCCGCGTGGATCCGGGCGCGGCGCGACCGGTGGGGCGTGACGCGGCGGCGCAGTTCGCGGGCCTCCGCCAGTTCGCGCAGGAACACGGCACGGCGGCGCAGGTGCTCGCGCACCTCCTCGGGCGAGATGTCCCCCTGCGGCCCCGGACGGGACGGGACGCGCCCCTCGTCCCCGGCGTGCCCGTCGCCCGCTCGCGCGTCGCTCGCGCGCCCGTCCCCGGTGCGCCGTTCGGCTGTGACGTCGCTCACGGTCGGTTCGGTCGAGTCCGGCGCGGGGTCGCGGGCCGGCCCGGGCGGCGTCGGCTGCTGATCGCTGTCGCGGCTCATACCGGTTTCGTGCCCAGCTCACCGCCGTCCTATCCTGCTTCGTCCCGGACCGGACGAACACCACATGTCGGCTACGGTGTCCGCATGCAGACCCTCGCCGTCGACCACCCGCTCGTCGCGCACAAGCTCACCACCCTGCGGGACTCGCGCACCGACTCGCCCACGTTCCGCCGGCTGGCCGACGAGCTCGTCACGTTGCTCGCCTACGAGGCCACCCGCGACGTCCGGGTCGCCGAGGTGACGGTCCCGTCCCCGCTGGTGGACGCCGAGGGCGTCCAGCTCGCCAGCCCGAAGCCGCTCGTCGTGCCGATCCTGCGCGCGGGCCTCGGGATGCTGGACGGGATGACCCGGCTGCTGCCGACCGCCGAGGTCGGGTTCCTCGGCATGATCCGCGACGAGGGCTCCTTGCAGGCCCAGACGTACGCGACGCGGCTGCCCGACGACCTGTCCGGCCGCCAGTGCTACGTCCTGGACCCCATGCTCGCGACCGGCGGGACGCTCGCCGCCGCCATCCGGCTGCTGTGCGAGCGCGGCGCCACCGACGTCACCGCCATCTGCCTGCTGGCCGCGCCCGAGGGGCTGACGTACCTGGAGCAGGCGTTCGCCGACATCACCGCGCCGATCCGCGTCGTCACCGCCGCGATCGACTCGCACCTCAACGAGCAGGGCTTCATCGTTCCCGGGCTCGGCGACGCGGGGGACCGGCTCTACGGCGTCGTCTGACCCGCGCCGCGACGCCCGTTCCTTTACGGACGGACGCGCGGCGCGGCACCGTCCGTCCGGATGACCACGCGGTCGCGATCGGGGGCGTGAGGATGTTCGTTCGCCCTGGCAGGGGGTATTGAGCCTCCACGGAACGCCAGTGCGCGTTCCCCTCCGCCGCCGCGGCACAGGGGACCGTTACGGACCGGGCGGCGCGAGCGAGTCCGAGGATGTCGCAATGGCTCACCAAGGGGATGGGGACCTGCCGCGCTACGCGGAGATAGGCGAGCGGCTGGCCGAGGAGTACGCGGGCGTGCACGCCGCCGAGACGGTGTCGCGTTGCGTGTCCGCCGCCAGGTACGGCGCCGAGGAGGTCACCGGGTCGGCGCCCGCCGACCTCGTCGAGCGGATCGCGCGCCGGCATCTGGAGGTGCTGGCGACGGTCGCGGCGGAGAAACGCCGCAGCGCGCGCCGGTCGTCTCTCGACAACGCGCCATAGACCTTCCTTTGCCGGGGGTTGCGGCTGTGCGAAACTGAACCGGGGTCTCGAGACAAGTGCTCCGGGAGGCAGCCGTGCCCGCCAAGAAGTACCTGACGTGGGCCGCGGCGGCCTTCGTGGCGTTCTACGTGGTCACACAGCCGGACGGCGCCACGCGATCGGTGGAGACCGTGGCGGGCGGCCTCGCCGACGCCGCCGGTTCGGTGATCACCTTCATCAACGCGGTCGGCTGAGCGCGCGATGAGACTGGTCACCCCCGGCGACTCCGCCCCCGCGTCCGTCAACAAGTACCTGCTCCCGCACGAGAACCAGGTCATCACCGTGCGGCGGCACCCCGCGGTCCTGATGGTCCCGGTCGGGCTCGTCCTCGGCGGCCTGATCGTCGCGGGCGCCTGGTCAACACCATCGGCGCCGTCATCATGTGGATCTGGTGGGGCTGGCTCGCGCTGCTCGCCTGGTTCGTGTGGCGCGTCGCGGAATGGTCGGTCGACTACTTCGTCATCACGAACCAGCGGATGCTGCTCACCACGGGCATCCTCACCCGCAAGGTCGCGATGATGCCCCTCGCGAAGGTCACCGACATGAGCTTCAAGCGGTCCATCACCGGCCGCATGCTCGGTTACGGCGAGTTCGTCCTGGAGTCCGCCGGTCAGGACCAGGCGCTGACGAACGTCGACTATCTTCCCTACCCCGAGCAGCTCTACCTCGAAGTCTGCGAGATGATCTTCCCCAACAAGAACCCCGACGACTAGCGGATCTCCGCGACCCGCCGCGGCCCGCTTCGTTACTCTCGATGTGCGATAACCCGCAATGTGCAATCATGTCGGCACCCCAGCCGCCTGATTACTTCCGCTAAGTGAGTCCACATGCCGGGTCCAGGCAATGTCGGCGAACGTGTCCGCAACCTGCGGCTGACCAGACGCTTGTCGCAGGCACAGCTCGCCGGTCACGACCTCTCCGACAGCTATATCTCCTTGATCGAGTCGGGTAAGCGCACACCGACCCCGACCGTGCTGCGAATGCTGGCCGAAAGACTCGGCTGCACGCCCGAGTACCTCGCCGAGGGCGTCGAGCCCGAGCAGCGCACCCACCTCGAGGTCCGGGAACGCCACGCGCACCTCGCCCTGCTGGGCGGCGACGCGGCGGCCGCCGAGGAAGGCTTCGAGGACGTCATCGCGCGCAGCGACGACCCCGACCTCACCTCCCGCGCCCGCTGGGGCCGCGCCCGCGCCCTGGAGGAGCTCGGCCGCACCGACCTCGCCATCGGGCTGTTCGAGGAGCTGCGCGAGCAGGCCGAACGCGACGCCGGCCGGGCCAGCACGCTGCCCGCCATCATCGCGCTCGCCCGCTGCTACCACGCCGTCGGCGACCTCGGGCAGGCCATCGCGCTCGGCGAGCGCGCCATGGAGCGCCTGCGCGTCCTCGGGCTCGGCGTGGGAATCGAGCACACCGAAGCGGGCCGCGTCCTGCTGCTGGCGTACGTGGACCGGTCCGATCCCGCGCGCGCGCACGAGATCGGCCGCCGTCTCCTGTACCCGGAGGGCGCGGACGAGCCGACGAGCGTCCACTACCAGCGGGCCAGCCTCCGCGCGCTCGACGAGGGCGCGATCGGCGACTCGCTGCACTTCGCCGACCAGGCCCTCGCCGCGCGATCCGAGGGCATCGCGCCGGAGAGCGCCGCGCGCCTGCACCTCGCCGCCGCGAAGGCGCTGCTGCGGGGTGTCGCACCCTTCTCGGAGAAGGACCCCACGGTCGTCCCCGGCACGTTCGGACGCCCCCGCTCCGAGGGTTCGGCCGACGCCGCACGCGAAGCGCTCGGCCTGCTGGAGCGGACGTCCGGGCTCTCCGAGTCCGAAGCCGTCGAGTCGGCCATCGCCCGTGCGCGCGCGCTGGTCCTCGTAGGGGAGCTGGACGACGCCATCTCGGTGCTCGAACGGTTCCTCGACACGGGCTTCGCCTTGCAGGCGCCGACGCCCACCATCGCGTCCCGTCCCCTCGCCCCGCAGCCCGGACAGGACCTCGTGGCCCGCTCCCGGACGACCGTCCGGGCACGCCTCGTCCTCGCGCGCGCACGGGTCGCGCAAGGGGACCGGCAGGCCGCGCAGGTCGTGCTCCAGGCCGCGTCCGGGCAGTTGGCGGCGCTCCCGGCGGGACGCGCCACGGCGCACCTGCTCCGCGAGATGGGCGAACTGTTCGAACTGGTCGAGGACGGCGAGAAGGCGGCCGCCGCGTACCGGCAGGCGCTCGAAGCCACCGGCCTGCGCGCCGGGCGCCCGCACGAGGCGAACTGCGACCTCGGCCGCGTCTGACGCCGCCGTCCACGCCCCTGCCCGTCCCGTTCGTCCTGCTTCGCGGTGTCGCGTGCGGCACACCTGCGTGCGTGCTGCGGAATAAAAGCACGCGGCGAGTGGTCCTAACATGTAGACATGGGATGACCGGCAGTCTGATGGCCGGGTGACGTTAGGGGCCGCCGATGACGCTGCGCACCACGCGCCGTTCCTCGCTCGTCGACCAGGTGATCGACCAGCTGAGGGACGAGATCGCGAACGGCGTCTGGCCGGTCGGCGGGAAGATCCCGCCGGAGCCGGTGCTGTCGGAGACCCTCGGCGTCGGCCGCAACACCGTCCGCGAGGCCGTCCGCGCCCTCACCCACGCGGGCCTGCTCCACAGCCGGCAGGGCGACGGCACCTACGTGCGCGCCACCAGCGAGCTGTCCGGCGCCGTCCGGCGGCGCCTGGAGAAGGCCGAGCTCATCGAGATCCTGCAGGTCCGGCGCGGCCTGGAGGTCGAGGCCGCCCGCCTCGCCGCCACCCGCCGGACGGACGCCGACGTCGCCGCGATCGCCGTCTCGCTCGCCCACCGGGACACCGCCTGGGCCGACGGGGACCACGCCGCGTTCGTCGAGGCCGACCTCGCCTTCCACACGGCCGTCGTCGAGGCCACCCACAACCGCGTCCTCACCGACCTCTACCGCGACTTCAGCACCGCGCTGCGCGCGAGCATCGGCGCCGCGGGCGTCCTGCTGCGGCACGCGGACGTCCCGCACGGTCCCATCGCCCGCGCCATCGAGGCGGGCGACGCCGAGGCCGCCACCCGCGCCACGCACGCCTGCCTCGACCGGATCCTCGCCTCCGCCGCCCCCGAGGCGTCCGAGGACGAGACCGTCGCCGCGGACCTTCCCGCGACGGCCGTGCCCGGGGCGCCGGAGCCGCCGCCTCCCGTCGGGGCGCCGGGCGGGGCCGCCACCTAGCGAGCCGCTTCCCCCATATCGCGGGTCCCGCCGGTCCGGTGCGCCCGATTCCTCCCACCGATTCCTGTTTCCGTTGAGCCGCGCCGCGAGCGCACGACGAAGGTGAAATGAACGCGTCCACGAAGCCCCCCGCCACGACCCCGTCCCCCGCCGCGACCGGATGGGCCCTGGCCGGGCTGGTGCTGCTCACCATCAACCTGCGCGCCGCGATCACCGGGATCTCCCCGGTCCTCGGGGAACTGCGCGACGCCTTCGGCCTGTCCGGCGTGGGCGTGAGCGTCCTCACCACGCTGCCGGTGCTGTGCCTCGGCGTCTTCGCGTCCCTCGCCCCCGTGCTGGCCCGCCGCCTCGGCACCGAGGTCGCCATCGCCGGATCGCTCGTCCTGATCACCGCCGGGATCGTGCTGCGCGTCGTCGCGTACGCGCCCGCGCTCTACCTCGGGACGGTCCTGGCGGGCGCGGGCATCGCGATGGGCAACGTCCTCATGCCCGCGGTGATCAAGCGGGCGTTCCCGCGCCGCGTCGGTTCGCTCACCGGCGTCGCGATGATGCTGATGGCCGCGAGCGGCGCCATCGCCGCCGGTCTCGCGGTCCCGCTCGACCACGCCGGCGGCTGGCGGCTCGCGCTCGCCGTCTGGGCCGTCCCGTCCCTGGTGGCTGCCCTGGTGTGGGGGCCGCTCGCGGTCCGCGGGCGGCGCACCCCGGACACGTCCGACGCGCCCGGCGACGGCGCCCACCGGACGGACGGTTCGCTGCTGCGCTCGCCCCTCGCCTGGTGCGTCGCGGCGTTCATGGGCCTGGCCTCGCTGATGTTCTACGTGCTGATGTCCTGGCTGCCGGAGATCATGCAGGACGCCGGATACGCTCCCGCGACGGCCGGGATGATGGTCTCGATCATGATGATCGTCGGCATCCCGCTGGGTTTCTTCGTCCCGGTGTTCGCCGCCCGGCTCCGCGACCAGCGCGTCGTCGTCGCCGCGATCGGCGTCGTCATGGTCGTCGGCATCGGCGGACTGCTCGTCGCCCCGTCCGCCGGCTGGGCGTGGACGCTCACGCTCGGCGTCGGCGTCGGCAGCGCCTTCCCGCTCGCCTACACGCTGCTGAGCCTGCGGTCGCCGAGCCCGTCGATCGCCGCCCGCCTGTCCGGAATGGCGCAGACGGGCGGATATCTCCTCGCCGGGTTCGGCCCGCTCGCCGCCGGTGTCCTGCACAGCGCCACCGGCGGCTGGAACGTCTCCCTCGGCCTCCTGCTCGCGCTGATCGTGCCCGAGATCGCCTTCGGCCTCCTCGCCGCCCGGCCGGGCTTCATCCGGCTCGGCAACGACGGCCCGCTCGTCGAGGCGAAGGAGATCGCCGTTCCCGCGACCGCCCGCACCCGCTGAGAACGCCCCCGCGAGGTCAGCCGCGCACGCCGACCGCGTCCAGGTCGAGGACGCGCGCGTGCAGGACGGTCCGCTGCTGCAGGGCCGCGCGCAGGGCCCGGTGCAGGCCGTCCTCCAGGTACAGCTCGCCGCGCCACTGGACGACGTGGGGGAACAGGTCGCCGTAGAAGGTCGAGTCCTTGGCCAGGAGCGACTGCAGGTCGAGCTCCCGCTTGGTGCTGACGAGCTGGTCGAGGCGGACCTGGCGAGGCGGGATCTTGGCCCAGTCCCGGGACGAGAGCCCGTGGTCCGGATAGGGCCTTCCCACTCCCACCGCCTTGAAGATCACCCTCCGAGTCTACGGCGTCCGACGCGGTCGAAGAAGGAAACTCAACTACCCGAGTCATCGTTTCCACTCCGAATGTAAACCAATTACATCGCAGGTCAGGGATCGTGTGACTATCTTCCGGCCGGTCGGTCAGCGCAACTTGATCGCGCCGCCGTCGGCCATGACCGTCTGGCCGGTCATGTACCGCGCGTCGTCGCCCGCGAGGAACGCGACGATGGGCGCGACGTCCCGGAGCGGATCGCCGAACCGGCCCAGCGGCACCTTCGCGGCCGACTGCTCGTACTGCTCCGGATGCGCCTCCGCCCACTGCGCGACCCCCGCGGTCTTCGCCATCGGGCAGACGACGTTGACGCGGATGTCATGCACCGCCCACTCGTTCGCCACGACCCTGCTCAGGCCCCGGATCGCCTCCTTCGCGGCGGCGTAGGACGCCTGGTTGCGCTGCCCGTCGAGCCCGGCACCGGAACCGAAGTTGACGACCGACGCACCGTCGGCCTTCTTCAGCTCGTCGAACGCGGCGAGCATGAAGTTGCGCGTCGCGTACACGCTGCTGTCCATCGCGAGGGCCCAGTCGTCGTCCGTCTGGTCCACGAACGGCCGCTGCCGCGAGACGCTCGCATTGTTGATCAGCGTGTCGAGCTTCCCGAACCGCTCGACGGCCGCACCGACCGCCCCGTCCGCGACCGTCCGGTCGGAGACGTCCCCGTGCCGGAACACCACCGCGTCGCCGAACTCGCGCGCGAGGGCCTCCCCGGCGTCGCGCTGCAGGTCCACGACGACGACCCGCGCGCCGCGTTCGACGAACAGCCGGGTGATCGCCTCCCCGATGCCCGACGCGCCCCCGGTGACGATCGCCGCCTTGCCGTCCAGGCTGCCGCTCCCCATGTCGTCCTGCCCCCTCGTTCGTCGCGTTCCGTAAACGCCGACACTTCGACGCCTACTCACCGTAGGCAGAGGCGGAGAGAGGTCGGTGCACCGGTACCGCTGATCGGTACCGCCGTCGGAGGTGACTCTTCTAGTGAACGGATCTGTTCTTTCAACTATCTTCTTCTCATGGCGGGATTGCGTGTGATCAACGATCGGTACCGGCTCGACGCGCCCCTGGGGCAAGGGGGCATGGGCATCGTGTGGCGAGGCCACGATCACGCCCTGCGGCGCCCGGTCGCCGTCAAACAGCTTCTGCCGCCCCAAGGGCTCGACCCGGGCCAGGAGCGCGAACTGCGAGCGCGGTTCCTGCGCGAGGCCCGCTCCGCCGCCTCGCTGGACCATCCGTCGGTCATTTCCATCCACGACGTCATCGAGGATCCCGGCGGCCCCTGGATCGTCATGCAGTTCGTCCAGGGCCGATCGCTCCAGCAGATCGTCGAGAAGGACGGCCCGCTGCCCGCCGACCGGGTGGCCGAGATCGGGCACGCCCTGCTGGACGCCCTCGAGTGCGCCCACGCCAACGGCATCGTCCACCGCGACCTCAAACCCGCGAACGTCCTGGTGGCCGACGACGGCCGGGTCGTCCTCACCGACTTCGGCATCGCCGCCGTCGCGGGCGCCACCCAGTCCCTCACCCAGACCGGCCGGCTCATCGGATCCCTCGGCTACATCGCCCCCGAACGGTTCTCCGACGGGACCGCCGACGGGAGAGCCGACCTGTGGTCGCTGGGAGCAACCTTGTACTACTGCGTGGAGGGCGGAAGGGCGTTCCGCGCCGACGAGGGGCCGGAAGTCCACATCGCGCGGCTGGTCATGGGGGAGCGCCCAGAATTCGCGCGGGCCGGGAGGCTGGAACCGGTCATCCGCGGACTGCTGGAAAAGGACCCCGGCAGGCGCCCGGCGATCGACCAGGCCCGCAGGTTGCTGGACAACCCGTCAGGTCGCGGAACGGCGTTCCGCGCGACTCGGACCCTGCCGGGGCGCCACCTGCCGGCGCGCCTCCCGCGCCGGCGCACGCTGATCGCACTCCCGGCTCTGCTGATCGTGTTCACCGCCGCGGCCGCCGTCGGCTACACCACCCTCAGCGAAGGTTCGCGGGGGGAGGCCGAGGGGGCGGAACCGGCCGCCTCGACCGCCGTCGAGTTCACGACCGTCCCGAACATCTGCGGGGCCTTGACGAACGAGCCGATGCTGGACGACCTCATCGACCGCCGCGGCCCCGGCGATTCGGAGATCACCGACGACTGGCGCAAGTGCGGCTGGGAGACCGAAGAGTCCGCCGAGGTGCCGGTGGACGGGAAACTGAGCATCTCGGCTCGCCTGCACACCAACGTGGGAGAAGCCGAGGAGTACATGGACGAGGAGAGGGCCGAGGCGCCGCGGTCCGGCGGAACCGACTTCTGGGACTACGAGCCCGGCGAGGTAGGGGATCGGGCGATGATCCGGGATGGGAAGGACTTCATTGACAGGACCATAGGCGGCGAGGTTTTCATCGGCATGGCCATGTCCCACGCCGTCGTCTGCGAGAGCAACCTTGTTGTGGAGATCCGCTACTGGCGATCGCGTGGCGAAGACCTGAAACCGGGCGACAACGCCGCGACGCGCGACGGGACCGAAAGGGTCCTCAAGGCGGTGGCCAGAGTTCTGGAGCGGGCAGCCCGGACGCACTGAGTCCGGACGCACTGAGGGCGGCACCCGGATCGGGTGCCGCCCTCGACGTCGTGCGCCCCCTCAAGGGCGAGCGGAGGATGCGAGATTCGAACTCGCGAGGGCGTGAACCCAACACGCTTTCCAAGCGTGCGCCCTAGGCCACTAGGCGAATCCTCCGCGGGACAGCTTACCGGGTGCCGGGCAGTGGTCGCGCATCAATTACCGCGTGGACCGGGATCGGGCCGTAGACGTGCGGGAACAGCTCGTCCCCCGCGGGCTCGTCGCGGACGGCGCGTCCAGGCGCGACGCGTCGATCACGAGGATGACCAGCGCGTCGCGGTCCACGCCCGTGTAGAAGCGGTCGAGGACGCCCCGCACCTGGTCCATATCGGACGAACAGTGCACGAACCCCTCGTCGTCGAGCGTCCGTCCGAGGGTGGACATCGCGTACGACACACCCGCGTCCCTGGCCGATTCCCAATGGCGTCGTTCGGCGATGTGCAGGAGCGTGCGCTGCGCTGGAGCGGTGTCGGAGTCGGCCATGTGGCGGAGACTAACGCGGAACCGTGCCAACCCCCGGGCCGGATGCCATAGACTCGGGGCAGACCCCTCGCACGGCGTCACCCTGTGAACCTCCCCAGGGCCGGAAGGCAGCAAGGATAAGCAGGCTCTGGCGGGTGTGCGGGGGGTCCTTTCGCTTCTGACGCTCTGCTCTTGAGGAGGGCGGACCCCCATGAGTCTGGCTCTGTACCGCAAGTACCGGCCTGCGACGTTCGCCGAGCTCAAGGGGCAGGAGCACGTCGCCGAACCGCTGCAGCAGGCGCTGCGCAACGGCCGGATCAACCACGCGTACCTGTTCAGCGGCCCGCGCGGCTGCGGCAAGACGTCCAGTGCCCGCATCCTGGCCCGCTCCCTGAACTGCGAGAACGGCCCCACCCCTGACCCGTGCGGCAAGTGCGACTCGTGCGTCGCGCTCGGCCCGACCGGCACCGGGCACATCGATGTGATCGAGATCGACGCCGCCTCGCACGGCGGTGTCGACGACGCCCGCGACCTGCGCGAACGCGCCTTCTTCGCGCCCGTGTCCGCGCGCTTCAAGGTGTACATCATCGACGAGGCGCACATGGTGACCCGGGAGGGCTTCAACGCGCTGCTGAAGCTCGTCGAGGAACCGCCGCCGCACCTGAAGTTCGTGTTCGCGACGACCGAGCCGGAGAAGGTCATCGGGACGATCCGGTCGCGGACGCACCACTACCCGTTCCGGCTGATCCCGCCGGGGACGCTCACCGAGCTCGTCGAGGAGATCCTCGAATCGGAGAACGTCCCGTACGAGGCGTCCGCGCTGCCGCTGGCGGTACGGGCCGGCGCCGGGTCGGCGCGCGACACCCTGTCCATCCTCGACCAGCTGCTGGCCGGGTCGGACGAGAGCGGCATCACGTACGCGCGGGCCGTCTCGCTCCTCGGCTACACCGACTCGACGCTGCTCGACGAGGTCATCGGCGCCTTCGCGGCCCGGGACGGCGCCGCCGTGTTCGCCGCGATCGACCGGGTGATCGAGAGCGGCCAGGACCCCCGCCGGTTCGCCGCCGACCTGCTCGAACGGCTCCGCGACCTGGTGATCCTCTCGAACGTCCCGGAGGCGGCCGGGTCCGGGCTGCTGAACGCGCCGCCGGACGAGCTCGACCAGATGCGCAAGCAGGCGTCCTCGCTCGGGCCGGGGGAGCTGACGCGGGCGGCCGACCTGCTGCACACCGGGCTGACCGAGATGCGCGGCGCCACGTCCCCGCGGCTGCTGCTGGAGCTCATCGCGGCGCGGATCCTGCTGCCCGCGGCGTACGAGGACGAGGCGTCGATGTTCGCACGCCTCGACCGTCTGGAGCGGCAGGCGTCCCAGGGCGGGTTCGGTGAGGGCGGACCGAGTAGAGCTTTTGCGGGATCGGCATCAGAACAGCCCCCGCCCGCCCAGGGGGGCGACCCCACTTCCAGTGTCAACCGGACCGGCCCCCCACTGCCTACAGAACATCGTTCTGTGGATAACTCTCGCCCGGTGCCCGGCGCGCACCCGAGCGCACCTCAGGCGCCGGACGATCGCCCGAGCGCACCGCACGGCCAACGATCCGCCGACCAGGCCCAAGCCCAGGCCCCCCAGCAGGCCCCCCAGCAGGCCCCCCAGGCGGCTCGGCCCGCGCCCACGCCCGCACCGCGCCCGCGCCGAGCGCGCCCGCGTCCGGCGGCGGGCCGGACATCGGCACGGTCCAGCGGTACTGGCCCGACGTCGTCGAGGCCGTGAAGCAGAAGAGCCGCGCCACCTGGATGGTGATCATGTCCGGGGTCCAGCCGATCGGGCTGGACGGCAAGGTCCTCACCCTCGGCTTCGACGCGGACGGACGGCGCCTCGGCTTCGTCAACGGCGGCCGCGACGTCGTCGTCCGCGAGGTCCTCAAGGAGCGGATGGGCGTCGACTGGCGGATCGAGACCGTCGTCGGCTTCTCGGGTCCCCCCGCGGGCGGCGGACGCCCCGGCGACGCGCCGTCCGGCCGTCCGGCCGGTGGCTTCGCCCCCACACCGGCCCCCACGCCCGCCCAGGCCCCGTCCCCGTCCCCG
>NZ_MKJY01000322.1:0-2775 GCF_001942465.1 Actinomadura sp. CNU-125
TCGCGGGGCGGGAACAGCCCGGCGGGCGCGCCCTTGCCGTCCCAGTTGAGGAGGTTGACGCGTTTGTGCTTGTCGGCGGGGTCGACGGAACTGTCGGCGGTCTGCCGTTGCCTGAGCATGTGGAAGTTCTCCACGGCGATCGGGGAGGCACCGCCGGACGCCTCCCCGAACGGCCCCGACCCGCCCATGCCGGGCCCGCCCTCGTAGTCGAGCGCGCACTCGGTCGCCAGCTCCTCCAGCCGATGGGCCTGTTCGGCGTGTGCGGATGGGATGACGTATCGCTCGTCGTATTTGGCGAGGGCGAGGAGGCGGTACATGTCGTAGAGGGTTTCGCCGGTCATGCCGACGGCTGCGGGGATGGTGTCGTCGGGGTCGCGGCCGAGGTTGATGTCGCGCATGTAGGCGCGCATGGCGGCCAGGCGGTGCAGGACGGCGTCGACGGGTGCGGTGTCGCCCGCGGTGAACAGTTCGGCCAGGTATTCGACCGGGATGCGCAGGGCGTCGATGGCGCCGAACAGGTTCCCGGCGTTCTCGGCGTCGTGGCCGGTGTCGCGGACGACGTCGACGACGGGCGACAGCGGCGGGATGTACCAGACCATCGGCATGGTGCGGTATTCGGGGTGCAGCGGCAGCGCGACCTTGTAGGTGTTGATCAGTGCGTGCACCGGGGAGCGCTGCGCGGCCTCGATCCAGTCGCGGGGGATCCCGTCGCGTTCGGCCGCCCGCACGACGTCGGGGTCGTTGGGGTCCAGGAACACGCTGCGTTGTGCTTCGTACAGGTCGGTGTCGGCGGGTGTGGAGGCGGCTTCCAGGACGCGGTCGGCGTCGTAGAGGACCAGGCCGATGTAGCGGAGGCGTCCCACACAGGTTTCGGAGCAGACCGTCGGGATGCCGACTTCGATGCGGGGGAAGCAGAAGGTGCATTTTTCGGCTTTGCCGGTGCGGTGGTTGAAGTACACCTTTTTGTAGGGGCAGCCGGATACGCACATGCGCCAGCCGCGGCAGCGGTCCTGGTCGACCAGGACGATGCCGTCTTCGGTGCGTTTGTAGATGGCGCCCGACGGGCAGGACGCGGCGCAGCTGGGGTTGAGGCAGTGTTCGCAGATGCGGGGGAGGTAGAACATGAAGGTCTGGTCGAACTCCATTTTGACTTTGTCGGAGATGTCTGCGAGCAGGACGTCTTTGTCGCCGTGTTCGAGGGAGCCTCCGAGGTCGTCGTCCCAGTTGGCCGACCAGGACACTTTCATGTCTTTGCCGGACAGGAGTGATTTGGGGCGGGCGACGGGGGTGTGTTCTTGGAGGGGTGCGTTGGTGAGGGTTTCGTAGTCGTAGGTCCAGGGTTCGTAGTAGTCGTCGATTCCGGGGAGTTTGGGGTTGGAGAAGATGGTGAGGAGTTTGCGGAGGCGTCCGCCGGCTTTGAGGGTGAGGCGGCCGCGTTTGTTGAGGGTCCAGCCGCCGCGCAGGTGTCCTGGTCTTCGTAGCGGCGGGGGTAGCCTTGGCCGGGGCGGGTTTCGACGTTGTTGAACCAGACGTATTCGACGCCGCTGCGGTTGGTCCATGCTTGTTTGCAGGTGACCGAGCAGGTGTGGCAGCCGATGCATTTGTCGAGGTTCATGACCATCGACATTTGCGCCATCACGCGCATGGCTAGTAGGTCACCTCCTGTGAGCGGCGCCGGATCACGGTGACTTCGTCACGCTGGTTACCGGTCGGCCCGAGATAGTTGAACGCGAACGACAGTTGCGCGTACCCGCCGATCAGATGACTCGGTTTGATCAGCAGTCGCGTGAGCGAGTTGTGGATGCCGCCGCGATGGCCGGACGTCTCGGCGATCGGCACATCGATGAGGCGGTCTTGTGCGTGGTACATGTAGACGGTGCCTTCGGGCATCCGGTGCGAGACGATCGCGCGGGCGACCACGACGCCGTTGCGGTTGACCGCCTCGATCCAGTCGTTGTCGCGGACGCCGATCTTCGCGGCGTCCACACCGCTCATCCAGATCACCGGCCCGCCGCGCGACAGCGACAGCATGAACAGGTTGTCCTGATACTCCGAATGGATCGACCACTTGTTGTGCGGCGTCAAATACCGCACGGTCAAACCGAGTTCGCCGGTCTCGCCGAGTCGGGGCTCGTCGAACAGCGCCGTCATGTTCAGCGGCGGGCGGAACGTCGGCAACTGCTCGCCGAGTTCGGCCATCCAGTCGTGGTCGAGGTAGAAGTGCTGGCGGCCGGTGAGGGTGTGCCAGGGCTTCAGCCGCTCGACGTTGACGGTGAACGGCGAGTACCGGCGGCCGCCGCTCTCCGATCCGGACCATTCCGGCGAGGTGATGACCGGGACGGGACGGGCCTGGGTGTCGGCGAACGTGATCTGCGTGCCCTCGTGCTCGGCCGCCAGATCCGCCAGCCGCGTCCCGGTCCGCCGCTCCAGTGTCCGGAAGCCCTCGGTGGCCAGGCGTCCGTTCGTCGTGCCCGACAACGTCAGGATCGCCTCGCACGCGTGCACGTCCCGCCGCAACGACGGACGCCCGTCCGCCGGACCGCCGCGCACGGCACCGTTCTTCTCGCGCAGGTAGGTCACTTCACGATCGGGGTGGAAGGTGACGCCCTTGGTCGTGGCGCCGAGGGTTTCCACGAGCGGACCGAGCGCGCCCATCTTCGCGGCGACCGCCGGGTAGTCGCGTTCGACCGTGACCAGCTTCGGCATCGTGACCCCGGGGATCGGCTCGCACTCGCCCTTCGCCCAGTCCGCCACGCGCCCGTGCGGGGTCGCCAT
>NZ_MKJY01000322.1:3450-5287 GCF_001942465.1 Actinomadura sp. CNU-125
TAGGACGGCATCCACCCCAGCCGCGCGGACTGCGCGATGACATCGGCGGTCGTCCGTCCGGCGAGCCGCCCGTCGGAGGTCGCGGCGGAGAGCGCGTCGGCGCCGAACGGGTCGTAGCGGAACTGGTCGGTGTGCAGGTACCAGAAGGCGGTGCCGATCATCTGGCGCGGCGGGCGGGTCCAGTCCAGTGCGGACGCGAGCTGTGCCCAGCCGGTGACCGGGCGGCATTTCTCCTGGCCGACGTAGTGCGCCCAGCCGCCACCGTTCACCCCCTGGCACCCGGTCAGCGTCGTCAACGCCAGGAACGTCCGGTAGATCGTGTCGGAGTGGAACCAATGGTTCGTCCCCGCACCCATGATGATCATCGAACGGCCGCGCGTCTCCTCGGCGTTCGCCGCGAACTCCCGCCCGATCCGCTCCGCCGCCGCCGCCGGAACCCCGGTGATCTCCTCCTGCCACGCGGGCGTCCCCGGCTCCGACGCGTCCCCATAGCCGGACGGCCACGAACCCGGCACCCCCGCACGCCCCACCCCGTACTGCGCGAGCATCAGATCGAAAACCGTCGTGACCAGACGACCCCCGACCGAACGGACCGGAACACCCCGCCGCAACGTCCCCGGCGACCCGTCGAGCGCGTCGAAGCGGGCCAGTTCGATCTCGACGGCGTCGCGCCCTCGGCGGACAGCAGCGGGTCGGCGTCGCCCAGGTCCAGGTTCCACTTGCCCTCCCCGGACTCGCCGTAGCGGAAGCCGAGCGACCCGTTCGGAACGAACGGCCGTCCGGTCGCGGCGTCCAGCATCACGGTCTTGAACGCCGCGTTCTCCGAACCGGCCTCCGCACCCGGCAGATCGGCGGCGGTGAGGAACTTGCCCGGTACGTAGGCGTCGGTGCCGTCCCGTCGTTCCAGCCGCACCAGGAACGGCAGGTCGCTGTAACGCTTGACGTAATCGGTGAAATACGGGACCTGCCGGTCGACGAAGAACTCCTTCAGCACGACGTGCCCCATCGCCATCGCCAGCGCGCCATCGGTTCCCGGCTGGGCCGGCAGCCACTCATCGGCGAACTTGACGTTGTCGGCGTAATCCGGCGACACCGCGATGACCTTCTGCCCCCGATAACGGGCCTCGGTCATCCAATGCGCGTCCGGCGTCCGCGTCACCGGCACATTCGAACCCCACATGATCAGATAACCGGCGTCCCACCAATCACCCGACTCCGGAACATCGGTCTGGTCACCGAAAACCTGCGGAGAAGCCACCGGAAGATCGGCGTACCAGTCGTAGAACGACAGCATCGTCCCGCCGATCAGCGATACGAACCGTGATCCCGCGGCGTGCGACACCATCGACATCGCCGGAATGGGGGAGAAGCCCGCGACGCGGTCGGGGCCGAACTCGGCGATCGTGTGCACGTGTGCCGCCGCGATCATCTCCGTGGCCTCGTCCCACGACGCCCGTACCAACCCCCCGCGCCCCCGCGCATCCTTGTACCGGCGCGCCTTCTCCGGATCGGACACGACCTCACGCCAGGCGGCGACCGGATCACCCGTCCGCGAACGCGCCTCCCGATACATCTCCAGCAGCACACCCCGCACATACGGATACCGCACCCGCGTCGGCGAATACGTGTACCAAGAGAACGACGCACCACGCGGACACCCACGCGGCTCGTACTCCGGACGGTCCGGCCCCACCGACGGATAATCGGTCTGCTGGGCCTCCCACGTGATGATGCCGTCCTTGACGTACACCTTCCACGAACACGACCCCGTGCAATTCACCCCGTGCGTCGAACGCACCACCTTGTCGTGCGACCAGCGGTCACGATAGAACGCGTC
>NZ_MKJY01000323.1 GCF_001942465.1 Actinomadura sp. CNU-125
AAGATCACGCAGATCTACGAGGGGACCAACCAGATCCAGCGGATGGTCATGGCCCGCCAGCTCCTCAAGTAACCGGCCGGCCACCTGGCGTTGACCTGCGGCGTGTTGCCCTTATAGGCGCCGCGAAATAAGGGCAACACGCCGCAGGTCAACGAACCTGGGGTCGGGTCAGTGCTTCCCGGCGTCTCGGTGCGAGAGCGCTAGGGCGATCTTGCCGTCCTCGGTCATGCGCGGCTTCAGGGTGAGGCCCTTCCAGTGGACGGTCGCGTGCTGCGACGCGTCGACCGAGGTGACCATGTGCGCGTTGTTGCTCTCGAGGCGGAAGGTGACGCGGCTGCCGTGCACGTCGACGCGGATCGGTTCGAGCTTGAACCGCTCGTCGAGCCTGATCTCGTCGCCGTCCCGGACGACGACGTCGCACTCGCCGTCGGCGCAGGCCGAGAGGTCGTGGCCGTCCGCCGCGGGCTGGGCCGCCGCCTGCGCCGGCATCGCGGGCATGGCGGGCATCTCCGGCATCGTGGGCGGCCGCACGGCCGTGTGCGAGGACGGCTTGTCGTCCCCGGGCGGGGTCGGCGCCGCCGCGGCGAGCGCCGGACCGGCGAAGCCGCCGAACGCGAGCGCGGCGACGGTGGTCGCGGTGAGCAGGCCGAGGTTCCTTGTCGACATGGTACGGACTCCTGACGGTCTCACTGTGGCTACTCTTCGTACGCCTTTCACTACAGAGAGTAAGTGATCGTGTCGGAGTCGTGACCGAACGGGGCGTCGTCGGCGTGTGGCCTGCGTGTACTCCGGGTGCTCAGCGGGCGAGTTCGTCCACGAACAGGGTCTGCAGGACGCGGCCGACGTCGCCGGACGCGTCCGCCAGCGAGCCCTCGCACAGCGCGCTGCCGCCCGGCTCGACCTGCAGCGACCCGGCCAGGCACAGCCACTCGCCGACGGGGTCGCGGCGCAGCGCCACGGTCAGGTCCGTGTTGATCACCGTCCACGAGGCCAGGTCGATCTCGCTGCCCACGCCGGACGCGCTGTCGGACAGGACGAGCGCCCGCACCAGCGGCGTGTCGTCCTCGCCCGCGACGAGCGGGACCCGCGAGCGGGCCCACGTCGTGGCGGGGCCGGGCGCGGAGAACGAGCCGTCGACCAGGCGCCACTCCATCGCCGACAGGTAGCCGTCCATGTGGGCGCCCGCCCACGCCGACAGCGGACGGGACTCGGCGGGCAGCGGCGGGGGAGGCGGCGTTCGGACGATCGGCGCTACGCCGTCCGGCGCCCGCAGCGTCCGCCAGGCGGTGGCGCGCACCACCGGGCGTCCCTCGTGGGTCAGCTCGGCCTCCAGCAGGGCGACGCGTCGGCCCGGACGGACGGTCCGCACCGCGATGTGCAGGCGCGCGACCGGCACCGGGCCGAGGATCTCCATCGTCATCCGCGCGACGCGGGTCCCCGGGACCGGCTCGTGCCGTTCGAGGGCGCGGCCGACGAGACCGGCGACCGGCCCGGCGTGCTGGAACTCCGGCGACCACGGCCCGGCGGTCGCGGGGGTGGAGGCGAACCCGCCGTCGGGCAGCGGCTCGTAGAACCCGTCCAAAGCGGCTCCTTTCGACTAGAACAGCATTCTAGCCGCAGAGCTTCTCGGTGCCGCTCTCGACGGACGTGCCCGCGCTCGGCGTCGGCGTCGGCTCGGCCGACTCGACCTTCACCTCCTCGACGCCGTCCCAGTCGCCGCCCACATAGATCTGGATCTCCGCCTGGAGTTCGTCCACCTGCTTGAGCTTCGCGCCGGGAAGCGCCTTCGCGAGGGTCTTGGCGGCCTCCGCCCTGGACGGCCCGTACCGGATCTCCGTCGTCTTGAGGCCGCGCCGCGCGAGCCCCGGCACGACGCTCGCCTCGAAGCCCGCGTCCTCCAGCTGCCGTCCGGCCTCGGTCGCCAGCCCCGGCGTCCCGATGGCGTTCAGCACCCGCACCGTGATGTCGCCGGGCGGCACGGTCAGGCGGTCCTCCGGCTTCTGCGTGGGGGACGGCTTGGCCGGCGTCGGCTCCGGCGACGCCAGCGGCTTGTCGTTCTCGATCTTCTGGAACAGCTCCTGCGCCTGCGCCTTGTCCCACTTCACCGTCGACTGCGGTGCCCCCGCGTTCCACAGCGTGGCCATGTGGTCCGGGTTCTCCAGCGGCACCTTCGCGAACGACAGGTCGTCGGTGGACAGCTCGCGCATCTCGTCGACCATCGCCGGCAGGTCCTCGGCGAGCCGGTCGTCGACCGTCAGCGTGTCGAGCGCCGCGTTCAGGAACTTCGTCGACTTCACCGGGTTCTTCAGCGTGTCGGTGGACAGCGCCCGCTTCATCATCGCGGCGAGGAACTGCTGCTGCCGCTCGATCCGGCCGAGGTCGCTGCCGCCGGTCAGCGAGTACCGCGTCCGGGCGAACGCCAGCGCCTTCATCCCGTCCACGTGCGACGTCCCGGCGGGCATCCGGAGCCCGCTCTTGACGTCGTTCACCGGCTCCTCGACGCACACGTCCACGCCGCCCAGCGCGTCGACCATCTTCACGAACCCGAAGAAGTTGACCTCGACGTAGTGGTCGATCGACACGCCCGTCGCGCGCTTCACCGTCTTCACCGCGAGGCTCGCCCCGCCGAACTGGTACGCCCACGTCAGCTTGCCCGGACGCGCGGGCACCTTGCTGCCCTTCGCGCCCTCCGACCCGTTCGACTCGTGCGCCGGGATCGTCACGAACGAGTCGCGCGGCAGGCTCACCACCGAGATCCGCTTGCGGTCCTCCGACACGTGCAGCAGCAGCATCGTGTCCGACCGCTCGCCCGGGAATCTGCCCAGCTTCGCGGACTTGATCTGCTCCTTCGTCAGCCCGTCCCGCCGGTCCACCCCCGCGATCAGCACCGTCATCGGACCCTCGACGCCGCCCGCGTCCGGGTCGAGGCCGTCGATCGAGATCTTGTCGATCGCGCCCGTCACGTAGTTCTGGAACGCCCACGCCCCGCCGGACGTCAGCAGCACGACCGCCGACATGCCCGCGGTGACCGTCAGCAGCCGCCGCTGCCGCCGCGCGCTCAGCGCCGCGCGCGGCTCATCCGCGGACCCGGCCTGCGCGGCCCCCGCGGTCCCTCGACCGGCACCCGCGGCGCCGGCATCCCGTCGATGGTCACGCCGTCGATGTCGCCGTCGTCGCCGTCCGCCCGGCCGTCCGCCCCGCTCGCGGGCCGCGGCCGGAAGTAGCGTTCCAGCGGATCGTCGTCGCCGTCGCCGAACGGGTCCTCGCGACCCGGGCCGTGCCCGTCCGTCATGCCGCCGCCGCCTCCCGAAGAACGTCGTCGGATGTGCTGGGATGAGTCTCGACCACTCTAAAGTGGGGAACACCCGGCTCGACGCCATCTGGAACGCGTGTCGTTGCGGTAACGTAACGCCGTCCTGACCACACCCCGGCGGCCCGCCACGCGAACCTGGGCGACGCAGGCTGCGTCGGACAAGCGAGCAAGAGAGAGGAAGGGGGGCCTCCTCCGGTCTGTTCGGCCGGATGCGCCCGCGAGCCCATGAACCCGTCTCCCCATGCGCAGCGCGCCGCGCGGCAGGCGCCACGGACCCGTACCGACGACGGCGGGCCGACCTGGCCCGCGGTGTCGGTGGTCATGCCCGTCCTCAACGAGGAACGGCACCTCACCGACGCCGTGCGGCGCACCCTCAGCCAGGACTACCCGGGCGAGCTGGAACTCGTGCTCGCCCTCGGGCCGTCCCGCGACCGCACCGACGAGATCGCCCACCGGCTCGCCGCCGAGGATCCGCGGATCGTCGTGGTGGCCAACCCGACGGGCCGTACCCCGCAGGGCCTCAACATCGCGATCAAGGCGTCGCAGTACTCGATCATCGTCCGGGTGGACGGCCACTCGCTGCTGCCGCCCGACTACGTCCGCGCCGCCGTCGAGACGATGGACGAGACCGGTGCCGACAACGTCGGCGGCATCATGGCCGCCGAGGGCGTGACGCCCTTCGAGCAGGCCGTCGCGCGCGCGATGACGTCCAAGCTCGGCGTCGGCAACGCCCGCTTCCACACCGGCGGCGAGGCCGGCGAGGTCGAGACCGTCTACCTCGGGACGTTCCGGCGCAGCGCCCTCGACCGGGTCGGCGGCTACGACGAGACGTTCACCCGCGCGCAGGACTGGGAGATGAACCACCGCATCCGGCAGACCGGCGGGCGGATCTTCTTCACCCCGCGGATGCGCGTCACCTACCGGCCCCGGCCCGACCTGCGCGCCCTCGCCAAGCAGTACTTCCAGACCGGACGGTGGCGCCGCGTCGTCGGCCGCGAGCATTCCGGCACCCTCAACCTGCGCTACCTCGCGCCGCCGATCGCCGTCGTGGCGATGACGGCGGGCGCGGTCGCCGGGGCGTTCGGGTTCTGGCCCGCCTGGATCCTGCCCGGCGGGTACGCGGTCGCGATGATTGCGGGCGCGGCCGTCGAGGGCCGCGGGCTGTCCCCGGCGGCGTGGGCGCGGCTCCCGCTCGTCTTCGCGACCATGCACGTCACGTGGGGCGTCGGCTTCCTGACGAGCCCGCCCCGGCTCGGCCAGCCCACCCCGGCCAAGCCCGGCGAGCCCGTCCTCTAGCCCGCCCCCCGCACCTTTCGGACATCGCGGACGGAACGGGGCTGCGCTCCGGGCCGTCTC
The DNA here is from genome assembly GCF_001942465.1 of Actinomadura sp. CNU-125. Taxonomy (GTDB): domain Bacteria; phylum Actinomycetota; class Actinomycetes; order Streptosporangiales; family Streptosporangiaceae; genus Spirillospora. The sequence continues at coordinate 4,670 of NZ_MKJY01000323.1, forward strand.
AGGGTTACGGTGGCGAGACCCCGCCACCCGCCCGGCGCCCTGGAGGTGGCCCGATGTCCAATGGTGCACGCCATGCGATCGGCCTGGTGGCCGGTCTGGTCGCGGTCCCGCTGATCGCCGCGGGACTGCTGTACGGCGTCTACCAGATGCACCGGTCCGTGGGGCGCGTGGCCGCCACGCTCGGCGGCGACGCGGGGAACGAACGCTGGACCGGTGCGGCGCTCCTGCTGGGCACCGCCGTCGTGCTCGCGTTCGTCGTGGCGTCGCGGGTGTCGCCGCTGGCCTCGCTGATCCCCGGCGTCGTGTTCACGGCCGTCGGCGGCGCGTGGATCGTCGACCCCGGCTGGATGATCCGGCAGGAGATCACGCGCGACCTGCCCAACGAGTTCGAGTTGCCCTACATCGGGATCCTCGCCCCGTACGGCGTCTTCCTGCTGCTCGGCCTGCTGCTCCTGGCGGCGTCGGCGATGCCGGGACGGTGGGCGGGCCCCGATGCCGAGGTCGCGCACCCGCCACGACTCGGCGTCGACCTTCTCCTGGAAGGCGGCTTCGAGCCGGTACGCGCGG
>NZ_MKJY01000324.1 GCF_001942465.1 Actinomadura sp. CNU-125
CTGCAAAACGCGAAGAATCCCCTGGAAGGAAGCGAAGCTTCCGACCAGGGGATTCCCAGATTCGTAGCGGGGGCAGGATTTGAACCTGCGACCTCTGGGTTATGAGCCCAGCGAGCTACCGAACTGCTCCACCCCGCGTCGCGTTGATGTCTTAACTCTATGGGGCGCGGGGGGCTTGCGCAAATTGGTTTCAGCCGGTGCAGGCGGGGACGTCGCCGTTGCCGGTGGTGAGGGCGTCGAGGGCTTGGCGGGCGCTCTTGAGGGTGTCGGCGCGGACGAGGCGGAGGCCGTCGGGGCGGGACTTGACGGCGGCGGCGCAGTTGTCTTTGGGGGTGAGGAAGACGGTGGCGCCGGCGCGGCGGGCGGCGATCATTTTCTGTTCGATGCCGCCGATGGGGCCGACTTCGCCGTCGGGGGTGATGGTGCCGGTGCCGGCGATGAACTTGCCGCCGGTGAGGGCGCCGGGGGTGAGTTTGTCGACGATGGCGAGGGAGAAGATGAGGCCGGCGGAGGGGCCGCCGATGTCGCCGATGTTGACGTCGATCTCGAAGGGGAACTTGTAGGCGCCGGCGAGGATGACGCCGACGATGGCGCCGCCGTCGGGGCCCTTCACGGTGGTGATCTTCTGTTCGGTTTCGTTGCCGCCGCGCCGCACGGTGAGGGTGACGGTCTCGCCGGGCCGGACGCCGTCCATGATCTTGCTGACCTCGTCGACCTTGGTGACGTCGGTGCCGTTGACGGCGGTGATCTCGTCTTCGGGCTTCAGTTTGCCGTCGGCGGGCCGGCCTTTCTGGACGCTGTCGACGACGACGCGGGTGGTGACGGGGACGCCGAGTTCGTGCAGGGCGGCGGCTTCGGCGTCCTGCTGGGAGTCGGTCATCTGCCGGGTGTTCTGCTCGTCGACTTCTTCGGGCGACTCGTCCTCGGGGAAGATCGTCTCTTCGGGGACGACGGCGGTGTCGCCGTCGAGCCAGCCGCGGAGGGCGGTGAGGAGGTCGATGCGGCCGCCGGGGCCGCCGCGGTAGGTGACGGTGGTGAAGTTGAGGTGTCCCTCGGTGGGGTATGTCCGCCGCCCGTCGATGTTGACGATGACCTGGCCTTTGGCGTTCTCGGCGAGGGTGTTGCGCGTCGGTCCCGGCATGAGGGTGACGTAGGGGACCGGCATGAGGGAGCCGACGAGGGCCAGCACCAGGACGAGCACGCTCGCGACGGCGAGCGTGGCGGCACGACGAGACATGGTCGGAACTCTATGCGGCACGGCGGTGTCAGCAGGCCCCGACCCATTCGTCGCCGCCGTCGGCGAACGTCTGGTGCTTCCAGATGGGGACCTGGGCCTTGAGGTCGTCGATGAGGCGGCGGCAGGCGTCGAACGCTTCGGCGCGGTGGGGGCAGGACGCGGCGACGACGACGGCGAGGTCGCCGATCTGCAGGTCGCCGACGCGGTGCAGGGCGGCGATGGCGCGGACGGGGAAGTCGGCGGCGACCTTCTCCATGACGGCGCGCAGTTCGCGTTCGACGGTGGGGTGCGCGCTGTAGGCCAGGGCGCTGACGGCGCGGGCGTGGTCGTAGTCGCGGACGGTGCCGACGAACAGTGCGGTGCCGCCCGCGGCGGGGTCCCCGACGGCGCCGAAGACCTCGTCGACGGACAGTGGCGTCTCGCGGACGCCGATGAGCCGGATGACGTCGGGTGCTTCGGCGCTGTCGTGTGTCACGTCTCGCAGATTACCTTCAGGACGGATCTTCGGGTTCGTCCGGTTCGAAGGTTCCGGCGAGCGCTTCGGCGAGTGCGGGGACGAGGTCGGGTCCGGCGACGACCTCGTCGTCTGCGTCGTGGCGGCGGAGCCGGAGGGCGGAGTGCCGGGCGCCGTCCCGCAGGACGCCGACGATCATGCGGACGTCTTCGCGCTGCGGGTGTCCCGCGGCGTATTCGGCGGCTTCGGCCTCGTCGGCGGGGATGTCGTCCTCGGCTTCGGGGGGCAGGACGACGCGTTCGATGACGAGCGCGCAGCCGTCGACGGCTTCGGGCCAGGCGATGGCGGCGAGGGCGTCCTCGACGGCGGCCTGTTCGGGAAGCGCGGGCTGTTCGAGCGCGGCGAGGGTGTCGGCGTCCGAGGCGAGGCCGAGCTGCTCGGCGAGCTCGGGTTCTGCGGCGCGCAGTTCGGCGCTGCGCACGAGGGCGTAGAGGCGGGGGGCGGCGTCCCATCCTTCCTGTGCGGTGTGGCGTTCGAGGTCCAGGACGACTTCTTCCAGAAGGCTCACACGCCCATCTTCCCCCCAATTGGTCCATGGACATGCGGGAACCCCGGGACCAGTCGGTAAGTTGCTTACACAGCACCGGCGGGCGGCCGGTGGGCGCGATCTCGATCGGAGTGGGGCCTTGACCTTCCGGACTCCCGGCCTCGGGCGCCGGTTCGGCGGCGGCCGGACGCGGCTGGCGCTGCCCGTCCTGGTGGCGCTGGCGGTGCTGCTGCTGGCTTTCGTGGTGTTCACCGCGTTCTATACCGACCTGTTGTGGTATCGGTCGATCGGTTTCGAGGGGGTGTTCACGACACAGCTGCAGGCGCGGGCCGTCCTGTTCTTCGGGGCGGGGCTGCTGATGGCGCTGCTGGTGGGCGCGAACGTCCTGATCGCTTACCGGCTGCGGCCGGCGTACCGGCCGCTGTCGGTGGAGCAGCAGGGGCTGGAGCGCTACCGGACGGTGATCGATCCGCGGCGGCGGCTGATCGCGGTCGTGCTGCTGGGGTTGCTGGGCGTCTTCACGGGCGCGTCGGTGTCGGGGCAGTGGCCGACGTGGCTGGCGTTCCTGAACCGGACGCCGTTCGGCGTGGAGGACCCGGAGTTCCACAAGGACGTGTCGTTCTACGTCTTCACGTACCCGTTCATCCGGCTGCTGCTGGGAATCGCGTTCGCGACGCTGATCCTGTCGATCCTGGCCGCGGTGATGGTGCACTACCTGTACGGGGGGCTGCGGCTGCAGGGGCCCGGCGACAAGGCGAGCCCGCCCGCGCGCGCGCATCTGTCGGTGCTGGCGGGGCTGTTCGTCCTGCTGAAGGCGGTCGCCTACTGGTACGACCGGTACGGGCTCGTCCATTCCGAGCGGGGCGTGACGACGGGAGCGTCCTATACGGACGTGAACGCGTTGATGCCCGCGAAGACGATCCTGGCGGTCATCGCGGTCCTGTGCGCGATCATGTTCTTCAGCAATCTGCTGCGCCGCGGGATGATGCTGCCGGGCGTGGGCTTCACGCTGCTGGTGCTGTCGGCGATCCTGCTGGGCGGGGTGTACCCGCTGCTGATCCAGCAGTTCCAGGTGAAGCCGGACGAGCTGGCGAAGGAGCGCGAGTTCATCCAGCGCAACATCGAGGCGACGCGCAGCGCGTACGGGGTCGACGGGGCGAAGGTCGAGCAGTTCGCGGCGCGTCCGGCGACGGACCAGGCGACGCTGCGCGCGGAGGCGGAGAAGCTGGACGGCGCCCGCATCCTCGACCCGAACGTCGTGGGGCCGACGTTCCGGCAGCAGCAGCGCGTCCGCCCGTTCTACAACTTCCCCGACATCCTCGACGTGGGCCGGTACGAGATCGACGGCGAGATGGTCGACACGGTCGTGGCGCTGCGGGAGCTGTCGGGCGCGCCGGAGGGCCAGCACAGCTGGATCAAGGACCACATGGTCTACACGCACGGGTACGGGCTGGTGTCGGCGTACGCGGACGAGCTCGGCGAGGGCGGGCTGCCGAAGTACATCACCCAGAACATGCCCGTCTCCGGGAACCAGAAGATCTCCGTGAAGCGCCCGGAGATCTACTTCGGGGAGCGGACGCCGCCGTACTCGGTGGTGGGCGGTCAGGGCCAGCAGGAACTGAACTACCCCGACAACAGCGAGGACGGCCAGCAGACCAGCAACTACGACGGGCCCGGCGGCGTCCCGGTCGACTCGTTCTTCAACAAGCTGCTGTACGCGACGAAGTTCCAGGACAAGAACCTGCTGCTGTCGGGCGCCATCAACGACGGCGCGAAGGTCCTCTACGACCGGTCGCCGATGCAGCGCGTCCAGAAGGCCGCCCCGTGGCTGAAGCTGGACGGCGACCCGTACCCGGCGGTCGTGAACGGCCGGATCATCTGGATCGTGGACGGCTACACGACGTCCAACAGCTACCCGTACTCGGAGGAGACCTCCCTCGGGGAGGCGACGCGCGACACCATCACCGAGACGCGGTCGGCGGTGGCGCGGCAGGCCGACGACCACGTGAACTACATGCGGAACTCGGTGAAGGCCACGGTGGACGCCTATGACGGCACCGTGCACCTGTACGCGTGGGACGAGAGCGACCCGATCCTGAAGACGTGGACGAAGGTCTTCGACAAGACCGTCCAGCCCCGCTCGCAGATCCCGCCCGAGCTGGAGAAGCACTTCCGCTACCCGCAGGACCTGTTCAAGGTGCAGCGGACGATCCTGTCGAAGTACCACGTGACGGACGCGGCGGCGTTCTACAGCGGCGAGGGCTTCTGGGGCGTCGCGGAGGACCCGGGCAGCAAGGGCAAGCTGCAGCCGCCCTACTACCGGAGCCTGCAGCTCCCGGGCCAGCCGGAGGACGCGTTCTCGCTGACGACGGTGTTCAACCCGCGCAACAACCAGCAGATGTCGGCGCTCATGGCGGTGAACTCCACCCCGGGGCAGAACTACGGCCAGATCACGATCCTGCAGATGCCGCGGGACGCGCAGCCGCCGGGCCCGAACCTCGTGCAGGGGGCGTTCATGGCGCATCCCGAGGTGAAGGAAGACCTGTTCGAGCTGAGATCGGACGAGTCGCAGACCATCTCCGGCAACCTGCTGACCATCCCGTTCGGCGGCGGCCTGCTGTACATCGAGCCGGTGTACTCGATGCAGAAGGGCGAGCAGCAGTACCCGATCCTGCACACGGTGCTGGCGCGCTACGGCAACACGATCGTGTCGGCGAGCAGCCTGGACCAGGCGCTCGACGAGATCGTCGCCGCCGCGACCGGCGAGCCGCTGCCACCGGACGAGGGCGGGGAGCGGCCCGCGGAGGGCGGCGAGCGACCGGACGACGGCGGCGCCCTCACGCCGGAGGCGAAGAAGGCGATCGACGATCTGCGCAAGGCCGTCTCCGACTACGAGGCGGCGCAGAAGGCCCTCGACTACGACAAGATGGGCCAGG
>NZ_MKJY01000325.1 GCF_001942465.1 Actinomadura sp. CNU-125
CACCCGTCCCACGCGCACCGGAAACGCCCCGCTCATGGACAGGACGCGGGGAAGCGGCTCCGCCCGTCCGGTGCACGCCGCCACCGGGGTGGCCGCGTCCTTCGGAGGAGTCCTCTCGCGCGTCTGCGGACAGGACGCGGGGAAGCGGCTCCGCCCGTCCGGTGCACGCCACCGGGCTGGCCCCGCAGTTCGGGGGCCGGGGCATCGGGGGACGGGCGGTGGGCGGGGGCGCCTCGGCTCACGCGGGATTCCTCGGGGACGACCTTGAGCGCGGGGCGGGCGTCGTCCGGGGCGATCGTGCCGTCGGGGGCGGGAACCGACAGGAGGCGCGGCGGTCGCGGCCCGCTCCCTCGGCGATGACCTCGGTGCGGCGGGCCCGGAGCCGGCCGTGGCCCGGGCCGAGGCCCTCCCACGAGGGCGCGGCCGTGCGCAGGCGCAGCCGGACGCCCGGCCAGCCGGGCTCGGCGGCGAGCGCGAGCACCGTGCCGTGCCTGCGGGCGAGCGCGGACAGCCGCCGGACGGCGGCCGGGTCCGGCCGCTCGGGCGGGTGCAGCAGCACCAGGTCGTCGGCCTCCAGCAGCGCCGCGACCACGGTCCGCCCAGCGGTCGCCGGGTTCGTTCGACCAGCAGCAGGAGGTCCGGGGCGGCGCCCATCCCGGCGGCGGCCCGCACGCCGAACGCCGGGCAGGCCGAGGACGCCGAACCAGCCGCCCGTCCCGTCCGTGCCGCCGTGCCGGGACGCGCCCGCGACGAGCGCCGCGGCGAGCGAGGCGGCGGCGGGGCCGTCGAGGCCGACGAGCGAGCCCGCGCGCAGCCCGTCGGGCAGGACGGCGCGCAGCGCGGGCAGTACCGGTACCGCCCGCGCCGCGCCCGTGCCCGGCGACACGGCGTCGCGCAGCGCGGTCGCGTCGCGCAGTGCCGCCTCGGCCACGTCCGTCCCCTTCCCGTTCCCGCCTAATTTCGAACACCGGTTCGATCGATGTCAAGTTATCGCAGGTCACACGGTGGTTCGGCGGAGGCCGGAAGGCCCTGCCCGGTAAGGGCGGACGCGACTTGCGAGGCATTATGGACAGCATGACGACCGATGTGCGGACCATCGCCTGGACGGGCGACGCCCTGCGGCTGCTGGACCAGACCGTCCTGCCCGCCCGCGTCGAGCACCTGGAGGTGCGGGACGTGGACGCGCTCGTGGACGCGATCCGGCGGCTCGTCGTGCGCGGCGCGCCGCGCTGGGCGACGCGGGCGCGTTCGGCGTCGCGATCGCCGTCCGCCAGGCCGCCCGGGAGGGGTGGGATCGACGCGCCCGCGACGCCGCGATCGCCCGCGTCCGGGAGGCCCGGCCCACGGCGAGAACCTCGCGGCGGGCGTCGACCGGGTCGTGCCCCGGGTCCCCGAGGGCGCCGCCGCCGTCGCGGCCGAGGCGCAGGCCGTCTTGGACGAGGACGTCCGCGCCAACCGGGCGATCGGTGCGCACGGCGCGGACTGGCTCGCCGCCCGCTGTCCCGGCCGTCCGCTCCGCCTGCTGACGCACTGCAACGCGGGCGCGCTCGCGACCGCCGGTTGGGGGACGGCCCTGGGCGTCGTCCGCGAACTGCACGCCCGCGACCGGATCGAGCTGGTTTACGCCGACGAGACGCGCCCGCTCCTGCAGGGCTCGCGGCTCACCGCCTGGGAACTGCACGAGTCGGGCATACCGTGCGTGGTGCAGGCCGACGCGGCGGCCGCGGGCACGATCATGCGGGGGCTCGTGGACGCGGCGGTCATCGGCGCCGACCGGATCGCGGCCAACGGCGACACCGCGAACAAGGTCGGTTCCCTCGGGGTGGCGCTGGCCTGCGCGGCGGCCGGGATCCCGCTGCTGGTCGCGGCGCCGTGGAGCACGGTCGACCGGGCGACGGAGTCCGGCGCCGACATCCCCATCGAGGAGCGCGCCGCCGACGAGATCCTCGCCTTCGGCGGGACCCGCACGGCCCCGGACGGCGTCGCCGCGTTCAACCCCGCGTTCGACGTGACGCCCGCGCGGCTCGTCACCGCGCTCGCGACCGAGACGGGCGTCCTGGAAGTGTCCGCGGGCGCCGTCCCCGCGAGTTGTCCACAACTCCGCGAACCTCTGACGGAACGTCCGGCCCGCCTGTGATCATGCCTTATGTGACCACACCGACTCCACCGCCCCCGGCAGTCCTGGAAGCCGTACTCGAACGCATCACCTACGCCAACGACGAAACCGGCTACACGGTCGCCCGGGTCGCCACCGACCGCGGCGGCGCCGACCTGCTGACGGTCGTCGGTGCGCTGCTGGGCGCCCAGGCGGGGGAGAGCCTGCGGCTGACGGGACGGTGGCGCTCGCACCCGAAGTACGGGCGCCAGTTCGAGGTCGAGTCGTACACGACGGTGCTGCCCGCGACCGTCCAGGGCATCCGGCGCTACCTCGGCTCCGGGATGATCAAGGGCATCGGGCCGGTGATGGCCGACCGGATGGTCGAGCACTTCGGCACCGACATCCTGCGGATCATCGAGGAGGAACCGAAACGCCTCGTCGAGGTGCCCGGCCTCGGCCCGAAACGCACCAAGCGGATCGGCGACGCCTGGGAGGAGCAGAAGGCCATCAAGGAGGTCATGGTCTTCCTGCAGGGCGTCGGCGTCTCCACCTCCCTGGCCGTCCGCGTCTACAAGCAGTACGGGGACGCCTCCGTCGACACCGTCCGCCGCGACCCCTACCGCCTCGCCGCGGACGTGTGGGGCATCGGCTTCAAGACCGCCGACACGATCGCGCAGGCGATCGGCATCCCGCACGACAGCCCCGAACGGATCAAGGCCGGGCTGCAGTACACGCTGTCGGAGGCCGCCGACAACGGGCACTGCTTCCTGCCGGAGCCGAACCTCGTCACCGACGCCGAGAAGATCCTCGGGGTGCCCCGCGAGCTGATCGTCCCCGCGCTCGACGAACTGGCCGCGGCCGAGGGCGTGGTGCGCGAGCCGATCCCCCGGGACGAGGAGGGCGCGACGATCCCCGCCGTCTACCTCGTCCCGTTCCACCGAGCGGAACGCTCACTCGCGCGGGGCCTGCACGAACTCCTCGACGCCAAGGAGGACCGCCTCAAGGCGTTCGCCGACGTCGAATGGGAGAAGGCGCTGCCCTGGCTCAGGAAGCGTACCGGCACCGACCTCGCCGCCGAACAGGAAGAGGCCGTCAAGCTCGCCCTCACCTCCAGGGTCGCCGTCCTCACCGGCGGCCCGGGCTGCGGCAAGAGCTTCACCGTCCGGTCCGTGGTCGAGCTCGCCGCCGCCAAGAAGGCCAAGATCGTCCTGGTCGCGCCCACCGGCCGCGCCGCCAAGCGCCTCGCCGAGCTGACCGGCCACGAGGCGGCCACCGTCCACCGCCTCCTCCAACTTCAGCCCGGCGGCGACGCCGCCTACGACCAGGACAACCCCCTGGACGCCGACCTGATCGTCGTCGACGAGTCGTCGATGGTCGACCTGATCCTGGCGAACAAGCTCGTCAAGGCCATACCCCGCGGCGCGCACCTGCTCCTGGTCGGGGACGTCGACCAGCTCCCGTCCGTCGGCGCCGGCGAGGTGCTCGCCGACCTCCTCGCCTCCGCGGCGATCCCGCGCGTGCGCCTCACGAAGATCTTCCGGCAGGCGCAGCAGTCCGGCATCGTCGTCAACGCCCACCGCGTCAACTCCGGCGACCACCCGCACACCAGCGGCTATCCCGACTTCTTCCTGTTCCCCTGCGAGGAACAAGAGGAGGCGGCGGAGACGACCGTGGACGTCATCGCCAACCGCATCCCCCGCAAGTTCGGCCTCGACCCCCGCCGCGACGTCCAGGTCCTCGCGCCCATGCACCGCGGCGCCGCCGGTGCGGGCGCCCTCAACGCGCTCCTCCAGGAGGCCCTCACCCCGCACGACGACTCCCGCCCCGAACGCCGCTACGGCGGCCGCGTCTTCCGCGTCGGCGACAAGGTCACGCAGCTCCGCAACAACTACGACAAGGGCGAGGCCGGGGTGTTCAACGGCACCGTCGGCGTCGTCACGAAGGTCTCCCTCGAAGACCAGTCCCTCACCGTCCTGACCGACGAGGACGAGAGCATCGACTACGCGTTCGACGAACTCGACGAACTCGCCCACGCCTACGCGATCACGATCCACCGCTCGCAGGGCAGCGAGTACCCGGCCGTGGTCGTCCCGCTCACCACCGGCGCCTGGACGATGCTGCGCCGCAACCTCCTGTACACCGGCATCACCCGCGCGAAGAAGCTGGTCGTCCTCGTCGGTTCCCGCCGCGCCCTGGCCGCCGCCGTCCGCACCGCCGGTGCGGGACGCCGCCACACCGCCCTCCGCCAACGCCTCGACCACCGCTGACCCGACCGCCGCCCGCACCGTCCACCGAACGGCCACCCCGCCCCGACCAAGGCCCGGCGCCAAGGACGGGCGGGACGGTCTGTGCCGCGCTTTCGGGCTCGCGTTCGTCGGTGCCGGGTGCGTGGTGCATCGTTGGTGCGCACCGGCCGAGGTGTGCGCCGCGTTTCCTTTGCCGCCTGACTTCGTCGGCCCGTTTACAGCGGTGGGGCGCGGTGCAGGCGGCGCAGGACGAGCGCGAGGTGCAGGCGGAACCGGCCCGGCGCGTCGTCGAGCGGCCAGCCGGTGAGCCGTTCCGCCTGGACGAGCCGTTCCTGCAGCGTCGAGTGGTGCACCCGCAGGTCGCCGCCGCGGCCCGCACGCTGGACGCGCCCGCGACGGCGTCGAGTGTCGCGAGCATCCACGGCGCGGCCCGCGCCGCGTGCTCCACGGCCGCGACGTCCGCGATCTCGGGCGTGTCCGGCCCGACGGTCCGCGCCAGCACCATCCAGCGCCCGCCTCGACGGCGTGCACGACCCGGGGCCCGGGGTCGCCGGGCGTGCCCTCGGCGGCGAGCCGCAGCGCCGCCCGCGCCGCCTCCCACGACTCCGGCAGGCCGTCGACCCCGACCGCGGGCCCGACTCCCGCCCGCACCCCCTCCGGCAGCTCGCCCCGCGCGCCCGGCCGACGCGCCCCACGCCCGTCCCGGCCCTCCTTCGTCGAGCGACCGCCCGCCAAGCCGCCATCCCGTGCCCTGGCCGCCGAGCGCTCCGGCCCGGTCTCCGGCGGCCGCGTGCCTCTCCCCGACTTCGGCCGCCGAGCGT
>NZ_MKJY01000326.1 GCF_001942465.1 Actinomadura sp. CNU-125
CTCGGCGATGTACCGCATCTCACGGACGAAGGCACCGGTCCGTGGGTTGACCGCGAGGCAGTCCATACCTCCGCCCGCGACGCTGCGCCGCGCCCGCGGCTTGGGCGGTGCTGCGCGCCTGGCCTGCCTGTTCATCGCCGACGCGGTGTGCGGGGCCGCCCCGGAGGGCAGGCGACGTGGGGCCCGCCGGCCCGTGCCTCGCTGCGGCGCCTCGTCGCGACGCTCGCCGCTGACGAACGCCGGACGGAGCGTGCCGGACGGAGCGCACCGGGCGCGAGGTCCGGGGATCGAGTTCCGCTTCCGTGCGCGGCGCGGGTCAGTGGGCGGCGGCGGGGCGGTGGCCGTCGCCGGGGGTGAGCAGCCGGCTGAACCAGACGGTCTTGCCGCCGCCTGCGCCGTCGTGCCGTTCGGTGCCGTACTCGGTGGCCAGGGCCGCGACCAGCAGCAGGCCGCGGCCGGCTTCGTTCCAGACGGGGACGCCGTCCGGGGCGGGCGGCGGCACGGCGGGGCGGGCGTCGGTGACCTCGCCGACGAGGCGGCGGCCGTGCAGGCGCAGCCGGAGCCGGATCGGGCCGGTGCCGTGCAGGACGGCGTTGGTGACGAGTTCGTCGACGATGTGGACGATGTCGTCGCGTCGGCGGGGTCGGCGACCCGCCAGCCGCGCAGGGCGCCGACGGTCAGGGCGCGCGCCGCGGCGGCGGCGCCGGTGAAGGCGGGCAGTTCCCACTCGGCCGCGCCGCCGCCCGCACGGCCGCCCGCAGGGCCGTCGGTGCGTCCTTCGGCGTCCGTGGTTCCGGCGGTGTCCCCCGATGTGTCCACTGGTCGTTCTCCTCACCTGCGCGCGGCGTCCCGCCGTGTGTGTCGGCGTCGGTTCCCACTTTCATGGACGCAGGCCGGGCGGGGGCGGTGCACCCGTGCAGGCAACCGTCACCGCGCGGTGAGGTGGCCGTGGACACGCCGGTGACGGGGGCGGGTGGAATGAGCAGTGCCCCGTTGCCGTTATGGTGGATGGCGTCGGTGTGGCATGTGTCCCCCGGGCTCTACCCATCGCCTTCGAGGAATACCGCCGGTCCCTTCGCGGGCCGGGCCGGAGCTTCGTTGTGCCTTTCGCCGCGAGGCGACCACCACACCGGCCTTTACGCCGTGGCCCCGGCGGGATTCCGATCCCGCCGGGCCACGGCGCTCGTCGTTGCGGCGTCCGTGCCGCGCCCGTGCCGCGTTCAGGTGATGGCGGCCGCGAAACCGATCGCGATCGCGGCGATCACGGCCAGGACGGCGACGGACGCGGCCGCGATCAGCCGGACCCGGCGGCCGCGGCCGGGACGGCGGTCGCCGAGCCGTGCGAGCCGATGGGCCAGCCGCGGGTCGTCCTCGCTCAGGCGGACCTCGATCTGGGTGAGGATCCGCTGCTCCTCCATCGACAGCGCCATGCTCTTAACCTCCGGGGGGCCGGTCGGGGTGACTGGTTCCTCCCCACAGATCAAGATCATTATCCTTCCGGGGCGGCGGCCGTTGCGCCGCGCGCGGGCGGGCTCTCGCGGTGGTACCGGTCGACGGCGGTGACGTAGTAGGTGTAGGTGCGGCCGGGTTCGGCCGTGGGGTCGATGATCCCGCCGCCGCGGACGTCGGCGACGAGCCGCGCGGGGTCGACGGCGGAGCACGCGTCGCCCTTCCCGTCCACCCGGTACACCGCGTGGGACGCGGCGCCGGGCGAGGCGCTCCAGCGGACCTCGACGCCCTTGTCGTGGGGGCGGGCGGTGACGCCGCTCGCGGGCGCGGGCGCATCGCCGCCCCTGTTCCCGCCGCCGGCGGGGGCGGTGACGGGCGGGATGGCGGGTCGGGCGTAGTGCTCGTCGCGCAGGCGGGTGGCGAACCCGGCGGTGTTGTCCATGAGGTTCGTGGCGCTGAAGTACACGTCGCCGTCCACCTCGGGATGCTCGTCGTTGAGCGTCAGGTGCCGGGTGAGCTCGGCGGGATCGTCCCAGGGGCCGCCCTGCCCGACGCGGTAGGCGCCCTGCCCGATGTAGAGGCGCACGCCGGTGTCCTTCACCTGCTCGGACCACCAGCCGACGAGCTCGGCGTAGTCGGCGGCGCCGTCCCCGATCGGCCAGTACAGCTGGGGGGTGACGTAGTCGACCCACCCCTCCCGGATCCAGGTGCGGGTGTCGGCGTAGACGTCGTCGTAGCTCTGCAGGGCGCGGGTGTCGGACCCCGCCGGGTCGGTGGAGTCGTTGCGCCACACACCGAACGGGCTGATCCCGAACCGGACGTGCGGCTTGGCCGCGTGGATCTTCTCCGACACGGTCCGCACGAGGGCGTTGACGTTGGCGCGGCGCCAGTCGCCGCGGTCCTTCCCGCCGCCGTGCGCGCGGTAGGTGTCGCCGTCGGGGAACTCGCCGTCCTCGGGATAGGGGTAGAAGTAGTCGTCGAAGTGGACCGCGTCGATGTCGTACTTGTTCACCACGTCCAGGACGGACTTGGTGACCAGCTCCCGGACCTCGGGGACGCCCGGGTCGTACCAGAGCCCGTCGCCGTACTCGCGGACCCATCCGGGGTTCTCGCGGGCGGGGCTGCCGGGCGCGAGCTCCTTCAGGTCGGTCTGGCGGCTGACGCGGTAGGGGTTGAACCAGGCGTGGAACTCCAGGTTGCGGGCGTGCGCCTCCTTCAGCATGAACCCCAGGACGTCGTAGCCGGGGTCCTTGCCGGGTTCACCGGTGATCCACTGAGACCACGGCTCGTGCGGGGAGTCGTAGAACGCGTCGGAGTTGGGGCGGATCTGGACGAACACGGCGTTCATGTTCATCGCGGCGGCGCGGTCGAGCAGGCGGGTGAACTGCTTCTTCTGCTCGGCGGCGGACGCGCCGGGGTCCTTGGGCCAGTCGATGTTGCCGACGGTGGCGATCCACATGCCGCGCAACTCGCGGCCCTTCTCGCCGCCGGGCGCGGGAACGCGCGGGCACTCGGCGCTCGCGCCCGCGCCGGGCGTCCGGGCGCCCCCGGCACGCTCGTCGCGCCGAGCGCGGTCAGGGCGCAGCCCGCGAGCGCGCCCGCCGACAGCAGCGACGCGGCGGCGGTCATCCGGGTTCTGTTCAGCCATGACATAGCGGCCCATTGTTACCTACTCGTTGCGGTGCTGCGTCCATAACGGCGATGTGGATGCGGGGCCCCGTTCGGGGTAGCGGCGGGACATGGACACAGTGACCCGCGGACTGGTCGCCGGCGCCGCCGGAACCAGCGCCCTGAACGTGATGACCTACCTCGACATGGCCGTACGGGCCCGCCCGGCCAGCGGCACCCCCGAGCAGAGCGTCGAGAAGATCGCCGAAGCCGCCGGCGTCGGGCTCGGCCCCGGCGCGGACGCCGAGAACCGCAAAGCGGGCCTGGGCCCGCTGCTGGGCTACGGCGCAGGCGCGGGCGCCGCGCTGGTGTACGGGCTGCTGGCCGGACGCCGCCGGGTGCCGCTCCCGCTCGCCGCGCTCGCACTGACCGGCCTTGCCATGGCCGGTTCCGCCGCCCCCATGACGGCGCTGGGCCTCACCGACCCCCGCACATGGTCGGCGTCGGACTGGCTCATGGACGCCGTGCCGCACCTGGCGTACGGGGCCGTCGCCGCGGGCGTCTACACCGCCCTGCGCTGACCCGCCCCCGCCCCCGCACCGGACGGTCCGGCGGGCGGTCCGGCGGGCGGCGCACCGTGATCGGCTAGGGTCGGGGCCATGACGGCGGAGGTGATCGAGCGCGCCGCGGGCATCGGCGGGGAACTGGTGCTGCGCCGCGCCGGCGAACACTACGAGATCATCAGCAACGGCGTGTTCCTCATGGACACCCGCGGCGGCGCCTCCGAGCGGCTGCTGGTCCGCGCCGCCGCCGCAAACCCGCCCGCCCCCGCCCGCATCCTCATCGGCGGCCTCGGCGTCGGATTCTCCCTCGCCGAGGCCCTCACCCTCCCCGGCGTCACGCACGTCACCGTCGTCGAACGCGAACCCGCCGTGATCGGCTGGCACCGCACGCTGCTGCGCCCCTGGTCCCGCGGCGCCCTGGACGACCCGCGCGTCACCGTCGAACGCGCCGACCTGCTCGACGCCCTCGCCGACCCCGGCACCGGCCCCTTCGACGCCATGTGCCTGGACATCGACAACGGCCCCGACTGGACCGTCACCCCCGGCAACGCCCGCCTCTACGGCCCCGCCGGACTCGACCTGATCGCCTCCCGCCTCACCCCGCACGGAACCCTCGCGGTCTGGAGCGCGGGCACCGCACCCGCCTTCGAGGCCCGCCTGCGGGACCGCTTCGCCCGCGTCGAAACCGTCCCCGTCCCCGTCCCCCGCGGCGAACCCGACATCGTGTACCTGGCCCGCGACGCCGCTTCCACCGACCGCGCCGTCCCTCCCCCCGCCGCCGTTCGCTAAATTTCGACCGGACAACACCTATATGGGAGGTTCAGTGGCTACTGCCCACGCAGCTCACGCCCATCCCGCC
The DNA here is from genome assembly GCF_001942465.1 of Actinomadura sp. CNU-125. Classification (GTDB taxonomy): domain Bacteria; phylum Actinomycetota; class Actinomycetes; order Streptosporangiales; family Streptosporangiaceae; genus Spirillospora. Next base: position 4,480 of record NZ_MKJY01000326.1, read on the forward strand.
CAGCGGCGCCCCGCCGTGCTGGGCGACCTGCTGCCCGGGTCCCTGACCCGCGACGCCGCCCTCATCACCGGCTCCGCGGTGTTCGTCGGCATCGCCGCGCAGATCGCCGTCCCGCTGCCCGGCACCCCCGTCCCGGTCACCGGCCAGACGTTCGCGGTCCTGCTGGCCGGCGCCGCCCTCGGCCCCGCCCGCGCCGCAATCGGCATGGCCCTGTACCTGCTGGCCGGCCTGGCCGGGGTCCCCTGGTTCACCGACGGCGAATCCGGCGCGGGCGTCCCCACCCTCGGCTACGTCCTCGGCTTCATCGTGGCGGCCGCGGTCGTGGGCCGCCTCGCCGGCCGCGGCGGCGACCGCACCCCGCTGCGCACCGCCGCGACCATGCTCACCGGCACCGTCATCATGTACGCCACCGGCGTGCCCTACCTGATGGCCAGCCTGGACGTGGACCTCGGCCGCGCCCTCGAACTCGGCATGACGCCGTTCCTGGCGGGCGACGCCCTGAAGGTTCCGACGCCGCCGCGCTGCTCCCCGCCGCATGGAAGCTGCTCGCGCCCGCGGCGACCGGTCCGCCTGACGCCCCTCACCGACGGCCCGGCACGGGACGCGGCGCGCGCCGCCCCGCGCCGGCGTGGCGTACCCCGCCCGGCACCC
>NZ_MKJY01000327.1 GCF_001942465.1 Actinomadura sp. CNU-125
CGTGCGGGGAGGGCGGGCGGGTCGCCCTCCCCGCACGTGCGGGACGGGAGTGGCGGGGTCAGTCGGTCGGTGGGGCGGGCGCCGTGAAGCGGTGGGTGCCGGAGCCGACGGCGAACACGGCGGCGCCGTCCCGCATCCGCAGGAACCTCGCCCCCTTCTGCCGGACCTCCGACGCGGACCGGGCGGGGACCCAGACCTCGGCGGTGGTGTTGACGGGGACGGACACCGACAGGTCGAAGCGGTCTCCGCGCACCGACCACTTCGTCTCGATCGGGCCGTAGACCGAGTCGTAGCGGCCCTCGGCGCGGTCGACGCCGCCGCCGGGACGCGGGCGGACCGTGGTCCGCCGGTAGCCGGGCTCGGCCGGGGCGATGCCGGTGATGTTGGCGTACATCCACTCGCCGACGGCCCCGTAGGCGTAGTGGTTGAAGGAGTTCATCGCCGGGTCCTCGAAGCCGCCGTCCGGCTTGATCGAGTCCCAGTGCTCCCACATCGTGGTGGCGCCCTTGCCGATCTGGTAGCCCCACGACGGGTACGTCTTCTGCTGGAGCAGCCGGTACGCGACGTCGGTGTGCCCGGTCTCGGTGAGCACCGGCAGCAGCTCGGGCGTGCCGAGGAACCCGGTGGACAGGTGCCAGTCGCGCGCCTCGATCAACTCGACGAGACGGTCGGCGGCGGGCCGGCGCGCGTCCGCGGGCAGCACGCCGAACGACAGCGCCAGCGCGTAGGCGGTCTGGGTGTCGCCCTTGATGCGGGCGCCGCCCTCGGTGACGTACGCGTCGGCGAACGCGGCGCGCACCCGTCCGGCGAGGTCGTCGTACTTCTCGGCGTCGGCCGTCTCGCCCAGGACGCGGGCGATCTCGGCGACCAGGGCGGCCGAGTGGGCGAAGTAGGCGGTGCCGATGACGTCCTTGGGCGTCTCGGCGTCGACGTTCAGCCAGTCGCCGTACCCGGACGCGGGGCGCAGCAGCCCGTCGCTGTGCTCCTCCAAGTACGCGATCCACTTCCGCATCGCCGCGTAGTTGTCCTCCAGGACGCGCCGGTCGCCGTACGCCTGGTACAGGTTCCACGGGACGGTGACGCCCGCGTCGCCCCAGCCGCCGAACCGCCGCCGAGGAACCCGACCCTCGGCGCGACGTCGGCGAACGCGCCGTCGGCGGACTGCGCGTCCCGCATGTCCCGCATCCACTTGGTGAGGAACCGTGCCGACTGCATGTTGTAGGTGGCGGTGCGGCCGAAGACGTGATGTCGCCGGACCAGCCCATGCGCTCGTCCCGGGCCGGGGTGTCGGTCGGGATGCTCAGGAAGTTGCCGCGCTGGCCCCACGTGATGTTGCTGTGGAGCCGGTCGAGCATCTTCTCGCCGGTCTTGAACGACATGGTGAACGGCTCTGCGGTGTGCATGACCCGTCCGGTGACGGCGTCGAGGCCGGGCGTGCCGGGGTAGCCGGTCACCTCGACGTAGCGGAACCCGTGGAAGGTGTAGCGGGGTTCGTAGGTCTCGGTGCCGCCGCCCCTGAGCGTGTAGGTGTCGGTGGCCTTGGCGGTGCGGAGATTGGCGGTGTAGAGGGTGCCGTCGTCGTTCAGCACCTCGCCGTGCCGCAGCGTCACGGTCCGTCCGGCCTCGCCGGACACGCGCAGCCGCACCGTGCCCACCATGTTCTGGCCGAGGTCGAAGATGTGCACGCCCGGTTCCGGGCTGGTGACCTTCACCGGCTCGATCTCCTGCTCGACGCGGGTCGGCGCCGCCGACTGCGCGACGGGCAGGGGGGCGGCCTCGGCGTTGCGCAGCACGGGCGTCCAGGACGCCGCGTCGAAGCCCGGACGGCTCCAGCCGGGGGTTTCCTTCCGTGCGTCGTACGCCTCGCCCATCAGCAGGTCGGAGGTCAGCACCGGGCCGACGGCGCTCCGCCAGCTCGGGTCGGTGACGATCTGCTGCGACGTCCCGTCGGTGTAGTCGATCCGGAGCTGCGCGCGGAACCAGGGGCGGTCGCCGTACTGGCCCGGCCCGAAGATCGCGATGTGCCCGGAGTACCAGCCCGGCGCGAGGGTCGCGCCGATCGCGTTGCCGCCGCGGCGCAGCAGCTTCGTCACGTCGTACGTCTGGTACTGGACGCGTTCGGCGTAGTCGGTCCAGCCGGGGGTCAGCTCGTCGTTCCCGACCCGGTGCCCGTTGATCCGCGCGGTGTAGACGCCGAGCGCGGTGGAGTAGAGGCGGGCCCGCTCGATCTTCTTCCCGACGGCGAACTCCTTGCGGAGCCGCGAGGTCATGCCGTCCGCGCCCTCCGACACGGTCCGGAAGGAGAAGCGGCGGTCGCCGTCGGCGGGCTCGCCGTCCTTGTACGCCCGCCCGTGCTCGTAGCCGCCTTCGGTGTGCCCCCACCAGCCGATCTGGCCGGAGGGGTCCGACTGCTCGATGTAGTACGTCCCGGCGGGCGCGGGCTCCTCCAGTTCGAGGGTGGCCTCGGCGTTGTCGGAGTGGTCCTCGACGCGGCGTTCGGCGAGGAGCTCGCCGCCCGGGCCGTCCGCGTAGAGGGCGACGGTCGCGTCGGCGTCGGACGTCTGCCAGGTCGGCATCGGGATCGACACGGCGGTGACCGGCTTGTCGGAGGTGAACGTCTGCCCCTGCGTGCCCGCCTTCAGCTGGGACGGGTCGTTCTGCCCGGTGAAGGTCGTGGGGAGCGGCAGCGGCGCGTCGTGGCCGATCCACTCGCCGCCGAGGTCGCGGCCGTCGAGCAGGCCGGTCTCCCACCACGTGGGCTCGCTCCACTTCGAGGCGCGGCCGTCGGCGTCCCAGACGCGGACCGTCCAGTGGTAGCGGGTGCGGGGTTCGAGGGCGGGCCCGCCGTAGGGGATCAGGACGGACTGGGAGGATTCGACCTTCCCGCTCGTCCAGACGTCGGCGGACGCGAGCTCCGCCCGGCCGGACGCGACGCGGATCTCGTAGGCGGACTGGCTCTGGTTCCGGGCGGGCGAGGTCAGCTTCCAGGAGAAGCGCGGGCGGGCGTCGTCGATGCCGAGCGGCCGCTCGCCGTACTCGGTGGTGGTCGCGGCGACGCGCACGCCGCCGCGGTCCGCCGCCGCCGGGGCGACGCCCCCGGCGGTGACGGCCAGCGCGAAAGCCGACAGGAGGATGAGGAGTCTGGACGATGTTCGTCGCATGGCTATCTCCGGTTGCGGGCACCGTGAGCGGGCCCCGGGCCGCGTCTCCGCGCCCGGGGTCCCTCTCACCTGCGCCTTGGGTGGGATCCCCCGATCACACTCATCTGGTTCCGGGGAGCCGGTCCCCGGCGGCCGTCCGCGTCGGCACGGGACGCGGCGCGCGACCTCATAAGCGCCGCATGCTCTCCTCATTCGGCGTAGCGATACCTGAAACGCCCGCTCGGGGCGGTGTCTCCGCTGGTCAGGGTGTCGAGGATGTCGCCGTCGCGCCGCATGTTGTCGATCCACTTGAAGTCGATCCGCAGCGGGCGGCGCGGGTCGGCGCCGATGAGCCGCCTCGGCACGGCCAGCTCGATCTCGTTGCCGCGGGCGGCGTAGGACAGGTCGGCGGCGTGCCGCCAATCCCAGCCGCCGCGGCTGACCTCCAGGCACGTCCGGCGGGGGCCGCGCACCCGCCGGTTCACGACGAAGCGGAACCCCTCCCAGCGGCCGGTGCCGCCGTCCCCGCCGCCGTCATCGCCGCCCTCGACATCGAAGAACAGCATCATCCAGTTGCGCCCGTCCCACGGGGACAGCTCCTCCCGGGTGCCGGCGTAGAGTACGTGGTCCGCGTCGCGGGCGACCTTGGCGGCCTCGATGTCGTTGCGGCCGGTCGTGTTCACGTAGGGGCCCGCGTCTCCCCAGCCGGGATGGTTCCGGTGCAGGGTGTCCCCGATGTGGTCGCGGAACTCGGGGCCGACGGCACGCCAGTCGTCGAACCGGCCGTTGATCCGGACGGTGCGCGGCGCGGACGGGCGGGGCCGCGGCCGGACGCCTTTGTAGCGGCGGACGTTCGCAACGAGCTGGTAGTAGTACGCGTCCTGGTAGGCGTTCCCGGCGGGGAGCCCGGCCGCCGTCCCGCCCCGCAGCGGCTCGATGTCGCGGCTGTGCTCCCAGTCGAACTGGTCGACGAACACCACCGGCGCCTCGACACCGTTGAAGGCGGTCAGCCGCTGCGCCACCCACTCGTTCCAGCCGGTGACGAACACGAACTCGGGGTCGGTGGCGAGCGCCCGGTCCCACTGCTCCTGGAAGTTGAGCCCCTCGGCGGCGCGGGCGGCGTCGCCGGGCGATCCGCCGTGCCGGCTGCGGCCGTAGGCGCCCGGTTCGCTCATCGCGCCGAGCCGTCCGTCGACGGCGTTCTGCGCGACGCCCACGGTCATCTGCTCGGGCGCGCCCGCGGGGTCGGTGAACACGTGCTGCGGGGACACCTCCAGCCAGCCCCACTGGCCCGGCTCGGCCGGGCCGTCGAAGTACGTCGGCTGGGTGGAGCGGAACGTGAAGAAGTCGCGGATCTCGTCCGTCCCGTCGCCTAGCAGGTCCGGGTCGGCGAGCATCAGCGGCTTGCCGTCCCAGCGGAACCAGAGGTCGGAGTGGACGCCCGGCGCGTAGAGATCGTCGTAGAGGTCGAGCACGGCCTGGCGCGGCGCCCCGAACGGCGCCAGGAAGGCCACCTGCGGGGTGGTGCCACCCAGGGCGCGGACCTCGGCGAAGGTGTCGAGGAGGGTGCGGTAGACGGACCTGTAGGTGAAGGCGTTGGTGATGTCGAAGATCAGGGTGTCGACACCCGCGTCCGCGAGCATCGTCGCGTGCCTGCGGATCACCCACGCGTCGTCGGACAGGTAGTACCCGAAGTACGGCTCGGTCCAGTGATGGAAGTGCCCCTCGGGGCCCCAGGCGGGATCGTCCCGGTCGTTGATCGCGTCCGGGTTCGCGGCGAGGATGCGGCCGATGTCGTGCGGGCCGGTAGTCGAGTGCTGCCCGAGCCACAGGAAGTAGAAGACGCCGACGAACCGGTCCGTGCGCGGCCCGCCGACCTCGGCGTGCTCCGGCAGGGCCCGTCCGAGGCCGTCGGTGGCGACCCAGGTGTCGTGCATGAGGTCACGTGCCGGGGCCGCGGGCCCCGGGGCGTCGGGGG
>NZ_MKJY01000328.1 GCF_001942465.1 Actinomadura sp. CNU-125
CGATGCCGAAGTCGATCACGCGGGGGCCGGTGGACGACAGCAGGACGTTCGCGGGCTTGAGGTCGCGGTGGACGATCCCGGCGCCGTGGATCGCGGCGAGCGCCGTCGCGACGCCGACGGCGAGCCCGTCCAGGTCGGAGCCCTGCAGCGGCCCGCGCTCCCGCACGGCCTTCTCCAGGCTCGGCCCGTCGATGTACTCGGTGACGACGTACAGCGGGTCGTGGTCCAGCTCGGCGTCCAGGACGGGCGCGGTGCAGAACCGCCGGACCTGCCGGGCCGCGGTCACCTCGCGCCGGAACCGCTCCCGGAACGACGCCTCCCCGGCCAGCTCCCGGTTGATCACCTTGACCGCGACGCGGCGCCCGCCGTCGTCCTCGCCCAGGTAGACGGTGCCCATGCCGCCTCGTCCGAGCCGTCCGGTCAGCCGGTAGGGGCCGAGCCGGTCGGGGTCTTCGGGGCGCAGCGCCTCGCCGTTCTCTCCTGGGTGCGTGGTCATCCTGATCCTGTGGGGGGAATGGGGGATCTGTCCGTCAGAACCCTAGCGGTCCTCGGAGGAATGGGACGTTCGAAGCCCGGCGATGGTTCAGCCGCCGCGCCGGGCGGGCGGCAGCGTCCGGAACGGCGGGAGCTTCTCGTCGGTGAGGCCGAACCCGTACGCGACGACGCGCGCCGACCAGCGCTGGCAGCCGACGACCATGCGGTACAGCGAGCGCGGGTAGCGTCCGATGAACGGGATGACCAGGCAGCACGGCAGCTGCACGAGCACCAGCGCCAGGTACACGAGCAGCATGACCAGCAGGTGCGGGATCACCAGGAGCACGCGCAGCAGCGGCAGCCAGCGCCGCGCGCCGCGCCACTCCTCGGGGTACGGCAGGTCGACCAGGACGGTCTGCTCGGCGCCGATCGCACCGTCCGCCGTCGTCTCCCGCTCCGCCGCGGGGACGGGCGACGGGAGCGGGACGGACGGCGCGGCGACGTCCGGGTCCGGTGCGGGAACCGGCGGCGGGACCGGATGCCCGCCCGTCGCCGTGCTCCCCGCCGGGGCGCCGGTGCCGTCGGGCCGCTGCCAGGTCGCCGAGACCGACTCCGCGAGCGACTCCGGGTCCGGCCGCTCCCGACCGACGAGCCGGGCGAGGACGTCCTGCGCGGTGGGGCGCTCGCGCGGGTCCTTGGTGAGCGCGGCGGCGACGATCTCCCGCAGCCGCGCGTCGAGGCCGTCCAGGTCGGGTTCCGCGGCGCCGATGCGGCGGAACGTCTCCGCGACCGTCGCGCCCTGGAACGGCGGCCGCCCCGTCCCGGCGAACGCCACCACGCAGCCCCACGAGAAGACGTCCGACGCCTGCTCGACCGGCCCGCCCTCCAGCACCTCGGGCGCGATGTAGGACGGCGTCCCGACGAACTGCCCGGTGCGGGTGAGGCCGTCGGCGGCGTCGAGGGCGCGGGCGATGCCGAAGTCGATCACGCGGGGGCCGGTGGACGACAGCAGGACGTTCGCGGGCTTGAGGTCGCGGTGGACGATCTCGGCGCCGTGGATCGCGGCCAGCGCCGTCGCGACGCCGACCGCGAGTCCCTCCAGGTCGGAGCCGGGCAGCGGGCCCCGCTCGCGGACCGCGTCGTGCAGGTTCGGCCCGTCGATGTACTCGGTGACGATGTACGGCGGGTCCTGGTCGAGTTCGGCGTCCAGGACGGGCGCCGTGCAGAACCGGTGGACGCGCCGCGCCGCCGTCACCTCCCGGCGGAACCGGGCGAGGAACGCCGGCTCCCCGGCCAGCTCGCGGTTGATCACCTTGACCGCGACCCGGCGCCCGTTGGGCTCGGCGCCCAGGTAGACGGTCCCCATGCCGCCCCGGCCCAGCCGCCCCAGCAGGCGGTAGGCGCCGAGGACGCGGGGCTCGTCCGGCGCGAGGGGTTCGGCTGTCGTGGTGGCGGTCATGGGGGCTCGGGCTCCTCTGATGATCAGCTTTGCGGGCCCAGCCTAAGCCCGGTCAGGGAGTGAGCAAGAGCTTTCCGGTGGTTCGGCGCCCCTCCAGGTCCGCGTGCGCCGCGCGGGCGTCGGCGAGGTCGTAACGGTGCCCGATGTGCACCCTCACCCGTCCGTCCGCGACCCACCGGTACACCTCGCCGGAACGTTCGAGCAGCTCATCGCGGGTCGCGGTGTGGTGCGCGAGCGTCGGGCGGGTGAGGAACAGCGACCCGGCGGCGTTGAGCCGCTGCGGGTCGAACGGCGGCACCGGGCCGCCCGCCGCGCCGTACAGCGCCAGGACGCCGCGCCGCCGCAGGCTCGCCAGGCTCCCGTCGAACGTCGGCGCGCCCACCCCGTCGTACACGGCCGCGACGCCCTCGCCGCCGGTCAGTTCCCGCACCCGGTCGGCGAACCCGTCGTAGCCGAGCACCGCGTCGGCGCCCGCCTCCCGCGCCAGCTCCGCCTTCTCCGGGGTGGACGCCGTGCCGATCACCCGGGCGCCGAGCATCGTCGCGACCTGCGTGAGCAGCAGCCCCATGCCGCCCGCCGCCGCGTGCACCAGCACGGTGTCGCCGTCCCGGACCGGGTACGTCGACCGGGTCAGGTAGTGCGCGGTCATGCCCTGCAGCAGGACGGCCGCGGCGTCCTGCGGGTCGACGCCGTCCGGCACCGGCACGACGGACTCCGCGGGGACGACGGCCCGTTCCGCGTAGGCGCCCTGCACGTTCGACCACGCCACCCGGTCGCCGACGGCGAACCCGTCCACGCCCGGGCCCACCGCGGCGACCGTCCCGGCGGCCTCCATGCCGGGCGTGTACGGGAGCGGCTGCGGGTACGCGCCCGTCCGGAAGTACACGTCGATGAAGTTGACGCCCGCCGCCGCGACGTCGACCAGTACCTCGCCGGGCCCCGGTTCGGGGTCCGGACGTTCCGCGGGCTCCAGTACCTCGGGGCCGCCGTTCTCCGACACGACGATCGCGCGCATTCCTGCTCCTCGATGATCAGCGGGCGTACGGACGCGGTAACCGCGCCCTCGCACGCGTTGTTCCACGTACGCGTTGTTCCACGTACGCGGCGGCAGATCCGCGTACGCGGCGTCAGATCCAGTCGTGGACGGTCGCGTCGACGAGCGCGACGGTCTCGTCGACGCGCGCGGCGATCGTCCCGGGGTCCCAGATCTCGCGGCGGGAGCACTCCTCGAACCCGACCCGGGTCGCCGCCGTGAAGAGCGCCACGACGAGCCGCGGCCGCAGGTCCCGGGCGGTGTCCACGCCCTCGCGGCGCGCGATCTCGGCGACCAGCGCGCCCTCCGACGCCGCGTACGCGATCAGCTCCGCCGACAGCAGCGCGGGCGTCGTCTCGATCACCTGCCGGATCCGGCGGAACCGGGCGACGTCCGCCTCGTCGCCCGCGGCGACCGTCTGCAGCACCGTGCGCAGCGCCTCGAACAGCGCGGTGAACGGGCGCTCCGCCGCGGGCCGTTCCGCCAGCGCCTCCTCGACGGCCCGGTACCGTTCCGAGACCTGGCTGAGGACCACGTCCTCCTTGGAGGCGAAGTACCGGAAGAACGTCCGCTGCGACACCGGGATCGCCGCGACGATCTCGTCGATCGTCGTCTCCTCGTAGCCGTCGCGCACGAACAGTTCGAGGGCGGCGTCGATCAGCGCCATCCGGGTCCGCCGCTTCTTGCGCTCGCGGACCCCGCCGCCGGAGCGTCCGGCCGCATCGGCGGTCATCGCTTGCTCCTCCTGCTCCCGGTGGTGCACGGGCGGTGCCCGCCCGCTCTCAAAGAGCTTGTATCACGGCGGCGCGCCCACCATGAACGTGATGTTTCAACTATTCGGTCGCGATTGGCGCGGCGACACCGTGCGTATCGGCCGCGCGGCCCCGGACCATCGGGCCGCGCGCCCGGAAAACATCGACCGTTCTCCGCGTTTTCCCTGCACAGACGGCCTCCACGGGCCATGCTGAGGTCGGTCACGGATCGTTGCCGGATGATGACTCAAAGTCACCGTCCGGCGGGATGGGTGGGTGATCGGCATGTCCGTCATCGGCGGGCAGGACATCGCGCGGGTGCGCCGCAGGCACCTCGCGGCGCTGGCGTACGAACTGGAGCTGCGCGGGCTGACCTGGCGGCTCGCCGGGCCGGGGGAGTCGGTGCTGAGCGTCCGCGGCGCCCGGTCAGGCCGCGGCGCCATGGTGGTCGCCACGCCGACCGGGGACGGCTGGGCCTACCTGTGGCCGTGCGGCGGCATGGCCGACGTCACCGCGGCGCCCCAGGTCGCCGACCGCCTGGCCCGCCTCCTCGGCTGACCCCCGCCCCCGGCGCCCCCCGGAGTGGGTCTGTGCGGGGGGCGCCTTGCCTCCGGCTTCGTGACCTCTCTAGACTCCCTTGCGAACGTATGTTCGATTGGCCGCATGTCTTCCCCCGTGCGGTGAACGCGAGGGGGAGGCAGATGACGCGCGTGTTCGGCGATCCCGTGGACGTCTCGGTGCGGGACGGACGTCCCGTCCGGTTCGTCCGGCGCGGCCGGTGCTACGTCGTGCGGCGGGTGCTGGAGCACTGGGTCGCGACCCGCGACTGGTGGCGCGAGCAGGATCCGGACGGCGACGTCCTCGGCGAGCGCGAATTCTGGCGCGTGGAAGCCTCCCCCGGCACCGAAACGGGGGTCTACGAGCTCCGATGTGACGTTTCGACGCAGACTTGGCTGCTTTCCCGGGTATGGGACTGACACGATGCATCTGCACGTCGCGTCCGCGTACTCGCTGCGCCACGGTGTCGCGCCGCCCGCCGCGCTGGCGGAGCGCGCCGCCGAACTCGGCATGGAGACGCTCGCCGTCACCGACCGCGACGGCCTGTACGGGGCCGTCCGGCACGTCCTGGCCTGCCGCGACGCGGGCATCGGCGCGATCGTCGGCGCCGACCTCGCCGTCGCGGGCGCGCGGCCGATCGTGGTGCTCGCCACCGGCGGCGCCGGGTGGCGGTCGCTGTGCCGGCTGGTCTCGGCGGCGCACGCGCCCGGCCGCCACGCCGTGCGCGGCGGCGGCCCGTCGTCACCCGGGAGCTGGTCGAGCGCGCCGACGGCCTCGTCGACCTGCTC
>NZ_MKJY01000329.1 GCF_001942465.1 Actinomadura sp. CNU-125
GAGGCGTCGAGGGAGTCGAAGAGGCGGGCGATGCGCAGGGGAGCGGGGTTGGGCTGCGGCGTGCCGGTGAGGCCCTGATCACGCAGGTACTCCTCGAACATGGGGTGCGTCCGCTCGCCGAGAGAGCGGATCAGCGATTCCTCACCGGGTGTGAGTATTCGGCCCTGCTTGTAGGCAGTGATTTCGAGGCCGTGCATGATCTCGTAAAGCGTCTTGAGAGACCCTTTCCCGACCCTGTTACGTGCTCGGTGAATCTCCAGTGCAGTGGTGAAGTCGTCGAACGACACCTTTTCGATGTCGGCATCGTGGTTGAAGTTGATATCGGCGACGTAGTCTCATGTCAGCGTTGTGGTGGGAGTTTATCTGCGAGCGGTCAGTCTACTCGTCTAAGAAAGACAGCCCAGTCGGTAGTGCCGATGAAGTCGACGCGGTTCAATATCCAGCGTTGTCCGTTTACAGGGAAGGTGTCGCCGGGGCGAAGGGTGTAGCGCTTTTCGCTCTGATCCGAAACACTTAGGGTGACTTCAGGGCCGCGAAGCCCTCCGTCATCGTAGACATGCCTGGCCGAGAACGAGGCAAAAGGTGCGTTTACTTGTTGATTGCGTTGCAAAATAATATTGCATGAATCCATGCTCGGCGGGCGTTCCTCGGACGTCGGTCGGTCGCAGCCGTCCTCGTTCTCAGGCCCGAGCAGGTCGCGAAGCCATTGTGGAGTGTGTTCACGGTTTCGTGGGAAGACGGCTAGTTCGTGTTCCCATTCCTTGGCGGGGAGCGGCGGATCCCATAGCGGGTTGTGTCTACGGTTGTAGCTGACCCAGTACACGTCGGGTGGGTCCATCATGAACCGCATCGCGAACCACGTGCCTTCGCCGGGCCTGTACATGATCGACCGCAGTCGGGCGGCGATCCGGGTGAGGTCGGGGACGGGCTCCACCCAGCGGGAAGTACCGCTCCATCGCATCGCCCTGATGATGACGTGACCGGTTTCGACGGTCATGCGGAGCCGAAGATCGATGCGTCGCCAGTCGTCCGGCGCGATACTCGCCAGGGTCCCCTTGAGTTCCTCGACGAGTTGCCCGTGTTCTTCCTGTTGATAGGGCTGCGGTTCGTGAGGGGGAGGGACCGCGTAAGGCGGTTGGAGCATCGGGATTTCCTCTCGCCTCGAATCAGTCATGGTCGGTGCCGGGAACCGGGGCGCCCCCGGGGCCGGTGATCTCGATCAATTCTCCTGAGTCGAGCAGGTCAGAGATCGGACGGCCGAGGTAGAAGCCACGCGAGCCGGTCCCAGAGGTCTCCGAACGTTCGTCATTACCAGTGGAAAAGATCGGAGCGGGAGAGAAAAGGCCCGGAGATACCGGGAAGGGACGCTGCACCCGGTAGACGTGATACGGGTGCTCGTCCGGTGTGCCCTGCACACCTCTGCTGGAGAAGGGGGTGCCGATCGTAAAGAGGAACTCGCCAGCCCGATCGCCGTAGGCGTCCAGTTCCATGCCGACCGCCAGCATCTCGCGGGGAAATGCATCTTCGGCGTGCGGATCGGCGGTGGGGGGAGCCTCCTGCGGGAGCAGATTCTCAGCATGCCACTGGAAAATCTCGTGCGTGCTGACGAAGGCGCCTCTGGCGGGTGGTGGGCCGGGCTGGCATACGAAGTGCACTCCAGGCCGGTTATGAAGGGGCCACAGTTCAACGTACCGGCGCCTCGCGGCCGCGCGGCCCTTCGGCCGTGGGGCGGCGAGCGTCCGGCGGGATGCCTTGCCTCCGTTGCTTCGGTAGTCGCCGAGGGACCAGGCGTTGATCAGCTTGCGGGGAGACTCCTCCTTGGACAGAACGCCGGCGGCTCGAAGGATCGAGGAGTTGACTTCGGTTCCGGCCTCGGCCAAGACCGCCCCTACCGCGAAGGCGACGGCGGGTCTGGGCTCCGCGAACGCATGCACTTCGGTGCAGGTGCCCTCGTCCACCCGTACCGCCAGCCAGGACGGCGAGGCAGCGATGACCGACCAGCTCCCGTCCGCGAGCCGTCCGACCTGGAACCGGTCGGCGAGTCCGGGCGGCAGCAATTCCAGCAGACACCCGCGCGCCGCAGGGAACAACTCCTTGAGGCCCGCAGGGAGGAGAGCTGCCAGGTCCTTTTCCCGCTGCGGTGAATGCATAACCTTTTGGGGATCGAAGTGGGCCGCCGGGACGTGCACCGACGCGAGTTGCTCCAACCATGCGGGGATGCTCTCCGCATTCCGGGGAAAGATTTTCAGATCTTCATAAGCGGCTGCGGGAGTGATGTTCTCGCGCCAGAAATCTTCGTCCCACCAGTCGATATGCTGGGGGTGCTCGAACTTGACCTCCCACTGGGGTAGACTTTCGGCGGACGGCGACGGTGAATCCGCGTGACAGCGGACGATCAGGACCATCCGCCACCATGCGCCTCGGCCTTCTTCGTACATGTGGGTACGCAGGTCGCGTAGGAGCTCGTACACGCCGGACTCGGGGACTAGCTCCTCGGCCTTGCGCATGCTTCCGACCGAGGCGCGGTTGTGCTCGTTCAGACGGCTCGGATCCGCCAATCCGCCGCCGATGGTGACGGCCTCGAAGGAAGTGCCCACGGCGCTGTACACGAAATACGCCTTTTCCCAGCATTCAGGCATGATGTGCACCAGCAACGAAGCGATGTCGTTGAGCCGCTCATTGAAATCCGAGGCGGTCACCGCCGAGCCCTGCCTTCTTTGAGAAGTCGCGTTCCCTCCCAGCGCGATACCTCGATGATCTCTCCGGATCGCAAGAGAGACGAGACCAAATCACGAAACAGATAACCCTGCCCACCGGTCGATGGTCCTTTTGCCTCGATCGCTCCCACGGCGGGGACGGTGGTCTCCTCAACGGGAAATCCGGGGAATGTCCATAGTGGCCGCTGAGTCAAGTAAATGTGCCAGTCGTGTCCGCTCGCGGTCTGTGGAAGTCCCTGGCGCTCGAACGGTGTTCTCATGCTGAACAGGTAGGGTACGTTGGGGCTTCCATAACCTTCCAGAAGTGTATTTTCGAGCAACTTCTCGCCGCTGCTCACCGCGAAGTCGCCGGGAAGACGTGAGTGAGACAAGCTCGTGAAGAATTCGTGCCTGTTCAGGAACAGGCCACCGTCTGGCGCCGGCCCTGGTGACAGTACGCCGAAACGCGCGGGACGGCCCCGAAGCCGCTCAAGTGCGAAGCCGTCGGTTTCGTAACGCGCGCGCCCGTCATCACGAGAGGACGAGTCCAGCCTCCGGGCCCGCTCCGTCGGCTTCCATACCAGGGGGACGGACGAAGGAGCCCGTGCCGGTTCGATGAAACCCAGGTCCCAGAGCAGATGGCTATCGATCGACACTCCAGCGTCGACCATCATCCCTGCCGCAGCGTAGGCGACCGCCTCCCGCGCGGAATCGCATGCCACAGCATGAGTCGGCAGTGCAGGCAGCACGTCGTCCGCACACCGGACGGCGACCCAAGCCGAGTCGGTGTGCAATACCGACCAGCACCCCGGTCCCCGTCGGCCCACGAGGAAGCGAGATACCCCGCCACCGACCATGTCCCGCAGCAGACGGCGCCCCCAAACGAACATCCAGGCGCTCTCCGGGTACAACCGCCCCACGAGTTCGTACTCGTCCTGCGGAACCAACGGAAGCGCCTCAGCGCTGACGGCGGCGGCAGCCATGGGGAATCTCTCCTGGACTCGTTCGGAAGCCAACCCGCGCCGGTCTGTGACCTCCGGACCGACTGCGAACCGCAGGCTACCAAGGGGCTCGCTGATGCGGTGTGGGCCGCAACCCGCCGTTTTCACCCTAAAGATGCTTGCTGCGATACTCTTCGACGTGCCGAAGGAATTCTTCGCGATTCACTTCCTGGATATCTGCAGTCGTGCCGAAGTGAATCTTGTGGACGAAGCGCATGTCTCGCTCGAATTCGCCGGTAGTATTGGAAAGTGCCAGGCAGTCCAATCCACCGTCTGGCGTTTCAATGAAAACTACGGGAATGTCCTCGTACAGGTAGTATTCCGGATAGTTCGCAGTCACGGTCTGTTCCTCGCCGCCGGGTGGCACTTTTTTACGCTCTCGCTCAAGGACGTAACCAAGGGCAGGCTGGACTTGCGCGATACTTCGCAGCGCAGCGAGGTTCGGGGCTTCGTTGATCAGTGTGTCGGTGGGGATGCCGCCGGCGCGGTCGTCCTGCGGTGTGCCGATCGCATGATGGAGTGCCTGCATGGGCGTCATTCCATATTCCAGCGCGGCGCGTAGCGCTCTGCGCCAGGGCACGGCCGAATTGAACCCGTCGTCGCCGGCGGCGACTCGATACATGTACGACGCCGCGTCGTCCGCTGTCGATGCCCATAGATATCCGAGGATGTCTCCGTCCTTCATGACGGAGACATAGCGGACCGGACCCTCGGTCGTCTTCGGGAAGTCACGAGGGCGGAACGTCACGATCGGGGACGTGCCCTGCCGCCAGGAGCCCAGCGGGTTCGCGCGGCGCTCCTCTTCGATGGGATCAACATGGCCGGGGTTCGCGATCTCGCGCAACTCGGCCAGAGTCGACGCCTCGCGCTCTGGTACGTCCAGACGCCCACCCTCGCCACCGTCGTCGGTGCCTGCCCACCGGCGTAAGGCTTGCAGAGGAGTGAGTCCTTCAGCCTTGGAAGCTTTCAGCCGCTCGTTCCACACGTGGTAGGCCCGCAGGCTCTCTTCCTTCTTCGCCAGCCGTCGCAGGCAGGATGCGGCATCGTCCTCCTTGGACGCCCACAGGTACCCGACCGTCTCCCCGTTCCGCACGATGGGGTAGTAGCGCACCGGTCCGTTGGTGCGTCGTGCGTAGGGGACGTGAGCTGGTTCGTGAGCGGTCACGCCATCACCCGATTCAGGGCGGTTCGGAGAAACGACGCTGTAGGTCAGGCGCGTTCGTTGACGGCGGTGACGGCTTCTGCGCGGGTTTCTTCGTCGACGTCGGGGATGGCGAAGAGGGCGCCGCGGGCGTGGCCGACGAGGCCGGGTTCGGGTGGGATGTTGTGGTTGCGCAGGTAGTAGGCGGTGGCGCCGGGCC
>NZ_MKJY01000330.1 GCF_001942465.1 Actinomadura sp. CNU-125
GGCGGCGGCCCGCGCCGCGCCGGGCAGGGGCGCGCCGCCGTCGACCGCCTCCGCGTAGGCGACGACGGCGGGGGCGAGCGCGTCCACCATCGTCTTGTCGCCCTCCTCGGCCCGCCCCAGGTCGCGGACGCCGTCGAGCCCGGCCCGCAGCGCCGCGCCGAAGTCGGCGGCGTCCGGGTCGTCGAGGTCGTCCAGGACGCGGCCCGCACGGCGCAGCATCGTCCCGTAGAGGGGGCCGGACGCGCCGCCGGTCTTGGCGACGAGGGCCCGCCCGGCGGCGATCAGCACCTTGCCCGCCGGTGCGTCCGCGGGCAGCGCGTCGACGGCGGCGGCGAACCCCCGGTCGAGGTTGTGGCCGTGGTCGCCGTCGCCGATGGCGGCGTCGAGCCCGGTCAGCCGTTCGGCGTCGGCCGCGACGAGCGCGGCGGCGGCGCGGATCCAGCGGTCCGCGGCGGCGCCGGTCAGCCCGATCACCGGCCCCACCGCAGCGCGGGCGTGTCGACGGGCGCGTCCCACAGCCGGGTCAGCTCGGGCGTCAGCCGGCACACGCTCACCATGACCCCGGCCATCTCCAGGCTGGTCACGTAGTCGCCGACCAGGCACCGGACGATCCGCGCGCCATGCCCGGCCACCCAGTCGGCGACCGCGGCGTACGCGACGTACTGCTCGATCAGCGGGGTGCCGCCCATCCCGTTGACCAGCACGAGCAGGTCCTCGCCCGCGAGCGGCATGTCGGCGTCGATCGCCGCCAGCGCCGCGCCGACGATGTCGGTGGCGGTGCCCGCCTTGACCCGTTCCCGCCCGGGTTCGCCGTGGATGCCGATGCCGAGCTCCATCTCGCCGTCCGCCAGCTCGAACGTCGGCGCCCCGCGGCCGGGACGGTGCACGGCGACAGCGCGACGCCGAACGAGCGGCTGCGCTCGTTCACCTCGCGGGCGACGGCCGCGACCGCGGCGAGGTCCGCGCCCTCCTCGGCCCGCGCCCCGGCGATCTTCTCGACGAACAGCGTGGCCCCGGTGCCGCGCCGTCCCGCCGTGAACGTGCTGTCCTCGACGGCGACGTCGTCGTCGACCACGACGGGGACGACCTCAATGTCCTCGTCCTCCGCCAGCTCGGCGGCCATCCGGAAATTAAGTACATCGCCTGTGTAGTTCTTCACGATGTGCAATACCCCCGCACCCCCGTCGACCGCCATCGTCGCGGCGATGATCTGGTCGGGCACCGGGGAGGTGAAGATCTGCCCCGGCGCGGCGGCGTCGAGCATCCCCGGCCCGACGAACCCGGCGTGCAGCGGCTCGTGCCCCGACCCCCCGCCCGACACCAGGGCGACCTTGCCGCGGCGGGGCGCCGTCCGCCCGCACGACCGTCCAGCCGGTGGCGTCGACCCGCAGCGACGGGTGCGCGGCGGCGAGCCCGCGCAGCGCGTCGGAAACCACGTCCCCGGGCGCGTTGATGAGTTTGCGCATGTTCCCAGCCATACCCCGGCGCCGCCTCCTGTCCCAGACCCAATCGCGATCAGCCGCAGGGCGTGCCAGGGCGGGGTTCCGCGCTTATGGTGGAGATCGTGACGGGCGTACTCGAAGACAGCGGGCTGCAGCGGATCCTCGCGGTGATGGCGCATCCGGACGACGTCGACTTCGGCGCCGCCGGGTCGGTCGCGGGCTGGACGGACGCCGGCATCGAGGTCGTGTACCTGATGGTGACCGACGGCGACGCGGGCGGGTTCGACGACGGCCTGACCCGGCCGGAGATGGCGGCGCTGCGACGCGACGAGCAGCGCGCCGCCGCGAAGATCGTGGGCGTCACCGACGTCCGGTTCCTCGGCTACCCCGACGGCCGCGTCGAGGCCACCCTCGACCTGCGCCGCGACATCGCGCGGGTGATCCGCCAGGTCCGTCCCGACCGGGTGGTCATGCCGAGTCCGGAACGCAACTACGAGCGGATCTACCCGAGCCACCCCGACCACCGGGCCGTGGGCGGCGCCGCGCTCGACGCCGTCTACCCCGACGCCCGCAACCCCTACGCGTTCCCCGAGCTGCTCACCGAGGGCCTCGACGCGTGGACGGCGCGCGAGGTGTGGCTGACCGGCGGCCCGTCCGCGAACCACTACGTCGACATCACCGACCGGTTCGAGCGGAAAGTGAGCGCGCTGCGCGCCCACGCGAGCCAGACCGGCCAATCGTCCGAGGAGGACCTGCGGGAGATGCTCCAGGGCTGGCTGTCCGCCTCCGCCGCCGCAGGCGGCCTCCCCGAGGGCCGCCTGGCCGAACCGTTCCAGGTACTGAACACCGCCTGACCAGACTCCTCGAAAAGCGGCCGACCGACCGAACACGCCCCAGAAGACGAACGGCCGAACCACGGGCCGCCGCAAGACCGGCGGACGACCGATCACGTGCCGGCAGGAAATCGCCTCGGGGGCGGGCCAGGCCCCCGGGCGGCCGGAGCGAGCTCTGCGAGCGCAGGCCGACCGGATCCGGTCAGACGAGGCGGCGGGCGGCGGCCCAGCGGGACAGTTCGTGCCGGTTGGACAGCTGCAGCTTCCGCAGCACGCTGCTGACGTGCGTCTCGACCGTCTTGACCGAGATGTACAGCTCCTTGGCGATCTCCTTGTAGGCGTAGCCGCGGGCGATCAGCCGCAGGACGTCCCGTTCCCGCTGGGTGATCTGGTCGAGTTCGGGGTCGACGGCGGGGGCGTCGGTGGCGGCGAACGCGTCGAGGACGAAACCGGCGAGCCGGGGCGAGAACACCGCGTCGCCCTCGGCGACGCGGCCGATCGCGTCGGTGAGCTCCGGACCGGAGATCGTCTTGGTGACGTAGCCGCGCGCGCCGCCCCGCACGACGCCGATGACGTCCTCGGCGGCGTCCGACACCGACAGCGCGAGGAACCTGGACGGGACGTTGCCGTGCAGGCGGCGCAGCACCTCGATGCCGCCGCCGCCCGGCAGGTGCACGTCGAGCAGCACCACGTCGGGCGCCGTCTCGCGGATCACCGCGACGGCCTCGTCGACGTCGCCCGCCTCGCCGACGATCTCGACGCGGTCGCCGAGTTCGGCCTTCACGCCCGTCCGGAACATCTGGTGGTCGTCGACCAGCACGACCTTCTTGCGCGGCTCGCTCACGACTTCTCGATCTCCAAACGCACCTCGGTGCCCTCGCCCGGCGCGGTGCGGACGGTCGCCCGGCCGCCGTTGCGCTCCATACGTCCGATGATGGACCCCCGGACGCCCATCCGGTCGGCCGGGATCGCGTCGAGGTCGAAGCCGCGGCCCCGGTCCCGCACGAAGATCGCGATCTCCTTCCCCTCGACCTCGGCGAACACCGAGATCGACGGGGCCTCGGCGTACTTGGCGGCGTTCACCATCGCCTCCCGCGCCGCCTGGACGGCCGCGGCGAGCCGCTCGTCCAGCGCGGTGTCGCCCACGCACACGACCTCGATCGGGACGCCGTGCAGGTCCTCGACCTCCCCGGACGTCTCCTTGATCGCGGCGGCGAACGTCCGGTCGGGGTCGTCGCGGGGCTGGTACAGCCAGGTCCGCAGGGTGCGTTCCTGGGAGCGGGCGAGGCGCTGCACCTCGCGGGGATCGTTCGCGTTGCGCTGGATGAGGGTCAGGGTGTGCAGGACGGAGTCGTGGACGTGCGCGGCGAGTTCGGCGCGTTCCTGCGAGCGGATGCGCTCGTGCCGCTCGGCGTCGAGGTCCTGCCAGAGGCGGAAGAGCCACGGGGTGACGATCAGCGCGAGGCCGGTCAGGATGATCAGCATCGCGACGAGGACGGAGCGGATCTGGCTCGCCTCGACGTTCTGCGCGACGGCCCCGCCGATCCCGCCGACGACCAGCAGCAGTCCGAGCAGGGAGCGCAGCCACCGCTGCCGCAGCGGCAGCACCCAGCGTTCCCGCCGCGCCCGGTCGGCCTGCTGCCACAGCAGCGCGACGCCCGCGCCGCCGAGCACGAACGGCCACAGCGCCCACTGGAAGGGGCTCGCGACGCCCCAGGGCAGGGCGACCAGCGCGAGCAGGCCGACCGCGACGGCGCCATAGGCGAGGAGCTGCCCCCAGTCACGTGGTGTCCGCGCAGGGACGGACTGTGGCGTCGCGTCCGCCGCGCTCTGCGCGCGCGCCTGCGTCTCGGCTGCGGGCACGAACAGCCAGAAGGCGACGTAGGCGAGGATCCCGGGCGCCAGGATGACGAACGCGATCCGCACGAACAGCACGTCGATGCCGAGGTGGTCGGCGAGCCCGCGCGCCACCCCGGCCAGCAGCCGCCCGTCCGCCGCACGCACCAGCGGCGGCACCCCCGCGGTCCCGGGCGCCGCGTTCACGACCGCCCCCGCCGCGTCATAGCCGCGCCGGGCGTCGCGGTCGTGGCCGTCCGCGGTGCGCCTCGACCGCGCCGGGCGGCGGCGCGGGGGCCGAGGCTCCGGTCATGGCCGTCCCCGCCTCGCCCGCCCGCCCCCGCGTTCATCGCCTCCACCGTTCCCACACGTCGTCGATCGTCACACGGGGGCGCGGTGCCGCGCATCGGGGTCGTCCCCCGGTCCTCCTCAGGGTCGGTTTCAGGGACGTCCCCGATACCGCGCGGGACGCGCCGCACGCCACGATGGGTGCCATGGTCGAGGAAGCGAACGACACCGCAGGCGGGGCCGCCGCCGGGGCCACCGCCGCGCGCGGCGGCTACCCGCGGCTCGCCCGGGACGAGCAGAACCGGGTCATCACCGGCGTCTGCGGCGGCCTCGGCCGGTGCACGGGCATCGACCCGGTCGTGTTCCGGGTGGCGTTCGCCGTGTTCGCGTTCGTGCAGGGCCAGGGCCTGTTCCTCTACATCGCGGCGATCCTGCTCATGCCTTCGGCCCCGCACGCGACCGCGCCCGCCGAGCGGGTGCTGCGCCGCTGGTTCGACACGGCGGGCGTGCTGACGATCCTGGGCGGGCTGCTGGCCGCGTCGACCCTGGCGGTCGTGTCGTCCGGCCTCGACATGGGCGCCACGACCGCGGTGATCTTCGCGGCGCTGGCGGCGGCGACGCGGCGCACGCCCGCGGCGTC
>NZ_MKJY01000331.1 GCF_001942465.1 Actinomadura sp. CNU-125
CGCCTGCACGCCATCGCCGGGCGCCCGCCGTCCCCGGCCGAACGGGCCCGCGGGCTGGGCGCCCGGGGCGGCGCGCTGCCCCAGCGTGCACGACCGCTGCGCGACCGTCCGTCCGGAACCCCGCGAGGTGCTGCCCGGCCGGACCGTCGCCTGCCTGCGCGCCGAAGGGTACGGCGCCGTGACGGAAGGGGACGCGTGAACACCGAGAAGCGGACCGAGGGGAAGACGACGACCGGGGACGTGGCCCGGGTCGGCGGCCTGGTGAAGGACTTCCGGCTACCGGGCGGGAAGAGGCTGCGTGCCGTCGACGGCGTCGACCTCGCCGTACGCGGCGGGGAGACGCTCGCGCTCGTCGGCGAGTCCGGCAGCGGGAAGTCGACGCTGGCCAAGCTGCTGATCCGGCTGGAGCGGCCCACCGCCGGAACCATCGAGTTCGAGGGCGCCGACATCACCGCGCTGCGGGGCGCCGAGCTGCGGCGCACGGTCCGCCGCCGGATGGCGATGGTGTTCCAGAGCTCCTCCACCTCCCTCAACCCGTACCAGCGGATCGGGGACGTGCTCGCCGAGCCGCTCCGCTCGCACCGCGTCGGCGACGGCGCCGCCCGCCGCGCCGCGGCGGCGGAGATGATGGAACGGGTCGGCCTCGACCCGGCGTTCGCGGGCCGCTACCCGCACGAGCTGTCCGGCGGGCAGCGCCAGCGCGTCGGCGTCGCGCGGGCGCTGATGCTGAACCCGTCGCTGATCATCGCGGACGAGCCGACGGCGTCCCTCGACGTGTCGGTGCAGGCACAGGTCGTCAACCTGCTCCAGGACCTGCAGCGCGACCTCGACCTGTCGTACCTGTTCATCACCCACGACCTCGGGCTGGTGCGGCACTTCAGCCACCGGGTCGCGGTCATGTACCTGGGGCGGCTGGTGGAGGTCGGCGACACCGAGCGGGTCTTCGCCGACCCGGCGCACCCCTACACGGCGACGCTCGTGTCGATGCAGCGGGACGCCGAACACCGCATCGTCCCGGTCGGCGACATCCCGTCGCCGATCGACCGCCCGTCCGGCTGCGTGTTCCGGGCCCGCTGCCCCATCGCCCGGGACCGCTGCGCCACCGAGGTCCCGCCGCTCACCGAGACCGCCCCGGGCCGCACGGCGGCCTGCCACTTCCCCGGGGAGCTGCGCCCGGGCGGCGCCGACCTGCACGCGCGGACACCGGCGGCGCCGCCGCTGGCCGATCCGATCCTCTCGAAGAGCGGGTGAGAACATGCCTGGATTCGCCCTCGACCATCCGGTCTACCTGGACGGGTCGGTCCCCATGGACGGCCTGTTCAACGCCCTCATGGAAGTCGCGTCCGAGGTGTGGGTGCTGCGCGACCGCCTCGGCGTCGTGGAGGAGCTGCTGCGCGAGCGCGGCACCGTCACCCGCGAGGACATCGAGCTGTACCGGCCCGGACCCGAGCTGGCCGACCGTCTCGCGGCCGACCGCCGGATGTTCCTCGAACGGATCATGGAGGCGGTCGCCGCGGCCGCCCCGCCGGCGGGGGAGCGGGACCGATGATCGCCTACATCGTCCGGCGGCTGCTGCTGGTCGCGCTGGTGGCCTGCGGCGTCACGACGCTGCTGTTCGCGCTGTCGCGGCTCGCGGGCGATCCGGCCGCGCTGCTCGTGCCGCCCGACGCGTCCGACGAGGTGGTGGCCGCGACCCGCGAACGCCTCGGCCTGAACGAGCCCGTGCTGGTGCAGTACGCGCAGGCCCTTCGGGGCTCGTTCACGCTCGACTTCGGCGACTCGTTCGCGTTCGGGGTGCCCGCCGCGCAGATGGTCTTCGAGCGCATCGGCGCGAGCCTGTGGCTGGTGGTGCCGTCGATCCTGATCGCGGTGCTGCTGTCGTTCGGGATCGGCGTGGTGGCCGCGCTGCGGCCCGGCCGTCCCAGCGGGCGGCTCATCATGGCCGGGACGTTCGTGATGGGCAGCGTCCCGTACTTCTGGCTGGCGCTGCTGCTGGTGATGCTGTTCGCCGTCCGGCTCGGCTGGCTGCCGGCGACCGGCAGCACCAGATACGCCAGCCTGGTCATCCCGGTGGTCGCGCTCACGGTGACGGCCGTGTCGACCAGCGCCCGGATGACCCGGGGGCAGCTGCTCGACTCGTTCGCGGAGGGCTACGTGCTCACGGCCCGGTCCAAGGGCGTCCCGCCGTGGCGGGTGCTGCTCGGCCACGCGCTGCCCGGCGCCATGCCGCCGATGCTGGCGTGGCTGGGCATCGAGTTCTCGTTCCTGTTCAGCGCGCTGCTCATCCTGGAACCGCTGCTCGGCTACAACGGCCTCGGCGCCCTGCTGATCCGCGGCGTGACCAACCAGGACTTTCCGCTGGTGCAGGCCAGCGTGTTCTGCATGGCGATGCTGATCACTCTTGTCAACATCGGCTTGGACGTGATCGTCCGGGCGGTGGATCCACGGCTGCGGACGAAGGTGGCGACGTGACGGCGATCACGAAGGGGAAGGCGGCACCGGCACCGGCGCCGGTGCCGCGGAGCCGGTCGAGGATGAGCGAGGCCGCCCGGCGCGTCTGGTCGGACGCGTCCGGACGCTTCGCCGTGATCCTGCTGGCGGTGCTCGCGCTGGCCGCGCTCGCCGCCCCGCTGCTGGCGACGCACGACCCGGTGGCGCAGAACCTGGCGGAGACGAGCCGGGCACCGTCCTGGGAACACCTGCTGGGCACCGACACGCTCGGCCGGGACGTCTTCAGCAGGCTGCTCCACGGGCTGCGGCTCAGCATGGTCGTCGGGATCGTCACCGCGACCGCGTCCGCGGTGTTCGGGCTGCTGCTCGGGCTCGTCGCCGGCTACTACGAGAACACCGTCGGCCTCGTCCTGATGCGGCTGGCCGACGTCCAGTTCGCGGTGCCGTTCGTCGCGGTCGGCGTCGCGCTGGCCGCGGTGGTCGGCCCCGGCATCGTCAAGCTCATGATCATCCTGGCGGTGTGGGGCTGGGTGAACTACGCGCGGACCATCGCCAACTCGGTGTCGCAGGTCAAGCGGATGGAGTTCGTGACCGCGGCCAGGACGCTCGGGACCCGCACCCCCACCATCATGCTGCGCCACATCGCGCCCGGCGTCCTCGGGCCGGTGATCATCCTGTGGTCGACGAGCGCCGGGGTCCTGGTCCTGGTGGAGAGCGCGCTCAGCCTCCTCAACCTGGGCGTGCAGCCGCCCGGCTTCTCCCTCGGGAGCATGCTGGCCGACTCGCGCACCACGCTGCAGCTCGCCTGGTGGGCCACGGTGTTCCCGGGCCTGGCGATCATGGCGATCGTGGTGGCGTTCAACCTGCTGGGGGACGCGCTGCGGGACGCCTTCAACCCGTCCGCCGCGACGAAACACGACCCCGAACTGGGCTGACGCCCGGCCGGCCGCAGGGCCCGGACGTGCCGAACCGTGCCGAGCACGGCGGCGTCCGGGCCCTGCGCGTCGCCGGAGCCGTACCGAACGCGGCATCGCACGGCAGGTGATTACTTCCCCGCGCCCCGGGAAGATCTTCCCCCGTTCCGGGGGGACGGGCGACCAAGGGAGCGCGGGGCGTGACCGATACGCGGCGGGCCATGACCATGCTGACGATCGCCA
Organism: Actinomadura sp. CNU-125; assembly: GCF_001942465.1. Taxonomy (GTDB): domain Bacteria; phylum Actinomycetota; class Actinomycetes; order Streptosporangiales; family Streptosporangiaceae; genus Spirillospora. Next base: position 3,609 of record NZ_MKJY01000331.1, read on the forward strand.
CCGTCGGGTTCGTCGTCAACTTCTGGGCGTGGTCGCTGCTGAGCCCCCTCGGCCCCCGCTTCCAGGACGGGCTGCACCTGTCGTCGTTCGAGCAGGCGCTGCTCGTCGCCGTCCCCGTGGTGGTCGGGTCCCTCGGCCGGATCCCGGTCGGGGCGCTCACCGACCGGTACGGCGGCCGCGTGATGTTCCCGCTGGTGTCGCTCGTGACGATCGCGCCGCTGCTGTTCCTCGGCCTCGCCGGGCACTCGTCGCTGGCCGCACTGCTGGTCGGCGGGTTCTTCCTCGGCGTCGGCGGGACGGCGTTCGCGGTGGGCGTCCCGGTCGTCAACGCGTGGTTCCCGCCGGAGCGGCGCGGCCTGGCCCTCGGCCTGTTCGGCGCCGGGATGGGCGGCACCGCGATCAGCGCGCTCACCACCGTCAAGGAGGTCGACGCGTACGGGATCGAGTTCCCGTTCGTTCTCACCGCGATCCTGCTCGCGATCTACGCGGCGGTCGCGTGGCTGCTCCTGCGGGACGCACCGGGCCGGACCGTCCCCGACCAGCCGTTCGCCCGCCGCCTCGCCGCGACCTCCCGGATGGGCGTCACCTGGCAGGCGTCCGCGCTGTACGCCGTGACGTTCGGCGGGTACGTGGCGTTCTCGGTGTACCTGCCGACCTACCTCAAGTCGCAGTACGGCCTGGAGCAGGGCGACGCCGCGAACCGCATGGCCGGGTTCGTGCTGCTCGCGGTGCTGATGCGTCCGGTCGGCGGCTGGCTGTCGGACCGGGTCGGCGCCGTACGGGTGCTCGCGGTCACCCTCGCCGTCGTGACGGTGGCGGCCGTCGTGCAGGCGTTCGCGCCGCCGCTGATGCCGGTCGGCACGATCGCGTTCCTGGTGATGGCGATGGCGCTCGGCGCGGGCAGCGGCGCGACGTTCGCGCTGGTGTCGCGGCTGGCCCCGGAGAACAAGGTCGGCGCCGTCACCGGTGTGGTCGGCGCGGCGGGCGGCCTCGGCGGATTCGTCCCGCCGCTGGTCATGGGCGGGATCTACGGCGCCTTCGGGAACTACGCGATCGGGCTGCTGCTCCTCGCGGCCGTGGCGGGCGCCGCCGCGATCTTCACCGTCACGTCGGTGCAACGTGCGGTGGCCCATCGTGATACGCGGCAAATCCAGACATGAACGACGGAGGGAGTCGCGAGCGGTGAGCGCGAGCAACGGCCGGTCCGGACTGGACGGCCCGCTGGAGGACGCCCTGGTGCGGACCCGCCGGTTCTTCACCCGGGCGGACGTGTCACCGGATCTGCGCACCATGACGAAGAAGGGCGGACGAAGCGCCGACGCGTTCTATCGTGACCGCTGGTCGCACGACAAGGTGGTGCGTTCGACGCACGGGGTGAATTGCACGGGGTCGTG
>NZ_MKJY01000332.1 GCF_001942465.1 Actinomadura sp. CNU-125
GTCGGCGGAGGCCGGTCAAGGCCCGTGCCGACAAGGCATACCACTCCGCCGAGCATCTGTCGTGGCTGCGCGGACGGGGCATCGTGCCGCGCATCGCACGCCCGGGCATCGATTCCGGCGAACGGCTCGGACGCCACCGCTGGAAGATCGAACGGACCCTGGCCTGGCTGTTCGGCTACCGGCGGCTGACCGTCCGCTACGAACGCCACGGCCACCTCTTCAACGCCTTCCTCACCCTCGCCGCCGCCATCACCTGCTACAAGAAACTCGTCAAACTCTCCACGTGAGACATGCTCTAAATCTGGAACAGATTTGCAAGGTGTGGGGACGAGCACGAAGTACTGCCGGTGCGGGCGATCCTGGTTTCAATCTGGTGCAGTTCTGCCGGGTGCCGGGACCGGCCATGGCCTTCGGCGGCTACATCGCCGTGTTTCAATCTGGTGCAGTTCTGCCGGGTGCCGGGACAGCACCCCGATTTTCGGGCTTGTGACCTGCAGGTTTACAAGATCATGCGCCAACCTACTACGGAGCCGCCCCCGCAACCCATCAAAAACGATCTTGTTTTCGATGTCTTCACAGGTCACGCGGCATATCGAGGGTGTGCGCCAACCTCCCCCAAAACCGGGGGCAACAGAGGTTGGCGCGGTCGTCCATCGGTTACGGGCATGAGGACAACAAGGACGATCCGGGGTCGGCCCATCGAACGGATGGCGAGCGAGCCTGTGCTGTGGAACGCATGGTCGCGAGTGGCCGCGGGCAGCGGGATGCCAGGAGCGGACGGGGTCAGCGCGACCGCATTCGGCCGCGAGGTCGGGCCGCGTCTCGCGGCCCTGTCGCGGCTGCTGCTGGAGGGGCGTTACCAAGCGCAGCCATTGCGCCCCATCCCGGCTTCGCGCGGTGGAAGGGCGCGGGTTCGTGCCGTACCGACGATCTGCGACCGAGTCGTGCAGCGCGCCTTCCTCAACGTCTGCGGCGGACGCCTGCTTGGACGCTCCTCGGTGAGCTTCTCCTACCGGAAAGGCCGGTCGTGGCTGAACGCCGTCGAGCAGGTGCGGGCGTACCGGAACTCGGGACTGCATTGGGTCCTGCGCACTGACATAGCCGACTTCTTCGCGGAGATCGACCACGGCCTGCTCCTCACTCGTCTCCGGGAACGCTTCCGGGAATCGGCTCTCGTCGATCTCGTCGCCGACTGGATCAGCGCTCCCCTCCTCACTCCCGAAGGTATCGCAGAACGCGCGCGCGATCTGCCGGAAGGCGCCCCGGTGAGCCCTGCACTGGCGGAATTCTTCCTCACCGGTTTCGACCGTTCCGTAGACCACGGCCACGGCCGACTGATCCGTTACGCCGACGATCTCGCGGTCCTCTGCCCGACGCTCGACGACGCGATGGCCGCCCTCGGCACCATCGAGTCGGCGCTCACCGATCGCGGGTTGCGTATCAACCACGAGAAGACATCCATCTCCGACTTCGAGCACGGCTTCACCCTGCTCGGCTGGCAGTTCACCGGTCAGGACGTCCAGCCACTCGGAACGGAGGGCCACTGACATGACGGTGATCACCGGACGGCCGTTCCACGTCGTTGGGGCGGGCTGCTCCGTCGGGAAGCGCGGCGGACGGCTCGTGGCCTTCAAGGAGGGGCTGCCCCGGACATCCGCGCCGCTCACCATGATCTCGGAGGTACTGGTGTCCGGCCGCGTCCAGGTCTCGACGGCTGCGATGCATGCGCTGCTCGCCCACGACATCCCGCTCGTCCTTCTCACCGAGAACGGCAGGCCGCTCGGACGACTCGAACCACCGTCCGGTGCGCATGTCGACGCCCGCCGGGCGCAACTCGCCCTGCACACCGATCCGGCCGCACGCCTGGCCATGGCGCGGGCGGCCATCGTCGGCAAGATCCGCAACCAGCACGTGCTGCTGCGCCGCAGAGCCCGGCGCGCGCCCGACCCCGATGCAGTCTGGGAAGCCGCCCGCCGACTGTCGATCCTGGAGAGCCGCGCCACTACCTGCGAGAGCATCCCTGCGGTCATGGGCATGGAGGGCGGCGCCGCCGGCATCTACTACCGCGCAATACGGACGTTCGTCGACCCAACGCTCGGATGCACCCGCCGCGACCGGCAAGGCAGGGACGTGGTGAACGCACTCACCAACTACTGTTCGGCACTCCTTCGGGAGACCGTCGTCTCCGGCATTCTCGCGGCCGGACTCGACCCGTTCGTCTCGTTCCTGCACGAGCCCGCCCGCGGCAGACCGACCCTCGCCTTCGACCTGATGGAGGAGTGGCGGCCTGTCCTACTGGACGCGACGGTACTGGCCCTCATCGGGCTGAAGTCCGTCACCACCTCCGACCTGGAGGACGGCGGAGCTGGACGGCCGCTGCTCTCCCCCGACGCCCGTGCCCGGATCGTCGAACGCTTCCACGCCCGGCTGGCCGCCCCCGCCCGCGGATGGCCCGAGCCGCCCAGCCGCCGAACCTACCGCGACCAGGTGCGAGCTCAGTGCACCGCATTGCGCACGTGGATCCTCAGCCGATCCGACGAGTACGAGCCGTTCGTCTGGAGGTGACCGGTGTTGGATGAGAGCCGCCTGCCCTGGCTCGTCACGTTCGACGTGGGCGAGGATCGTGCCCGCCGAGCCGTCCACAAGGCCCTGTCTCGCTACGGCCCGCGCGTGCTGAACACCGTCTACGAGATCGGCGCCTACCCCTCCGAACTCGACAGGACCCTGCACAGCCTGGCGGAACGGCTACACCCCGAAGACCACTTGCTGGCGCTTCCGCGATGCCGGCATTGCGGCAGCGCGTTCCGGGGCGGCACCGCCGAGCCCGCCGCGCCGTCCGGCTGGGTCACCCGGTGAAGGCGCCGATCGTCGTCTGCTACGACGTCTACGACGATGTACGTCGCGCCCGCCTCCGCGAAGCGCTCAGCGGAATCGCCGACCGCTTCCAGCAGAGCGGCTGGCTCGTCCCGTCCCATCCGCCCGGCCCCGGCCTCGGAGCCGAACAACTCGCCACCCTCCTGAGCGGCCCGCTGCACCCCATCGATCGCCTGCGCCTCTACGCACCTTGCCCGGCCTGCAGGCAGCGCGCCCGAACGTTGCCGACCACTTCCCGCGAAATACTACTTCCTCGTGCCGCATGGATAGCGCACTGACAAGCACATAACACACAACTGCGGGGCCTCATGTCAAGAGAGGCCCCGCATGCCTTTTTGAGGTCTACATACTCAATCTGAAGCAGTTCTGCCGGGCGCGGGGACATGAACACGCTGAAGAACGGCGTCAACTACGTCCGTTTCAATCTGATGCAGTTCTGCGGGGCGCGGGACGCAAGAACTCCAGCACTGTCGGAGCGGCCCAGTTTCAATCTGATGCAGTTCTGCGGGGCGCGGGGACAGCACCCCGATTTTCGGGCCTATGACCTGCAGGTTCACAAGATCATGCGCCAACCTCCCACGGGGTAGTCCCTTGGACACAGGGAAGTCGGTCTTCACTGATGCATCTTCGCAGGTCAGAGGGTGATTCCAGTTCCGCGTCAACCTCCCCCGAGATCAAGCCCCAGAGGGGTTGGCACGAATGTGCCGGGAGAGCAGCAGACAAACCTCGTCTGGCTCGGCGTGATGGGGCGGTCGCATGGCGAGGTCGTATCCGCAGATTTCTCGTGCCGTCCTGGTCGACGACTCGGAGCCTGTAAGGCTTCGGCCGTCCATTCGGTTCTCCGACGGTACCGAGTCCCGGGCGGTCGCGGCAGGCAAGCGTTCGGTCTCGGCCGGTTGTGGACGAGGGGAGCCTCGCGCAGGGTCACACAGACGGTGCAGGTGGTTGGTGGTTCCCCGCCCGCGTACGCGGGCGGGGAACCACCAACCAGCTCGTCACCGGCTACGGGTGTTAACGAGCCCGCCGTGGCGTCCTAATGAGTTCGTCGGTCCAGTCGAGGCCTGCCTCGGCGACGAGGGTGGCCAGATTTCGGACGGCGGCTTCGGCGGTTCCCGCGTCGAGGCCGAGGAACCGGCGTGCGGCGCGGATGGGGTCGGCCTGGCGGCCGGCGGCCACGTTGCAGATCTCGGCGATGACGAGGCGGACGTTCCGTCGACGCGCCTTCCTCTCCAGCTCGGCGCGGGCGTGGACGCGGTCGGGCGCGGCCTTCGGGGCGGGGCGCGGGGTCGGAGAGGTCGGCGGGCAGAGCGGACGGCTCGTCGCGGGTGAGGTTGCCGTCGTAGAAGTCCGGACGGACGGTGCGCAGCTTGCGCAGCGCGCCGTTCAGCCGGGCGGCGGCCTCCTTGAGCTCGAGGCCGAGCCGTTCGGATACGTGGGCGGGGACCTCGAACGGGTCCGGGCAACCGCGCCGGGTCCGGGAGATGGCGATCAGCAGCAGTTCGACGTCCACCGGGTTCTGGCGAATGGGGCCGCCCAGCGGTAGTGGACGAGCTGGGCGCGGGTGGCCCGCTGCCAGTGGGGCTCCAAGGGGGTCGGGGACGGCCGCAACACCGGCCGAACGCGGCGGCATCCTCGTGGGCCGCCTGCCCGGACGTGATGTGCCCGCACGGTTCGACCATCTCGCCGCCATCCTGAACGACCCACTACGCCCCGTCGACCGCCTTCGCCCTTGAGCGGCCTGCGCTCGACGGGCACGAGCGCTGCCGACCCATCCCGCGAAATGCCGCTCCCCGCACACGGGTGGATGGCGCGCTGACATTCACGTAACGCGTAGCCGTGGGGCCTTCCCTCAGGAGAGCCCCCTTCCTTGCTACACCGTTATCGCTTCCATCTCGATCGCCCCACCAATCTGATGCAGTTCAACAGGAGCCAGAGGTTCTTTAATTCGATGATAAACGAGGAACCTTAGTGTCAATCTGATGCAGTTATAGGGAAGGGCAGAACCTTTGATCATATAACCCTGACCTACGAGTTTGCGAGATCATGTGCCGACCACCCGCAGAGCCCCTTCACAGGTGAGGCAAGGTTGATTTTCAGCCCTACATCTTCACAAGTCAAGGGAAGTGCCCTCGCGGGCACCAACCTTCCTCGAAAACGAGGCCTGGCGAGGTTGGCGCAGGTGTGTGGAGAGAGCGACAGAGGAACCTCCTCCGGATCGATGTGATGCGGCGGTTGCATGGCGGCTCGTTTTCGTGTCTCTCGTGGACCGGCCTGATTGTGTTGTTCAGGCGTCGTAGGTGTCCAGGGGGTTGTTCCCGGCTTCACCTGGTGCGGGGAGAGAGCGTCCGCGCCCTCGGACGACCTCGCCGCCTCTCATCCTCTCATTCTGCGAGAACCATTCATAGGACAAACCGCGGGGGTCTGGCGGGGTCGGGCCGCCGGGCCGCAGCTTCTTCGGGCGGGTGCGGGGGTAGTGGACGGGAAGGTCGGCGAGGCCCGCGGCCGCTTGGAGGAACGCCTCCTGCGCCTTGCGCAACTCGGGGACGGCCCGGCTGCTCTCCTCGAAGGCCGCACGGAGCTCGTCCCAGTCGGCGGGGTTCGGGGCGGGCAGGTTCCCGGCGAGGGTGCGGTAGTGGGCCTGCCAGACGTCGCCGCGGTGCAGGGACGTGCCGGACGGTTCGAGGTCGAGCCGGACGCTGCCGAAGCCCAGCGGCTTGCCGAGGCCGACCCGGTGGAAGCGGTCCTCGGGGAGCGTCAGCAGCCACAGCAGCGCGCCGAGTTCGGTGCCGTCGAGGTCGCGGACCTTGATGGTGAACGTGAACTCCGATCCCCGGTCGACCCAGCCCTGGACGGAGCGGTTCTGGTTGTCGCGCTGGTCGCTGGTCGTCCTGAAGGCGCGTCCGTCCTGGCTCAGCACGGGGACCGGGCTGTTGCCGCCGGCGGCCTCGCGCGGCCTCCGGTACTCGCGGAAGCCCTTGTCGTTGATGAGCCGCTGGGTCGGGTCCTCGGGCCCCTTCGGCTGCTTCCAGTAGGTCTTGTCGTCGGCGACGGCGCGGTGGTGCCAGTAGAACTTGCGTCCGCGCAGGCCGCGTTCCCGCCCCTGGAAGATCTCTCCCTTCGGCATGCCGTCGCGGAGGGGGACGTCGGGCCGGTCGGGGTCGTCGGCCAGGTAGAAGCGGCCCTGCGCCGGTTTGGGTTGGCCGAGGATCGACAGCGGCAGGCCATCGCCCTCGAACTCCGTCGTCGTGGCGGGCCCGCAGGTGACGTTCCTGATGCGCAGCCGTCCCCGGTAGGCGGACGGACGGGTCCCCGCGCCCTCGGGCGCGACCCAGCCGAACACCCGGTCGGCCGGGGACAGTTCGTCGAAGGCGGACGCCGGGTGCAGGCTGTCCGGGAGCATGTCGGACGGAACGCCGCCGACGTCCCGGGGGATCATCACCGGGTACAGACCGACGATGTCGCCCCGTTCCTTCTTCGCCCAGCAGAGCGTTCCCCGCGTCAGCCGCGCCCGCTCCTTGTCGTGGATGTGCGGGCTCAGTTCGACTTCGCCGATCGAGTCCGCTCGCCACTCGTCCGGCCGCTTGCCGTCCTTGCGCTGCGGGATCTCGTCCTCGTGCTGGTCGCGGTAGCTCTTCATCAGGTCGCGCCACCGCTTGCACTGGCCGTGCAAGGTGACGCGCGTTGGCCTTTCGGTGCTGAAGAAGAGCCGTTCGTGCGTCTTGCCGATGGCGTTGCGTCCCGTCACGCAGGCGATCCCGGCGGCGACCCGCTCCCCCGGGCCTGCCGGGGCAAGGTTCCCTTCGCCGAGGGGAATCACTTCGGTGACCGTCCACGGCCCGCGGAACTGGTTGCCCCGGGGGTTGCGCATCGACGGCCTGACCAGACGGGCGCGCACGGGGTCGCCGTGCCGCGGCCGTTCCCCCGAGGGATAGGTGACGGGCGGGACGTCGTAGGCCGGCAACCGCGCGACCTCGTAGAGGTCCACTTCGATCTCGTCGGCGTCCTCGTCGACAGACGCGACCCGGACCGGGAACATTCCGTTGTCCCGGTCGATGATGCGGGCGTCGTCGGCGATGCGGCGCCAGCCGAGCGGGTCGTCGTGGCCGGTGAAGACGCCGAACCGGGACCCGGTGACCGCCTCGTACGCCGACCGCAGCATGCCCTTGACCGACGTCGCGGGCAGGTGCGGCTGCCGTCCCGCGTGAGCAACGGGTAGGTCAGATGCCCCTCGATGCCGCGATCCGCAACGGACGCGCGGGCCGTGTCGAGCAGCAGCAGCGGCGTCCGGACGGTCAGCCTCACCGCGATCGACCCCGTCCAGCGGTCCGGGTGGAGCCGGTCGTGCCCGGCGGCGCGGCGTCGGCGAACGCCTCCGGCAGCCCGTCGCGGGGGAACGCGGGGACGAACGTGTACGGGTTCAGGAAGGGCTCGCGCGGCATACGTGACGTCCTCGCTCCGGGGCCGGTTCTCGCATGTATCCGATGGACGAGACCAAGCCAACCAAATGTCCGTCGGTCGACTCACCGTGATGTCCGCTTGCCCACCGCTCGTTTCAGCAGCTCGTGATACGAGCCCGGCTTCCTGTCCGGTAGCGGTCACGAGCAGATCGTGCATCGGGAGAGTGAGCAACAGTTCACCGGACGAGGATGTTCACGGTGCCCATACAGGAGATCGGGGGTGTGGGACGTGACCGAGGACGGGGACCTCATCGTGCTGGCGCTCGGCGGGGTGCAGGCGTTCATCGGCGAGTCGCGAACCACGGCGGACCTCGCGGCGGCGAGCGGGATGCTCTCCTCACTGGCCGCGGAGGCGGCCAGGGTCGTCGGGAAGTCCGGGGGGACTCTCGTGTTCCCCGAGCACACCGAAGAGGGCGGCAAGCCTAACCGCGTCGTGGCGCTGACACCGCGCGGCAGCGGTGCGGCGGTGGCCGGACGGGCGGCGGACGCCGTCCGGGAGATGTGGGCGGCCCAGGTGCGCCAGGTGTTCGGCGAGAGCGCCGGAGCTCCGGCCGATACGCCCGGTTTCCCGGACGTGAGCTGGGTGTGCGTACCCGGTGACCGCGGCGACTACGCGGTGAAGTGGGACCTGGCGCGGCGGGCGCTGGCGGCGCGGCGGGGCGTGCGCGCGTTCGGCGCGGTGACCGAGGAGGGGCGGGCTCCGTGCTCGCTGAGTCCGCGGTGGGCGTCGAGCCCGCCGCCGCCGAAGGCGCGCAAACATCACCGCGAGGAGCAGTTGAGCCGGGCGAACTGGGTGAAGCGGCAGCACGGGCTGTCGGAGGACGGGACGCGGTTCCCGTCCACCTACGCCATCGCGTCGGCGCGATTCCGGAGCGAGGTCGACGCGCGCTGGGACGCCGATGGGGTGGCGGACGCCGTCCGGGCGTTGCGCGACGTGGTGCGCGGGCTCGGCGGGCAGCGGGAGACGCCGGTGCCCGGGTTGGCGTCCGGCCACGGCGTGGACCGGCTGCGGGTCTGGCTCGCCGAGTCCGCCGGGGCCTGGGTATACCCCGAGCGGTGGCGGGAGGGGATCGTCGCGGAGGCGGCCCCGGACGCGTCCAAGAGCGATGCCGCGGCCATCGCCGAACGGGGCGCGCGGGCCGCCGGGAACCTGCTCGAGCGGATGCGGGCGCACGGCGTCCCCCGTCCCGCGATCTATCTCGCCGTGGTCGTCCAGGATCTGGACGACATGGGCCGCTTCCTCTCCAGGCCGTCCGTCACCGTCGAGGCGCACCAGGACGTGTCGCGGCGCCTGATCGGGCTCGCCGGGCGGCAGACGGCCGCGCTGCGCGGCCGCGAACTGCTGGGCGTGCCGGTGTACGCGGGCGGCGACGACCTGCTGGCGCTGGCCCCGGCGGCGACTGCGCTGGCGACCGCCGCCGAGGTGCACCGGCTCGCCGCCGAGACGTCCGATCTGCCCACGGCCAGTACCGCGGTGCTCTATTTCCACTACCACGCGCAGTTGCGTCATGTGCTGGTCGAGGCGCAGCGGCTGCTGCGGGAGGCCAAGGACGGTGTGCCGGGCAAGCACGCGCTCGCGGTCGGTTTCCTGCGCCGGTCCGGGTTCCGCGAGGAGTCGATCCAGCCGTGGACGCCGACGACCTCGGGGCACTCGCCGGAGGGCCTTTTTGAGTGGTTGGGCCGGAGCGGGGAGTTCACGCTGTCGCCGCGGCTGGTGACGGTGCTGGAACGGGACGCCGGCGAGCTGCAAAGCCTGCGGGACACGGTGTACGAGGCCGAGCTGCGGCGGCTGGTCGGGCGGCACGCGGACGGCGGGACGTCCGCCGCGCGGGACGCATGGTCGGCGGAGGCCGGGCGCGCGCTGGTGGAGCTCGGGGATCGGGAGCATTCGGCCGGACGGCATGGTCGGCGTCCCGCGCCGGTGGCCCGGGTGGGGGTCTTCCAGCGGCAGGAGGCGCGGTGACGGTGCAGCGGTGGCTGGCGTTCACGCCGCGGGACACGGTGACCGTCCGGGACGGACGGTCGTTCCAGGCGGGGACCGACAGCAGTGCGGAGACCGTCCGCCCGTGGCCGAGCACCATTGCGGGCGCGGTGCGGACGGCGTACGGGAAGGAGCCCGAAGCCGTCCGGGGGCCGGTGCTGGCGCGGCGCACCGGCACGGGCGGGTGGGAGCCGTACCTGCCGATGCCCGCCGACGTGGTGCGTCCGCCGGGAAGCACGCGGGCGCGGCTGCTGCGCCCCCACCCGGAGCTCGCCGGGATCGCCACAGACCTCGGCGAGGGGCTGCTGGCGCCGCCGGACACGGTCGGGAAGGTCGAGGAGGTGCAGGGGTGGGTGCCGGGCGCCCGGTTCACCGACTACCTGCACGGCACGATCCGTCCCGCGGGCTTCGACCTCGACGAGACGCTCCGTCCCTACGGCGCGGGCCGGGACCCGCTCGTCCCCGAACGGCGCGTCGGCCTGGCCCGCACCGGCGGCCGGACGGCGCGGGAGGGGTTCCTGTATCAGTCCACGCACCTGCGTCCCCTGGACGGCTGGTCGTTCCTGGCGTGCAACGACGTGCCGGAGGACGGCGACTGGACGCCGCGGGGCCCGACCCCGTTCGGCGGGCGCGGCAGGCTCGCCGACGTGGCCGAGGTCTCCGGCGTCGACTGGCCCGCGGCGCCCACGACGTTCCCGGACGGCCGGGTGCTGGTCTACCTGGCCACGCCCGCGCTGTGGCCGGGCGGGTGGCGGCCGGAGACGCCCGCGGGAGCCGAACTGGTGGGGGCGGCGGTGCCGACGCCGCGTCCCGTCGCGACCGCGTCCCCGCGCGAGGCGCGGCGCGCGGCGCACGGCTGATGTCCACGGTCGCCCTGCGGTGGGCCGTCCCCGCCGGGGCCGTCTACCTGCTGCGCTTCGTCGACCCCGCCCGCGCGGCCGCGTGGGCCCGGGAGCGGCACGCCCGTCCGTGGGGGCCTCCGGCGGCGACCCGCCTCGACACGGCCGGATTCGGCATCGCGCTCATCGGAACATGGAAAGGACCCGGCTCGTGACCCGACCGGTAGAAATGCTTCTCCTGCTGTACGCGGAATCGCCGGTCCACGCCGGGGCGAACGAGAGCATCGACGTCATCGACCTGCCGATCCAGCGGGAGGCGTCCACCGGGTATCCGGTGATCTGGGGGCAGAGCCTCAAGGGAGCGCTCCGGCAGGCCGCCGAGGACGCCCAGCGGGCGGGCGGCTCGGCGTGGACGGCGCAGCTCGTGCGGCAGGTGTTCGGTTCGGCCGTCGGCACCGACGGCGAGGAGTCCGCGGCGGGACTGCTGATGGTCGGCGACGCCCAGCTCGTCGCGATGCCGGTTCCCGCGCTGCGGCGCACGTTCGCCTGGGTGACGTCCGGCATGGCGCTGGCGCGGCTCGCCCGCAAGTACCGGACGCTCGGCCGGCCGATCCCGCCGACTCCCGCCGTCGCGCCCGATCGGGGCCTGGCCGCCGGGGCCGCCTGGACGACGATGGACCAGCAGGTGCTCGGCCCGTGCGTCGTCCCGCTGGAGACGAGCGAGGAAGTGAAGCAGTGGGCCGGACGTCTCGCCGCCGACGCGATCGGCCCCGCCGACGACCCCGTCACGGGCCACTTCCACGACAAGTTCGTCCAGGACCTGTTGCTCGTCGGCGACGACACCATGCCGCAGCTTGTGCGCGAGTGCACCGAGCTGAACGCGCGGGTGCAGCTCGACGACGGGAAGACCGTCGCGCACGGCCCGTTCTACAGCGAGTACCTCCCGGCCGAAACCGTCCTGGCGGCGTCCCTGACGCTGCGCGAACCCTCGGACGCGTCCCGGGCTGCCGTGCGCGAACTCCTAGGCGGCGCGCCACTGCAGGTCGGCGGCGACGAGACCCTCGGCAAGGGCCTCATGTGGGCGCGGCTGGAGGAGGCCGGATGAGCGGGCGGACCGAGCAGCAGATGGCCGCGACGGCCGCGGAGCTGCTGCCGAGCCCCGTGACCAGGGAGCTGCGGACGCGGTACCGGGCGCTGCCGGTGATGCTGCGAACGTCCGGGCTGGCGGCGACGTACGCCTACATCGCCGCCAAGGGCAACGGCGACGACCGGCTCGCCGACGCCTACGCCCGGGTCGCCCGGGGTATCCGGGACCGGTTGCGGTCGCAGGGGCTGCTGTCCCCCGAGGACACCGCCGACCACCGGGCGGTACTCCGCGCCCTCGGCGCGATGGACACGCCGGTGTACCTGCGGGCGGCCGCAGAGGTGTCCGCGCTCACCATCTGGATGAGCCGCCTCGCCGACGCCCTCCACCAGCGGGACGGGTCATGAGCGACGACGGACGACCGAGGCCGCGGCCACCGCGGATGCCGCCCCGACCGGGGCCGCCTCGGCGGCGGCAGCCGGGAGCGGGCCCTGGCGGAGGTCAGCCCCCTCCGAACGCGCCGCACGGGCCACCGCCCGGGGCGGCACCGCAGGGGCCGGGACGCCAGCAGGCCGTCGGACCGCTGGGCCGGGTCATCGGCCGCGACGACGTCCGGTTGCACAGCGCGCCGGGCGTCGGCCTGGGGGCGGGGGCCAACGCGCTGATCCTGCTGCACCGCGTCGTTTTCGTCGACGACGAAGGCTCCATCGACAAGCGCGGCGGCGACCTGCTGCTGAAGTGGGCCGCCGTGGAAGGGCTCGGCCAAGAGCCCGGGCTGCTCCAGCGGGTCTCCGCGCGGCGGACGGCGATGCTGGACGCGCTACGGGCGCGGGGCGCGGGTGTCGCACGGCTGCGCGTCCGTCCGGAATGGCGGATGGCGGTCGGGCTGGGCAACCGCGCCAACCCGCACGAGATCGGCCTGTCGCTGCACGGCACCTACGGCTGGCCCGTCATCCCCGGTTCGACGCTGAAGGGGATGACGGCGGCGTGGGCCCGGCGGTCCGGGGGCGCGGACATCGAGCGGATCTTCGGGTCGCCGCGTCCGGGCGTAGACGCCCGCGAAGCGGCGCGGCAGGGCACGGTGCGGTTCCTCGACGCCCTCCCCGCGGACGAGCCGGTCACCGTGACCGTCGACGTGGTGACTCCGCACGCCCAGCCGTACTACGGCTCCGCGAACAACGGGGCGTCCGGTTCCGGCGTCGTCGCGCCCGCCGAGCATCACAACCCGATCCCGAGCATGTTCCTCACCGTTTCCGGCGGACTGTTCGCCGTCGACCTGACGGGCCCGGCGGACGACGTCCGCCAGGCTGCACGGTGGTGCCGCGAGGCATTCGACGAGCTGGGCGTGGGCGCCAAGACGGCGGCGGGCTACGGCTATGCGAACGCGATGACCGCGGAAGGATGACATGGCCATCTACCTGATCTCGGTCGGCGGGAGCATCCTGAACTTCGTGCGGAACCCCTCCTCGCGGCTGGACGACGCGGTCGCCGACCGGGTCGCCCTGGCGGCCGGGGAGATCGGCGAACTCGCGAACGCCCCGTCGTCCGAGCAAGTCTCGGCGACGCTCTCGCGCTGGCTGTCGAAGGAGGGGGCCGCCGAGGCGGCGGCCCTGTGCGAGAGGCTCGCGCCCGGGCAATGGCCGTCGAGTGCGAGCGCCGAGCTCAGCACCTTCGAGAAGGCGGGCAGGTTGCGGGCGCGGCTGACGCGCGGCAGCACGGCGGTACTGATCACCTCCGACACGCCCGTCGGGTTGGTCTCGTCCCTGCTGAACGCGCTGGCCCTGACCGGCGGCGACCCCGCACGCGTCCGGTACCTGCCGGACCTGCCGGACTCCTTCGCCGGCCTGAAGGGCACCGTGGTGATCGCCCGGGTGCCCGGGCTGGACACGAGCCACAGCGACGGCTTCCGAGCCGCCATGGCCTACCTGGGGCACCTTGGCCGCGGGCTGCTGGCCGCCCACGGGTTGCTGCGGGAGGGCCGGACGGGCGAGCACTTCGAGCTGGACGAAAACGTCCGGTTCTACCTGTCCGGCGGCTTCAAGGCGACGATCCCCTACCTGATCGGGCTGGCGGAAGGGATGCGGTCGCTCACGAAGGCGACGGTCTCCGCGTGCGTCCTGTTCGAGGCCACCTCCCGGACCATCGACCTGCCACTGCGCCGACTGCCCCGCACGGTGGTCACCAAGGAACTCGAGCGGTTCTCGGCGGGCAACGCCACCGACCGGCAGCCCTACAGCGATGTCCTGGAGGGGTACGCCTACGAGCGCGCCGACGACGGTGCGGGCTGGGAGCTCACACCGTTCGGCGCGGGGCTGCAGGCCCTGTACGGCATGCGCAACGAAGCACAGTGACGGCCGCCGACCCGCTGGAACTGGCCGAGCGGCTGTCCGGTGGCGTCCTCGCCGCCGCCCGGGCGAACCGCTCGCCGGAGGCGCCGGGGACGGACGAGCGAGTGCTGGACCAACTCGTCACCGCCTGCCGGGCGCCGGACGCCGTCGACCTGCTCGGGCTCCCGGACCGCACCGCGAGCCTCCCCGACCTCCTCCGTGAGACCCGGTCCTCTCCCCCGACGCCCGCCGAGATCGCCGGTGTGATCGACCGCCTGACCGGGCTGCTGGCTCGCGATCGTCCGCTGCTGCTGGCCGTCCTGTTCTCGCCCGGCTCGCTGCTGAAGCGGCTGCCGGAGATCGCCGGGGAGGACGGCTGGTCCGAGCTGTGCTGGGTGCTGCTGTGCTGGCTTTCCGAAGCAGCCTGGGACTGCGTGTCCGCGCCCACCCGAGAGGCCGACCGGCGACATTTCCTCCCGCTCGCCGCCCGGCTGCGCTTCCTCGTGCTCAGCGAGCCGATGCGCCACCGCGCCGACATGAACAGCCCCTGGCTGGAGCACTACGCCCCCGAACTGGCGAACCATTACGACGTGTACGCGGCCGCCTTCGGTGAAGACACCTGGTTCGACCTGCTCGGCCGGTGCCGGGAAGCAAGGTGGAACTGGCAGGCGCAGCTCGACGCCCACCAGACCGCGCCACTGCTCGCCCAGGCGGGCGCCTCCGAGATCGAACGGGAACTGGGCCTGCTGGCGTTCCGGACGGGCCGCGCCGGACGTCCGCTGGTCCTGTCCCCGAAGCCACTGGACGAGTCGGATGGGGTCGGCGCGGACGACCGGGCCGTCATCGCGGAGATCACCGACCGGCACCTGCTGCCCCGCTTCCAGCTCGGCAGGGTCCTCGCCCTGGCCTCGGCCGCTCCGCTGCGGTGGTCGCTCGCCCTGACCGTCCTGCCGTTGGCTCCGGCGGCCGCCGCCGTCACGCTCGCCATCCTGGGTCGCTTCACCGCGGCGGCACAGACAGCGCTCGGCTGCTACGCGCTGATCGGACTCGTCACGGTCGTGGGCGGAGCGCGGATGTCCGCGCTGTGGCTGCTGCGGGTTCCCGCCGCGTCCGCAGTGGGCCTCGTCGTGCTCCTCGCCCTGCATCCGACCTGGTGGAACGTTCCCAAAGGCGGGTGGGGAACGCCGCTGGCGTTACTGGCGCTGTCGTTCGGTTACCTGGTGATCGAGGTCCGCAACCACGGAGTCGCCGCGGGACGGGCGATCGCACGCGCATCCGTGGTCACGGTGATCGGGGCGCTGCACGCATTCCTCGTCTCCCTCATCGGCCTGGTGGTCATCGCGCCCGCGTACGCCGAACGTCCCGACAACGGCCCGCGGATCGCCGACTGGTTCGCCTCGGCCCCGCACAGCACGTCCTGGCAACTGCTCACCCTCGCCGCCGCGCTCTGTCTCGCGGTGGGGGTGTTCTCGCAAATCCTGTGGGAGGACCGGCCCATCACCGCCTCCCTCGCGCACACCAACTGGCGATCAGGGAGCTGACCCGATGCCGTGGCTCACGCTGAGACTGCAAGTCACCACTCCGCTGTTCAACGGCGCGCCTGACGTCGGTGACACGGACGGCACCGGGGTCCGCGTCCCGTCCGTCCGGGGAGCCATGCGGTGGTGGTTCCGCGCGCTGGCCGGCGGGCTCGTCGGCCCCGACCTGGAGCTCCTCTGGCGGTTGGAACGCAAGGTCTTCGGCGGAGCGACGACCGGAGACAAGGGCGTCCCGTCCCCGATCCGGCTCCGCATCCCCGAGCAACCGTCGCTCACCCTCGCGAACGCCCGGCACGACTTCCTGCCCGGCCCGCAGGCGACCCCTCGAGAACGCTCCGAGCACAACGGCTACTGGATCGTGTACCTGCTCGGGCAAGGGCTCGGCAACCTCCGCGAATGCTCGCTGCGCCGCCCCTACGTCGCCGCCGGGCAAGAGTTCGACCTCAAGATCGACGTCGGCGGCGGCCCCCACGCCGCGCTCGCCCTGGCGTCCCTCTGGCTGACCTGCGCCTACGGCGGTGTCGGATCCCGAATCCGGCGCGGCTTCGGTGGCCTACGAATCATCGGCTCGTCCGGCGCGCTCCCCGAACCGTGGACCCCGCAGTCCATCCTGACCCCCGGCCTGGAGCACTACACGGATCTACGGCACCTATGGCCGAAGGACCCCATCGTGGCCTGTATGAACCCCACGTCTCCCTCATCGAGTCGGAACGCGGGCGGGCCGTCCCGGACGCGTGGCGGCAACCACCGCCGTTCCCGGTACTCAGCCGGAAGTACACCACCGCCGGGCTCAGCGGCGACGCCCCATTCACCACGTGGGACTCCCTGCTCAGCCACGCAGGCGAGCAACTACGCCTCTTCCGGGGAAGCGAGGAGCATCCCGACGTCCGCTACACACCGCGCGTGAAGACTCCCGAATGGGAGGGAACCGTCCACGGCGACTCGAACCGATTCCCGGTCGGCGCACTCGGCTTGCCCGTCGTCTACAAGGACGGTTACGTCGTCAACGCCTGGGGCGACAAGGAGCATCGCCGCGCGTCGCCACTGTGGCTGCGCCCCGTCGGTTCCCCCGGCGACCTGCGCCTCTTCTCCTTCGCCTTCCTCGGCGACTTCCTACCGGGGCCGAACGCCCCGGAAGTCCGGCTCCGCCGCCGCGGTGGCCCCGCCCGTCCGCTCCACGTCACCACCGAGGACGTCCGGACGCTCGCCCAAATCTGGATCGACCAACTCGCGAAGCCCGAGTGGGAGTGGTTCCCTCCCGACAGCCGTCCGACCCCATAGCCGCGCTCGGCGATAACAGCCAGCCCTCATTGTCGAGGCGTCATGGTGCGCACAAGCGCGGCAAGTTCGCGGTCGGGACTGACGTGCCTGGCATACAGCGGACTGCAAGGTGTGGTGGCCAGCAGGAGAGCGACCTCGAGCAAGTCCGGGTCCGGAACACGACCGCGGTGGGCGTTGGCCAGATGGGTGAACTCCGTCATGACGCCAACGACGCTGCGGTTGGCGGTCTTGCCGAGGCGCCACTCGCGCATGCGACGCTCTTCCTCCTCGATGACCTCCCGCGGCGTTCGATGTGCGGCGAGTACGGCAGCGGCCTGCGCAGGAAGCCTGTCCAGCAGGGTCGCTACGGGAGCCAAGGGCATCAGCACCGGAAGAAGTGTCGCTTCGTTGACGAACAGCGCCACCTGAGGCTTCCAGAACAGAGCGGTCGCATACCACTGACCCAGCAGAGTGGTCGACCGGTCCTCCTCGCCGAGGTCGGGCGGGCCGGCGCGGTCGAGCAGCTTCTTCGTCGCACGCACGATCAGCACCCGCCCATCCTCCTACACCAGCGCCTCTGCATTCGGGTACCGGCCTCTGGCCGATGATCTCGATAAGCCGTCCGCCACCTCGACACAGCCGCACGGACCGGCCTCCGAGACTGGAGGTGAGAAGACCTCACAGTTGCCGGTAATGCTGGACGGAACTAGACTGAATCACAGAGCGATATAGTGATTCAGGGGTGGTCATGGCAACGACGGACGTCGGCGTGCTGATCGAGCGCGCCCGCGTGGCGGCTGGGCTGAGCCAGCGTGCCCTCGCGAATGCAACGGGCATCTCCCAGTCCACTCTCTCCCGGATCATTTCCGGAGACAGGGTGGCGAAGATGCCGGAGATTGTGCAGATCGCTCAGGCGACCGGCCACACGATCCCGCAACTGACCGGCACCGGGACGGTGACGGAGCGCGTGCAGTACGCGGCGCGGGCAACGAATGGCTGCGGTATGG
The DNA here is from genome assembly GCF_001942465.1 of Actinomadura sp. CNU-125. Classification (GTDB taxonomy): domain Bacteria; phylum Actinomycetota; class Actinomycetes; order Streptosporangiales; family Streptosporangiaceae; genus Spirillospora. The sequence continues at coordinate 17,368 of NZ_MKJY01000332.1, forward strand.
AGGGGATGCGCGAGGCGCTGCTGGGCTTCCTCGAACTGAACGACTACCTGGACGACCAGGCCGTTCCCGCGACGGTCTGATCTGGAGACCGGAGCACGGTGAACACCGAAACGGAAGGCCGCATCGCCGCGCAGCAATTCCGTCGTGAGCATCGCCTGGGGGTGCAGCCGCTCGGGGACCTGGTGACGGTCATCGAGCAAACGACGGGGGTGGACGTGGCGGTACTCGACGCGGGTCCGGACGAGCACGGCCTGGCGATGCGAGACCCGGATCGCGGGGTCGTGTTCATCGGGGTCGCACGTACCGAGAACCCGATGCGGCAGCGCAGCACACTCGCTCACGAACTCGCCCATGTCCTCTTCGAGGACTGGATCGACGCTGAGGTGGGAGACTGGAGCGAGCCATCTCCGAGGGAGGACAGGTGCCGCGCCTTCGCCCGGCACCTCCTCGTCCCCGTCGAGGGGGTGCGCGAGTTCCTGCAAGACCGGCAGGAGTTGACCTTGGCGTCGCTGTCGGCAGTGGTACAGCGGTTCCTGGTATCTCCTGCAATCGCCGCGATCGCCCTTGAGCAGGCCGGATATATTGACCACGCGACCAGCGAGCAGTGGGGTGAGTTCTACACTCCCCAACTGGCGGCCCGGTTCGGGTGGATCGACCAGTACCACGCGTTGCAGGCCGAATCCGGTAAGCGGCGGACACCGCAGCGGCTACTCGCTCGTGCGATCAACGGCTACGCGATCGGAGTGCTGCCCGCTCAGGCCATAGCCACCCTGCGAGGCGTCACGCTTGCGGAAGCCGAGGCCGACCTGCGCGAGGCTGGCGTCGAGCCCGCCAACTCCACTGTCACCTGGGCCAGGGCCGCCGATCTTCCCGATGTGGACGTCGACCTGTCCGACCTGGACGACGCCACAGGGGACGACGACGGGGCCGGGCGGGACGCAGGGTGAGTCACCGGCCCATCATCGACGCGGTCCCGGACTGAATTTCTTCTCCATCAACAAGGAGCGCCTCCTCATCGGGACTCTCGGGCCCCTGTGCGCACCGGAGACCGTCAGGGACGAACTGCTCCGCAAGTCCAGACAGGACAGCCGGTTCCGGAATGCCGAGAGGGTCTGGAACAAGCTGCCCGAACGCTACATGCAGGTCCTCTCCGACGACGTGACCCCGGAGCTGGCAGCAGTCGTCCACCGAATCACCCGGCTCCCCATGGAGGAGCGGCTGCGGCAGTCGAAGGATCTCGGTGAGACGATGGTGATCGCGCATGCGGTCGTCGCCGCCGAAGCCGGCCACAACGTAATCGTGCTGATCGATGACGGACCCGGCGCGCGTATCGCAGAGGCGGAAACCAACCGGCTGCGCCTTCTCGGCGACGGCGGCACCCCGGTCGGGGCCTTGCGTCTGGCCAGCACTCTGACCGTCCTGGAGAAGGCCGCAGGCGGGCAGTACCTTCCGGACCGCGGAGCGATGCGCACCGTCTACGACCGCCTCCGCCAACTCGATGACGGACTGCCGCCCCTCGAAGCCACCAACCTCTTGTCCGCTGCCCTTTGGCCTTCCCAGTGACCTCACCGCCCCTCCCCGGCCAGGTCCGTTGAGATGCTGTAGCGGTGTCCGCTCCAAGATCGACCGTGGTCATTTCAGCGAACCACCGATGTTTCATGCACGACCGGAGGTTCGCTGCAAACAAGCCCCACGCACAGCCGTCGAAGCACCACCCGGCCAGCGGCTTTACCATGGGGTCCTCATCGCCCCTACGAGGGATCGCAACTTGTGGTCGTGCCACCAGCGGGCGTAGGCCCAGTTGAGTCCTCATCGCCCCTACGAGGGATCGCAACTCCGGCTTGCCGAGCGCCTCCTGCATGGCCGCGATGCGTCCTCATCGCCCCTACGAGGGATCGCAACAGGTCGGGCCAGGTGATGTCGATGGTGCGGTCGGTGTCCTCATCACCCCTATGAGGGATCGCAACGCGAGGGGGACGATGTGGTCGATGTCCAGCCCTCTGGGTGCCTCATCGCCCCTACGGGGATCGCAACTTCTCCACGAGAATAAGCCCGATCCGCTGTTCCTTGGCCGGTCCTCATTGCCCCACGACGACCGTATGCAGCACCCGGCAACACACCAGTCCCACCGCACCTTCACCGCTTCTATGCCTAGGCGATGAGATCAAGCGACGATGGGGGGTGGGTGCTCACCGGCTTGACGATGGGGGTTTCGCGGAGGACTTCGCCCAGCGTGGACTGGAGCGTATAGCCCTCCTGGGTGATCCCCACAGTGCCGAGCACCGGGTCTTCCTCGCCATACGTGAACGGCACGGTGACGATAAAGGGCTCTGCGACGGCTACAGCGACCGTGAGGGCGTCTCCTCGTGGGTCGAACTGGTCCGCCAGCCAGCCGATGGTGTCGGAGGGCACCGCGCACACGTAGACAGCCTCACCGACACGGTTGACCGGGGTCTCTACGAGAGATCGGGCCTGGTCTGGCACCGTCAGTGCTCGCCCCAGTCTTGCGTAGACCTCTTGACGCTCCTGGCGGTGCTCGTCGAGCGCGATGCGAGTTACGAGCTCGCCTCCGGCGACGTCGTAGTGACGCTCGTGGTGTTCCACCACTTGGTACGGGCCAGGTCGATCGAAGTGGAAGGCGAGGACTTCGTCGATGCCTGCCCGCAGCTCGGACAGCGAGGAGGGGCCGTAGGCGAGCCCGGGCGCCTGCGGCGAGGACACGTACAGGCCGTCCTCGGTCGACCGGACGATCACGTGGATCGCATCAGCCATCCTGTGCCACCTCCGAGGTCCCCTCGAAGCTGCGCTCTGCCTGCTTCACCGGGATGCCCCGTACCTCGGTGGTTGTCAGGCTCCGCCTGTCGTGGAACGCGAAGGTGATCGGGGGTCTTCCCTCGCACTCCATCCGTCTGTGAGATCCCCGCTGGCGGACGATCTCATACCCGAGCTTCTGCAGCACCCTCAGCATGGCCGACGCCTTTAGCGAGGGAAATGGGCTAGGCACGCACCGTACGGTACCGCTGGCTTTGCGTGATGGTGGCCGGGTTGTGGCAATCCGCTCTCCAGCCGCGGAGGTGAGGCGAGGTTGGTGGGCGATAGCAGGATCGTGTCATCTGGTGGTGCCGGGTCCTTGATGACATCTTGATGACAAACGATCAAGGGCCCGGTCGGAGTAGTCTCCGATCGGGCCCTTGACCTGGTGTTCCTTGGTGGAGCTGAGGGGATTTGAACCCCTGGCCCCCTCGATGCGAACGAGGTGCGCTACCGGACTGCGCTACAGCCCCAAGGACGTGTTTAGGTTAGCAAACTCTGGAGGGTGTTCGCGCCATCCGGTCACTCGCCGACGGCGCGTCGGTCGTCGGCGTACTGGTCGAAGACTTCCTCGGGGGTGGGGAGTTCGATGATCTCGGCGGGTTCGGCCGGGGCCGGTTCGGGGACGGTCTCGGCGGCGCGGCGGGCGGCGGCGGCGCGGGCGCGGGCGGTCGCCTCGCGGCGGGCGGCGTCCATGCCGACGGCGACGCGCAGGAGGGAGAGGTGGCCGGCCAGCAGGACGGCCGCGGGGGCGATGATCCACCACGGTGCGACGCCGAAGGCGGCGATGGTGACGGTGGTGGCGAGGAGGGCCGTGAGGCCCGCGGTGCGGCGGCGGCGGCGGGCGATGACCTTCGCGCGGGACGGGACGCGGCGCGGCTCCGGTTCGGTGTGCTCCTCGTCGAAGTCTTCTTGTTTCTCGCTGTCGCGGCGGAGCCACATGGGGACGAGGACGACGGCCCAGACGGCGACGATGGCGAGGTAGAGGACGGCACTGCTCATCGGACCACCCCCGGGGCACGCCTATGGCGCGGGCCGACTTTCGGCTCGCGCACGTGCATTGGGAGCAGGGTCACGCCCCGCACGGTACGAGCCGGTGTCAGAGGTTGACGAGCATAAGGGGCGGTGTGTCGCGAGATCGATCGCGCCGTTACTCTCCGTTTGCCGACACTTCGACGGCGCAGGATATTTACGAGGCGAAAGTCAGTGTCGGGGAAATGCTCGGCGGCGGTCGGCGAGCCAGCGGGAGCGCAGGCCACCGGGGACGTCCTCGACGGTGAGGGCGTAGCAGATGTGGTCGCGCCAGGCGCCGTCGATGTGCAGGTGGCGGCGGCGAATTCCCTCTTCGCGGAATCCCAGTTTCTCGACGACGCGACGGCTGGCGGCGTTCTCCGGGCGGATATTCGCCTCGAGGCGATGCAGGCCGACGGTGAAGAAACAGTGGTCGACCGCGAGGGCGACGGCGGTGGGGATCACACCGCGGCCGGCGACCTGGCGGTCGACCCAGTAGCCGATCTGGGCGGAGCGGGCCGAGCCCCAGACGATCGCGCCGATGGTGACCTGGCCGACGAAGTCGTCCTCGTGGGTGACGACCCAGGGCAGGGCGAGGCCCTGGCGGGCCTCGCGGCGCATGGTGTGGACCATGCTGACGTAGGGGCCGAGACCGCTGCGGAACAGCGGTGTTTCGGGGTTGGTGGGTTCCCAGGGGCGCAGCCAGTCGGCGTTGCGGACCCGCAGTTCGCGCCAGACGGCGGCGTCGCGATGCCGCAGCGGGCGCAGTCCTACGGGACCTTCGGTCAGGGTGACCGGCCATCCCCGCATTCGTTCCACGTTTCCATGATTCCCTGGTGTGGCGCCTGAACGCTATTTTTTGTGGTCGCCGCCATGGATCTGGTCGACGGCGTGGGCGAGGACGCGGCCGAGGACGGTCATTCCGTCGCGGACGCCGCCGGTGGAGCCCGGCAGGTTGACGATGAGGGTCCGGCCGGAGATGCCCGCGAGACCGCGGGAGAGGATCGCGGTGGGCACTTTGTCGCGGTTGTCCATGCGGATGGCCTCGGCGATGCCGGGGATCTCCCGGTCCAGGACGCGTTTCGTCATCTCGGGCGTCCGGTCGGTGGGGGTGAGGCCCGTGCCGCCGGTGGTGACGACGACGTCGTAGTTCTGGGCCACGGCGTCGCGCAGGACGTCTTCGACGGGTTCCCCGTCGGGGACGACGACGGGGCCGTCCACGCGGCAGCCGAGGTCGGAGAGCATCTCGACCAGGACTGGGCCCGACTTGTCGGGGTACACGCCGGCGGAGGCCCGGTTCGAGACGGTGACGGCCATCGCCCTCATCGGTTCCACCTTCCGTGCTTGCCGCCCGTTTTCTCCTCCACCCGGACGTCGGTGATCACGGCGGCGGGGTCGACGGCCTTGACCATGTCGATGAGGGCGAGCGCGGCGACGCTCACGGAGGTGAGGGCCTCCATCTCGACGCCCGTGCGGTCGGCGGTGCGGGTGACGCTCGTGATCGCCACCCCGTCGTCCTCGATCGCGAGATCGACGGTGACGCCGTGCAGCGCGATCGGGTGGCAGAGGGGGACGAGGTCGGGGACGCGCTTGGCGCCCATGATCCCGGCGATGCGGGCGACCGAGACGGCGTCGCCCTTGGGGACGTCGCCCGACCGGAGGGCCGCGACACATTCGGGAGAAAGGCGGACGAACCCGGTGGCGGTCGCGGTGCGGGCCGAGACGTCCTTGGCGGAGACGTCGACCATGCGGGCCGCGCCCTGGTCGTCGAGGTGGGAGAACTCGGTCATGCGGGCAATCTCATCACGTGGACGACGCTGCCCGCGGGAAGGGCCTGTGCTTCTTCGGGCACCGTGATCAGCGCGTCGGCGGAGGCGAGGGACGCGAGCTGGTGCGAGCCCTGCACGTCGGCGGGGTCGACGATGTAGCCGTCCTCGCCGTAGGTGAGGCGCCCGCGCAGGAAGTGCCTGAGGCCCGCGGGCGAGTTGATGTCGCCGGCCAGGACGGCTCTTACCGTGGGCAAAGGCTCCGGCGGGAGCCCCTGCATGGCGCGTAGGGCCGGGCGGACGAACACCTGGAACGACACGTATGCACTGACCGGGTTCCCAGGGAGAGTGAAGATGGGGGTGCCTTCCAGGAGGCCGAATCCCTGTGGTTTGCCGGGGCGCATGCCCACCTTGTGGAACTTCACGGTTCCGGTGCCGGTGAGCACTTCCTTGACCACGTCCCGGGAACCCATGGAGACGCCCCCGGACGTGACGATCGCGTCAGCTTGGGCTAGCTGGTCTTCCAGCATCTTCCTGACCGAGCCGGGCTCGTCGTCCACGGTGGTCAGGCGGTGGCCGATGCCGCCCGCTTCGTCGACGGCCGCGGTCAGCATGAAGCTGTTGGACTCCCAGATCTGCCCGTGGTCCAGGCCGCTGCCCGGTTCGCGCAGTTCGTCCCCAGTGGAGACGACCACGACCCGCGGCTTCGGGCGCACCGTCACCCGGGCCCGGCCCACCGCGGCGATCATGCCGAGCTGCGGCGCGCGGAGCCGGGTGCCCGCGTCCACGACGACCTGGCCCGCGCGGACGTCCTCGCCCGCCCGCCGGATGTAGTGCCCGGACGGCGCGGACCGGACGATCCGGACGTGCGCCGTCCCGCCGTCGGTCCACTCGACCGGGATCACCGCGTCGGCCCCGGCGGGCATCGGCGCGCCGGTCATGATCCGGGCGGTGAGCCCGGGACGCAGCGCCGAGACCGCCGGGTCGCCCGCGACGACGTCGCCGATGACCGGCAGCGTCACCGGGGCGGCCTCGGTGGCCCCCGCGACGTCGGACGCGACGACGGCGTAGCCGTCCATCGCGGAGTTGTCGAACGGAGGCAGCGGGACGGGCGCGGAGACGGGCTCGGCGAGGACCGCGCCCCGCGCCTCCGGCAGCGCCAGGTCGAGCGGCGGCAGCACGGGGACGCTGCCGAGGATGTCGTTCAGATGCTCGTCGACCGTTCTCATGGCCTCAAGTGTGACGCGCCGTCACGCGTTCCCGTCACCGCCCACGCCGTCGTGCGTCCGGACGAACTCGCGCAGCCACGGCACGAAGTCCTTGGCGAGGTCGGGACGTTCGGCGGCGAACTCCACGACGGTGCGCAGGTATTCGAGCTTGTTGCCGGTGTCGTAGCGGCGCCCGCGGAACTTCACCCCGTACACGCCGCCGCCCCCCTCGGCGGGCATGTCGGCGAGGGTCCGCAGCGCGTCGGTGAGCTGGATCTCGCCGCCGCGCCCGGGCGGGGTCTTCTCCAGCACGTCGAACACGGCCGGGTCGCAGACGTAGCGGCCGATGATGATCCAGTTGCTGGGGGCCTCCTCGGCGGACGGCTTCTCGACGAGGTCGCTGATCCGCACGACGTCGTCCTCGCCGGTGGCCTCGATGGCGGCGCAACCGTAGGCGGAGACCTGGTCGGCGGGCACCTCCATCAGCGCCACGACGCTGCCGCCGTACTGCCCGCGCACCTCGATCATGCGCTGCAGCAGCTTGTCGCGGGCGTCGATCATGTCGTCGCCGAGCAGGACGGCGAACGGCTCGTGCCCGACGTGCTGGCGGGCGCAGTGCACGGCGTGCCCGAGGCCGCGCGGCTCGCCCTGCCGGACGTAGTGCATGATCGCCAGCTCGCTGGACTCGCGGATCGCGGCGAGCCGTCCGTCGTCGCCCTTGGCCCGCAGCGCCTCCTCCAGCTCGTAGGCTCGGTCGAAGTGGTCCTCGATCGAGCGCTTGCTGCGGCCGGTGATCATGAGAACGTCGCTGAGCCCGGCGTCCACGGCCTCTTCGACGACGTACTGGATGGCCGGTTTGTCGACGATGGGCAGCATTTCCTTGGGCGTCGCCTTGGTGGCGGGCAAGAATCGGGTACCGAGCCCGGCCGCCGGAACGACCGCCTTGGTCACGGGTGCGATATCAGTCATGTAGAGACCTTAGTAAGCCTCAAGGACAACAGCGTGCACGACATCGGAACGAAGAGCGGACTACGCACAGAACTGCTGGGTAACCGTGCCACAATGGCGCCCCAAGCGCGCGCGGAAGCGGGCCGGGCGCTGCGTGACGCGCTGCTGACGGTTCCCGAAGTGGAGATGGCCGGGACGATCGCCGCCTACGTTTCGGTCGGGCCGGAACCCGACACGCGCGGGCTCCTGTTCGCCCTGTGGAAGCGCGGGACGTACGTGCTGCTGCCCCGCCTGCTGCCGGACGGCGATCTCGACTGGGCGTCCTACGAGGGCCCCGACTCGCTCGCGCCCGGCCCGCGCGGCTGCCTGGAGCCGACCGAGCCGCCGCGCGGTCCCGGGGCGGTGGCCAGCGCGGACGTCGTCCTGACCCCGGCGGTGGCGGTGGACGGGACGGGCATGCGGCTCGGCCGCGGCGGCGGGTCCTACGATCGGGCGCTCGCCCGGGTGGGCCCCGCGATCCTGACGGTCGCGCTGCTGTACGACGACGAGCTGGTCCCGGCGCTGCCCGCGGAGCCGCACGACCGGCGCGTCCGGGCCGTCGCGACGCCGTCGCGGGGGCTGGTGCGCTTCGGCTGACCTGGACGTGTCCGGCAGAGTGGCCGGAACCGGACGTCCGCATAAGGTGACTCGGCGGGAAGATCGCGACATTCCGGAACGCGATCGACGTTCGGCTCACCTGGAGGTTCGAGATGACGGCGCCATGGCGGACCCTGTCCCTGCCCCCGATCGGCGAGGACGTCATGCGGGGCCTGTTCGCCCCGCTCGGCGACGCCGTCGAGGTGCGGTTCCCGAAGTCCGCCGACCGGGCGGGCCTGCACGCGGCGCTCGCCGACGCCGAGATCGTCGCGCGGCGGCCGCGCGAGCTGCACGCACAGCGCGTCGGGATCGTCGGGTTCGGTGCGATCGGCGCCGAAACCGCACGGTTGTTCCAGGCGCTCGGCTGCGACGTCTCGTACTGGACGCGGCGCCCGCGCCCCGAGGCGTCCGCGACCTACCGCGAACTGGACGACCTCGTGGCCTCGTCCGACGTGCTCGTCCTCGCCGTCCCGCTGACCGACGAGACCCGCGGGCTGCTCGGCCCGGACCGGCTCGCGCTCCTGCCGGACGGCGCGCTGCTCGTGAACGTGGCGCGCGGGGGCATCGCGCCGGACGACGCCGTCCTGGCGGCCCTCGAGACGGGACGGCTGGGCGGTGCGGCCCTCGACGTGTTCGACACCGAGCCGCTCGCGGACGATCATCCGCTGCGGTCGCACGACCGGGTGCTGCTGTCGCCGCACCTGGCGGGCGGCTCGGACCGGTCGCAGCTGAACCTGGTGACGATGGTGCGGGACAACATCGCCGCGGCGGTGCGCGGCGACGGCGTGCAGAACGTCGTCAACGGGGTAGATCCGCAGGTCAGGCGGCGTTAAGGCCGGGTCGTAGGGATGTCGTAGGGATGTCGCGGGGGCTCCGTCAGTCAATCCGAAATGCGGAAATAGGCGCTTAATCTGTAGGATCCCTAAACGATCAACTTTGACGACCCCGCGAAGGGTGGGATGTGCAGCTCGACATCTGGCTACTCCTCGGGGCCACGCTCGTACTCAGCGCCATCGTCGCGGTCCGGCTGTCGCACCGGGCCGGGCTGCGACCCTGCTCGCGTACATGGGCCTCGGCCTCTTCATCGGCGTAGGCGGCCCCCTCCACATCCGATTCGACGACGCCGCGCTGGCCGAGACGCTCGGGCTCGCCGCGCTCGTCCTGATCCTCGCCGAGGGCGGTCTCACCACGAGCTGGCGGCACGTCAAGCCGTCCGTTCCCGCCGCGCTCAGCGTCGCGACGGTCGGGACGCTGCTCAGCATCGTCATCGTCGCGCTCCCCGCGATCTGGCTGTTCGGCCTCGACTGGCGCACCGCCTTCCTGCTCGCCGCCGCGCTCGCGCCGACCGACGCCGCCGCCGTCTTCTCCGTCTTGCGCCGGCTCCCGCTGCCCTCCCGGGTGACGGGCCTGCTGGAGGCCGAGTCCGGCTTCAACGACGCCCCCGTCGTGATCATCGTCATCGCGCTCGCCACCAGCGAGGGCGCCCCGGACCTGCTCGAACTGTCCGGAATGCTCGTCTACGAGCTCACCATGGGCGTCGCGATGGGCGTCGGGATCGGCTGGCTCGGCGCCCAGGCGCTGCGCCGCGTGGCCCTCCCGGCCTCCGGCCTCTACCCGATCGCCGTCCTGGCGATGACGGTCGGCGCGTACGGCGCGACGTCGATCATGCACGCGAGCGGGTTCATGGCCGTCTACGTCTGCGGCGTCGTGCTCGGCAACGCCCGCCTCCCGCACCGTCCCGCCACGCGCGGCTTCGCCGAGGGCGTCGGCTGGCTGGCGCAGATCGGGCTGTTCGTGATGCTCGGCCTGCTCGCGTCCCCCGGCGACCTCCCGGCGCAGATCATCCCGGCCCTGGTCATCGGCTCCATCCTGCTGTTCGTCGCCCGTCCGCTGTCGGTGCTGATCTCGACGCTCGGCTTCCGGATCCCGTGGGGCGAACGGATGTTCATCTCGTGGGCCGGTCTGCGCGGCGCCGTCCCGATCGTCCTCGCCACCATCCCGATGGTGGAGCAACTGCCCGGCTCCGACCGCAACTTCGCGATCATCTTCAACATCGTCGTGGTGTTCACCATGCTGCAGGCGCCGACGCTGCCGCTGGTCGCGCGGCTGTGCCGGCTCGAACGCGACGACGAGACGCGCGAGCTGGACGTCGAGGCGGCGCCCCTCGAAGAGCTGCACGCCGACCTGCTGGAGGTCAGGATCCCGCCGGACTCCCGGCTGGCGGGCGTGGAGATCTTCGAGCTCCGGCTCCCCGCGGGCGCGTCCGTCACGCTCGTCGTGCGGAACGCGTCCAGCTTCGTCCCGGTACCCACCACCCGGCTGCAGGCCGGGGACACCCTCCTGGTCGTGACGACCGAGCAGGTGCGGGAGACCGCCGAACGCCGCCTGCGCGCGGTGAGCCGCCGCGGCAAGCTGGCCGGCTGGTTCGGCGAAACCGGCACTTGACCTGCCCGGGGACGGCCCCTGAGCAGACCGGGAACAGACCGGGGACGAATCCTGTTCCAGTCACGGGTACCATTTAGCAGTCGTTCAGAGTGAGTGCCAGTCCGAGCCACCCGCCGGGCTGAGTCAGCTAGGAGGAACCGTGCCGACGTATCAGTACGTTTGCACCGAGTGCGGCGAGCCTCTCGAGGTCGTGCAGAAGTTCAGCGACGACGCGCTGACCGATTGCCCGGCGTGCGAGGGCAAGCTGCGCAAGGTCTTCTCCGCGGCGGGGATCATCTTCAAGGGGTCGGGCTTCTACCGCACCGACAGCCGCGGCTCCGGCAAGTCGACCGTGAGCTCCTCGTCCGGCGGATCGTCGAACGGTTCGTCCGACTCGTCGGCGTCCTCGTCGTCCTCGGGCGACGGCTCCACGAAGTCCGACTCGTCGGCTTCGTCCTCGTCTTCTTCCTCGTCCTCCTCGTCGGGCGGCGACTCCGGTTCGTCGTCGAAGGAAAAGGTCGCCTAGCTTCGGCAACGGATGAGGGCATCGGCCGTACGGCCGTCGCCCTCATCCGTTTCGGCGTCTGCGCCGACGCTCCTCCACGCCTGTCTCCACGCCTGCCTGCACCCCTGCCTCCACCACCGCCGGAGGCAGGGGTTCGTCGTATCCGGACGTACCGGTACGCCGCCGCGAGTACTCCTCCAGGATGAACGCGGGGCTCGGCCTTGCATCTCCTGACGTACCGCGATTCCCGCCCCGCGCCCGACGCGCGAGCGCCCGCTCTCCGGCGAGCATGGTCGCAACGGAAAGAACGTGCCGACGGCCCGGGACGGTACGCGCGGCGGGCCGACCGAGTCGCGGCGGGCGCCGTCCCCCCAAAGTCGAGATAGTACTTGACAGCTCTCATCGACGGGGGGACTCTGAGCCGGTAGCACGCGATATATCTCGAATTTGCCCCGCTTTGAGGAGCACGGGAGAGGAATCATGAGCGAACGCAGCCCGGCGCCGGCAGGCGCCCGACCGAGTCGCCTGGCGGGGTGGATCGCCGGCCGGCGCACCAAATGGGCCGTCCTGGCCCTGTGGATCGTCCTGCTGGCCGCGCTCGGCCCGCTCGCCGGAAAGCTCGGCGACGTGGAGGAGAACGACGCCGCGTCCTGGCTGCCCGGCGGCGCCGAGTCGACGCAGGTCGTCGAGTTGCAGGAGCGCTTCCGGGCCGAGGAGCCGATGCTCGCCGTCGTGGTCTACGAACGGCCGTCCGGCATCACCGCGGCGGACCGGGCGGCGGTCTCCGAGGACATGGCGGCCTTCAAGGCGCTGCCCGGCGCGGAGGCCGTGCAAGGCCCCGTACCGTCCGAGGACGGGAAGGCGCTGCAGGTGCTCGTCCCGCTCACCGGCGAGGACACGCTCGTCCAGGCCGTGGACGACGCCCGCGAGCTCGTCCAGCGCGGACCGCCCGGCCTCGAAGGGCACGTCACCGGCCCCGCCGGTGCGGGCGCCGACCAGTTCAAGGTGTTCGAGAGCCTCGACGGGTTCCTGCTGCTGGCCGCGGGCGGTGTCGTCATCGTGCTGCTGCTGCTCATCTACCGCAGCCCGACCCTCTGGTTCGTCCCGGTCATCAGCGCGCTGTTCGCCTTGGGGCTCTCACAGTCGCTCGTTTACCTGCTGGCCAAGTACGCGGACTTGACGGTCAACGGGCAGAGCGCGGGCATCCTGACCGTCTTGGTCTTCGGTGTCGCCACGGACTACGCCCTGCTTCTCGTGGCTCGATACAGAGAAGAACTGCACCGGCACGAAGACCGGCACGAAGCCATGGCGTTCGCGCTGCGCCGTGCCGCTCCGGCGCTCATCGCGTCCGCCGCGACCGTCGCCGCAGGGCTGCTGTGCCTGCTGATCGCCACGATGAACTCGACCGCCGGAATGGGCCCGGTCGCCGCCGCCGGGGTGCTGACCGCGCTCGCGGCCATGCTCACGCTGCTCCCGGCGCTGCTGGTCGTCTGCGGACGCTGGCTGTTCTGGCCGCTGATCCCCCGCTACGACGCCAAGTACCTGCAGCCGGAGGCGTACGAGGCCGAGCACGGCGTCTGGAGCCGGATCTCCGCCTTCGTGGGCAAGCGCCCGCGCGCGCTCTGGACCGTCACCACGGTCGCTCTGGCAGGTCTCACGTTCGGTTTGCTCTCCCTCAACGCCACCGGGCTGTCGAACGAGGGGATGTTCACCGGGCGTCCCGACTCCATCGCGGGCCAGAGCGTCCTGTCCGAGCACTACCCCGGCGGGTCGGGCTCCCCGGCCGTCATCATCGCCCCGGCGTCCGCCTCGGACGAGGTGGCGGCGGCGGTGCGCGGCACCGAGGGCGTCGCGGGGGTCGGTGCGCCGCGGACCGCGGACGGCCTGGTCCAGTACGAAGCGACGCTGCGGGCACCGGCCGACAGCGAGGCCGCGCAACAGACTATCGAACGCCTCCGCGCGGCGGTGCCCGACGAGGCCAAGGTGGGCGGCACCACCGCCACCACCGTGGACATCAACGAGGCGTCGTCCCGCGACAACCTCGTCATCATCCCGATCGTCCTGGTCGTCGTGTTCGTCATCCTGGTGCTGCTCCTGCGCGCGCTGGTGGCGCCCCTGCTGATGATGGCGACGGTGATCCTGTCGTTCCTGGCGTCCCTGGGCGCCTCCGCGCTGTTCTTCAAGCACGTCTTCGGCTTCGAGGGAGCCGACGCGTCGTTCCCCCTGCTGGCGTTCATCTTCCTGGTGGCGCTCGGCGTGGACTACAACATCTTCCTGATGCACCGCGTCAGAGAGGAGTCGCAGTCGCTCGGGACCCGGCGCGGCATCCTGCGCGGCCTGACCGTCACCGGCGGCGTCATCACCTCGGCGGGCCTCGTCCTGGCCGCCACGTTCGCGGCCCTGGTGACGCTGCCGCTGGTGTTCATGGTCGAGCTGGGCTTCGCGGTCGCCCTCGGCGTCCTGCTGGACACGCTGATCGTCCGCTCCCTGCTGCTGCCCGCCCTCGCGCACGACATCGGCCGCCGCATCTGGGCGCCGAGCCGGCTCGCCCGCGAAGAACCGGTCAGCGAAACGCCCAGAGTGCACGAGCTCGTCCGCTGATATCCCGGGCGGGGACCGCCGTCCCGGCGGCCCCGCCCGAAGTTATCCACAATCCGATTCCGCCTCACGCCCCTCCTCCCCCGCTGACTAATGTCGGCCACATGTCAACCACACCTTCCATCGGCGTCATCGGCGGCTCCGGTTTCTACTCCTTCCTCGACGACATCGAGGAAGTGCACGTCGACACCCCCTACGGCCCGCCCAGCGACCCCATCGCCGTCGGCGGTCTCGCCGGACGCCGCGTCGCGTTCGTCCCCCGGCACGGCCGCGACCACCGGTATCCCCCGCACAAGATCCCGTACCGCGCGAACCTCTGGGCGCTGCGCGCCCTCGGGGTCGAACAGGTGCTGGCGCCGAGCGCCGTCGGGGCCCTCACCCCCGACCTCGGCCCCGGCACCCTCGCGATCCCCGACCAGCTGGTCGACCGCACGTCCGGACGCCCGCAGACCTACTACGACGCGGACGCGGCCGTCCACGTCTCGTTCTCCGACCCGTACTGCCCGGCCGGACGCCGCACCGCCCTGCAAGCGGCCCGCTCCACCGGCTGGGCCCCGGCCGACGACGGCACCCTGGTCGTCATCGAGGGGCCCCGGTTCTCCACCCGGGCCGAGTCCCGCTGGTTCGCCTCCCAGGGCTGGACGCTGATCGGGATGACCGGCCACCCCGAAGCCGTCCTCGCCCGCGAACTCGCCCTCTGCTACACGTCCCTCTGCCTCGTCACCGACCTCGACGCCGGCATCGAAGAAGGAGAAGGCGTCACGATGGACGAGGTCCTGCGCGTCTTCGGCGAGAACATCGGCCGCCTCCGCACCCTCATCGCCGACATCGTCACCGCGCTGCCCACCGAACGAGACTGCGCCTGCCCGAGCGTCCTCGACGGCATGGACCTCCCGCTGGTCCTACCGTGAACCGATCGGCCCGCCTGCGCCGGCCGCTGGCGACCCTGTTCGCCGCGGCCGCCGCATGGCTCGCCCTGCTCACCCTGCGCCCCGGCCCGCCCCCGGTCGTCCGCGTCCTCGCCGCCGCCCGCGACCTCCCCGCCGGAGCGACCCTGACACCGTCCGGACGTCCGTCCCGTCTCCCTCCCGCCCGACGCCGTCCCGTCCGGAGCCCTCCGCTCCGCGCGGCCGCCGCGTCCTCGCGGGCCCCATGCGCCGCGCGAGCCGCTCACCGACGCCCGCGTCATCGGCGACCGGCTCCTGCGCGGCTACGGCCCCGACAAGGTCGCCACCCCGATCCGCATCGCCGACGCCGACACCGTCCGCCTGGTCCGCACCGGCGCCCGCATCGACGTCCTGGCGGCCCCGCCCGACTCGTCACCCGAAGAACCGCCCTTCACCCCGACACACCGGACCGCCCACGACCGCCCGCCCCTCCCCACACGACCGGCGCACGCCGTCGCCCCCGGGCGCGGTGCCGCTGGCGTCCCGCCGCCGGACCCGGTTCAACGCGGCGTTCCCCGAGGTCGCGACGGCCGTGGCGGGGGGTACGTCCACCCCGCCGGAACACCATGGGACACCGCCCGCGTGGTGGCGTCCGCGGTCCCCGTGATCGCCGTCCCTCCCCCGCCCGAGAAAGGAACCCGAGAAGGCGCCCTGATCGTCCTCGCAACGAACAAATCCCAGGCCCTCGCCCTGGCCGGAACAAGAACGGACCTATCGGTAACGATCACCACCTGAACGCACCGCCACCACAAAGAACAACCTGCCCACCGCATCCCGCCACCCGCGCGCGTCGAGCGTCCCTCCCCCAGCCGCGTCGTCTTGAGTACCTTCCCGCTCGGGTCGCGAGCGCGCGCGTGGCGTGGTCCCCACCGGGCTGCCCACCGAACGCCACCGCGCCTCCCCAAGGCGAATCTCACCAGTGATCACGGCGCCGGGAATCCATTGTGGCCCAAACGGTCCAAAACTTGTATCGTGCGGGCATGCCCCGACCTCGTGAGTTCGATGAAGAGCGCGTGATTCTCGCCATCCGCGACGAGTTCTGGGACAAGGGCTACGCGGCGACGTCGATGGACGACCTGCTGCGCGTGAGCGGGCTCGGCAAAGGCAGCCTCTACGGGGCGTTCGGGGACAAGCGCAGCCTGTTCCTGCGGGCACTGCGCCACTACGACGACGCGAAGCTGCTGATGCTGCGCGAGCGGCTGGAATCCGCGGCGCGGGGGATCGACCTCGTGCGCGAGTTCGTGCTCGGCCCGACCGGCGACCCGACCGGAGCGGTCGCGCGCCGGGGCTGCCTGCTGGCGAACAGCAACGCCGAACTCGCCACCAGCGCTCCGGACGTGGCCGCCGAAGCCCGCCGCAGTTACGACGCGATCACCGCCACGCTCACCGAGGCGCTGGAGCGCGCCCGGCGCGAAGGAGACCTCGCCCCCGACACCGACCCCGCCGAGACCGCCCGCGCGGTCCTCGTCGCCCAACTCGGCCTCATCGCGCTCGGGCGCACCGGCACGGACATCGACGTGCTCACCGCGGCGGCCCGGACCGCCCTGGCGCGGCTCCTGCCCGCCCCGGCGCAGTAGCAGCGGCTCGGCCGCCGACCGGTACCGCCCCACCCCGCCGCCCGCCCCGAGCCCTCGGGGCGCCTCCCTGGCTGCACGCCGCCATCATTCTTGACCGAACAGTCCATACCCGCGAAGGTTATGGACGCGATAGTCCATAACCTCGAAGGGAGAACGGCGTGCTCACGAGCGCCGATCGGAACCCGGTGGTCGACTTGGCGGAAGGGGGGTCATGACAATACGATCCGTGACCGTTCTGGCGCGCACCGTCTGGATCTCGGACGGCACGCCGACGTGTCCCGTGCGGGCGCGTTCCCCCCGACGACTGGAGCGATCAATGGGTGGTTTCAAGAAGTTCCTGCTACGCGGCAACCTGGTCGACCTCGCGGTCGCGTTCGTGGTCGGCGCGGCGTTCGCGGGTCTGGTGAAGGACTTCGCGAACTCGTTCATCACTCCGCTGATCGCCCTGATCGGCGGCGAGCCCGACTACACGCGCCTCGCGGTGACGATCAACGGGACGAAGTTCCCGTACGGGATCTTCCTGACGTCGGCGATCGCGTTCATGATCACCGCGGCGATCGTCTACTTCTTCGTCGTGCTGCCGATGTCGAAGATCATCGAGCGGATGGACCGCAACAAGGAGGTCACCGAGCGGGAGTGCCCCGAGTGCCTGGGGACGATCCCGGTCAAGGCCCGCCGCTGCCAGTTCTGCACCGCGGAGGTCGCGCCCGTCCAGGCGCCCGCCTGAGGTCAGTGGGCGCTGTCGGTCCCGTACTCCCAGTGCCACGGTTCGAACGGATTGCTGTAGGCCCACGCCGGGTGGAACCAGCCGTACTGCTCGGCGTTGGCCTCCATCCAGTTGAACTGGACGGACCCCGCGTTCTGGATGCCGCCGCACAGGTCGAGGGCTTGCCCCTTGCCGTGGTTGCTCGTGCCCGGGACGGCCGCGAAGCCGGGGCGGCGCGCGTAGACGCTGTGCTGCTCGGACAGGCTGCGGTACGCGTCCGTCACGCACATCTCACGGCCGAACCGCTCCTTGTAGGCGGTGTTCAGCTTGTAGAAGCCCAGTGCGGCGTCGGCGCGGAGTTCGTGGCCCGACTGCGGAAGGTCGCAGAGGTACTTGGACGGGATCAGCCCGTTCGGGAACCCCTTCGCCTCCGCGACCAGGCTCTCGTCGCACTTGAGCTGCACCTGCTTGGACCTGGGGAGCTTGCCGAGGAGCGCGTTGAGCTTCTCGGTGAGGTCCGCGGAGCGCTTCTTGAGCGAGGAGACGTCCTGCTCGACGCGGGCCTGTTCCACCGCGTTGCTCGACTGGAGTTCCTGCTGGGTCGACACGAGTTCCTTGTGGCGGCGCTGGAGGCCGTCGGCACGGTCCACGAGCGACTGCTGCGTCTGCGCCAGCATCGCCACGTCCGTCGTCGACCGCAGCACCTGGACGGGGTTCCCGCCGCCGAGGACGGCGAGGTATCCGGTGGCGTCCGGGTGCTGGTACGAGGTGTTCGCCAGCCGGGCCACCGGCTCACGGATCCGGTTGAGCTCGGCTTCGGCGACGGCGAGGGCCTTCAGCGTGGTGCGGAGCTTCTCCTGCGACTCTTCGAGGGCCTGCTTGCGGTCCTTCATCTCCGCCGTGGCCTTCTCCAGCTCTTCACGAGCCTTCGTAGCCTCGCTGCGGAGCTTCTCGTAGGTATTCGCGGCCGCGTGGGCGGCGGGCGCCGAGAAGATCGCCATCACCAGGAAGACCGCGGTCAGCGCAGCCGACCGGGGGTTCGGCACGGTGGTTTTCCTCCTGATGCCCGAATGCGGATCAGCGGCTGGAACGCTACCAGAACCCGGACGGGCACCCTGCGTCATCGCGGCGCATCCGGTGGAACGGTCTACCGATCGCCGCGGCCGCGCCAGTGGCACCACCGTTCGAGGAACGGCACGTCCTCCCACCTGCAGTCGCGCCGCTGCCGGGTGGGCTCGGTCTTTTTCGGCGCCGACGACCCGCGCGGCGTCACGGCGGGCGCGGGCGCGGGCGGCGGCGTCGGAGGCGGTGGCGTGAGCGTCTCGGCCTGCGGTCCGGCCTCCGGCGCCACGTACTCCCCGTACGTGGGCTCCGACGTCGCCCGCTGCACGGGCGTCACCGCGCGGGACGAGCCGTCCGGCCCGTTCCCGAGCGTGAACGCGACCACGGCCGCGTCCGCCGCGAGGACCCCGGCGATCGCCGCCCACCTTCTCCGGGGGCCGCCCGCCCGCCCCTGATGCCGACCCGTCACGGCACCGAAGCGTACCGAGGTCGCCTGATCGGGCCTAGCGCGATCCCGACAGATTCCTCGCTTCTCATATCAACTCGGCCAACACCGCCCGGATACCCGTCCGAAATGCCACGGTTCGGGGGTGAGCGGACGCACGCATGCGTCGTCTGCTGCGGCGCGGGACGGGCGAACCGATAAGGATGCGCGTCACAGGCGCCCGTCCTCTACCCTGTTAGGTGCCGTCCGCTACGCTCATGCGTCGAGTGAAGACCGGCCTCCGTAGCTCAGGGGATAGAGCACCGCTCTCCTAAAGCGGGTGTCGCAGGTTCGAATCCTGCCGGGGGCGCAACCTGCGGTCAGGCGTGCTCCACCATCTCGTGGTTCTCGCGCCGGATCCGTTCACGGCCCCACGCGCCGAGGGGTTCGAGCGCCTTGTTGAGGGCGCGGCCGTGCCCGGTCAGGCTGTACTCCACCCGAGGCGGAACCTCCGCGTAGACCTCGCGGTGCACGAGGCCGTCCTGCTCCATCTCGCGCAGGTGCTGGGTCAGCATCTTCTCGCTCACCCCCGGAAGCACGCGGCGCAGTTCGGCGAAGCGCCTGGTGCCGCGCTGGTCCAGCTCCCAGAGGATCAGGCCCTTCCACTTGCCGCTGACCACGTCCAGTGCCGCGTCGATCCCGCAGATGTACGGGCCGCACCTGGTCGGCTTCATCGTGGACCTCACTTACTAGAAGGTAAGTACCGCAGAAGATAGTGGGTACTTCCGAGTTCTTCGGAACGGTTCCAGCATGGGGGCATGTTTCCGACGACTCAAGGAGCCGCTTCGATGAAGACCCCCGTGACCGTGCTCGGGCTGGGTGCGATGGGACGTGCGCTGGTCACCGCGCTGCTCGACGCGGGGCGGCCGGTCACCGTGTGGAACCGGACGCCCGGGAAGGCGGACGAACTGGCGGGCGCGGTCGAGGCCGCGAGCGTCCACGACGCGGTGACCGCGGGCGGGATCGTGGTCGTGTGCCTCTACGACCACGCCTCGGTGCACGAGACACTCGACCCGGTGGCCGCCGGGCTGCGCGGACGGGCGGTGGTGAACCTCACGACCACGACGCCCGCCGAGGCACGGGAGCTCGCGGAGTGGGCGGACGGCCACGGAATCGAGTACCTCGACGGAGCGATCATGGCGACGCCGCCGATGATCGGTGCTCCGGGCGCGCAGATCCTCTACAGCGGGTCGCGTGCGGTGTTCGATGGGCATCGCGAGGCGCTCGACCTGTGGGCGACGTCCGTCTACGACGGTGCGGACGCCGGAATGGCGTCGCTGTTCGACCTCGCGATCCTTTCGGGCATGTATCCGCTGTTCGCCGGATTCCTGCACGGCGCCGCGATGGTCCGCGCCGAGGGCGTCCCGGCGGCCGAGTTCGCGGAGCGCGCCGCGCCTTTCCTCGCCGCGATGACCGGGTCGTTCGCCGGCATCGCGCGAACCGTGGACGGCGGCGGCTACGACGTGCCGGGGCAGAGCCTCGACTGGACGGCCGGCGCGCTGGAGGCCATCGGCCGTGCGAGCCGCGAGCAGGGCGTCGATCCGGTTCCGGTCGACATGGTGGGGGCGCTCGTCCGGCGGCAGATCGACGAAGGGTACGGGAGCGAAGATATGTCCCGGCTCATCGAGAGCATGACCGGTGACGCGGTGTGATCATCGGTTTGTCCGGATGACGTGCAGGTGAATTCTGCTTGGACGATCGCGGCGAATCTGGCCATCGCGGCGGTGCGGCTGACAATCTGAAGGGCCCTACGGCTTCTGCGGAGAAGAAACAACGGTGAGCTTCGGTTTCGAATGGGACTTCGGCTCGATCGTCGCCGCCCTCAGTGTCGTGATCCCCTGCATCGCGTTCGTGTGGGAGTTCGTCGTCGTCCGGCGCAAGCGGCTGGGTTACCGCGTCCAGATGGACACGCTCGCGACGGACACGGCGCACGCGCCGAACGCCGACGTCCTCGCGCGGATGCACGACGACGGCAGGCCGCTGGACGAGCCGTCGTTCGTCCTGCTGCGGGTGGAGAACGCCGGGCTGACGGAGATCGTCGAGAGCGACTATCTGACCCCCCAGAACGACTGGACGGGAATTCGGGTCACGTTCCGGGACCGCCGGGTCGTCGGCCTGGCGGTCACCGAACTCAGCCAGCCGGAATTGCGCGACTTCTTCATCGCCCAGGTCGACGGCGGCAGCACCGAGGCCGCCGGATTCGGGATCAGCGACGAGGACGGCGCGGGCGCATCCGGCTGCCGAAGGTGAAACTCAACACCGGCGCCCATTACAAGGTGCTGGCGGTGCTGGAACGCAGTTCCGGGAATCCCGGCGACCGTTTCTCCAACCCGGTTTTCCGCGCGGACGTGGCCGGGCGGTCCAATCGCTGGCTCCGCTGGGTCTCCCGGCTCAAACTGGCGCGGACCGAGAGCCACACGTTCGCGTCCCGACCGGCGCTGCTGGGCATCGCGCTGCTGACGACGGCGGTGCTCGCGCAGTCGGGCATCGCGCTGTTCTGGCGCGCGGACCCGCCGCCGCTGGACTGCGTGGGCGGCACGCTGCACCTGCACGGTTCGACGGCGTTCGCGCCCGCGGTGACCGAGGCGGCGCGGAAGTACGTCGAGCTGTGCGACGGGAGGGGCGCCGCGATCCCGGTCGGGCCGGGGACGTCGGGGGCAGCGCGGAAGGGGTCGACGCGCTGGAGCGGGCCGGCGAGGCGGCGGGGGTCTCCGCCGGGGACGGGCTGGGCGACCACATCGCGTTCACCGACGGACGGGCCGTGGGCGACCACCCGCGGCTGCTGGGGCGGCCGATCGCGTACTCGCTGTTCACGCTCGTGGTCAACGCGGACGCGGGGGTGCAGAACCTGTCGTTGCAGCAGGTCCGCGACATCTACGCGGAGAAGGTGACGAACTGGTCGGACGTGGGCGGCACGGACCTCCCCGTCCATCTCGTCAACCGGCACCGCGGCTCGGGCACCCGCACCGCGCTCGTGGAGCGGGTGCTGAACGGCGGGGGCGGGCCCCGGATCGAGGTGCCGGAGGCCACCGCGGGCGACTGCTCGGCCCTCGGACGGGACGAGCCCGGCCGCTGCGAGGTCGGCGGGACGGACCGGCTGCTGCAGGAGGTCGCGGACGTCCCCGGCGCCCTCGGCTACAGCGAGGCGAGCAGCGCCGCCGCCGCCGAAGACATCGTCGAGGTGCGCATCGACGGCGTTCCGGCGACGCTGCGCGGCGTCGAGGACGGCCGGTACCCGTACTGGCAGATCGAGTTCGCCCACACCTACGGCGAACCGCCCGCCGGTTCGATCGCGGCGGCCTTCCTGCGCTACCTCACCGACCAGGGCGGCAAGGACGTCCTGCGCGAGTTCGGCGACCGCCCCTGCTCGGAGACGCGGTTCCCGCTGCTCTGCGAACCGGCCGGGTCCTAGGGGCGGACGTCCAGCCAGACGAGCCGGTGGTCGGAGGACGGGAACGGGTAGGCGCCGGTCAGCCGGGACAGCGGGTCGGACGAGACGGGCCAGAACACGCCGCCGCGGACGGTGCGGATCCCCCGGGACGGCAGGACGTAGTCGACGCGCAGGTTCCCCGGGGCGGTGTCGGCGAAGTCGGCCGTGTCGTGGCGGGGGTCGCCGTCGTGGCCGAGGTTCGCGCCGCCCTGGGACGCGGCGGCCTCGGCGGCGCCGCGGCTGGACGGCACGGACGACGCGTCGACGCGGGGGCTGCCGAGGAGCCGGCGGATCGCGCCGGCGTGGCTGTCGCCGTCGGCGGGGTCGGCGTTCTGGTCGCCGGCGATGACGAACCGCGCGCCGGGCCGCAGCCCGCCGCGCCGTCCCCGGTCGTCGTAGACGTAGCGGCTCGCGGACGGCCGGACGTAGTCCGCCCAGAACCGGATCTCGTCGTGGTTGCGCCGCCCGTTGCGGTCCTCGGCGCCGTCGAAGGACGGCGGCGTCGGGTGGCTGACGAGGAAGTGCACGGTCCGGCGGCCCACCCGGACGGGCACGTCCCAGTGGCTCTTGGACGACAGCCGAACCGATTCGAGTTCGTCGGCGCCGTACCAGTCGGACGGGGCGGGGGTGGACGGGTCGTCCGGCAGTGCGGCGCCCGGCATGTCCTTCCACCGGAACTTCTGGAACGTGCGGACGTGCCGGTAGTCGATCGGGTGGCGGGAGTAGACGACCATGCCGTACTGGCCGGGGAACATGCCGTACCCGTACGCGTCCTGCCCGTAGGCGTCGGAGCCGGGCTCGGTGACCGCCGTTCCGTCGTTGTTGAGGTCGAGACCGGAGGCGATGCCGGTGTTGCTCGGCGCCGTGTACCGGTAGCGGTAGCGGATCGGTTCGGCGCCGCCCTGCCCGACCGACAGGTAGTTGTCCTGGAAGAGCCGGGCCGCCTCGCCGCGCCGGTCGTAGTCGAACTCGTTGACGAGGAGCACGTCCGGACGGGCGCGCTGGACGATCTCCGCGATCGTGCGGGCCTGCGCGTCCGTCCGGGTGGACAGGTCGGCGACGAGTTCGCCCGCCGTCCCCCGGTTCAGCGACGCGTTGAACGTGGCGAACCGGACGTCGGACGAATGTCCGGGGCGTCCGCCGTGGGCGGACGCGGCGGGCGCGGGCAGCGCGACGGCCGCCGCGGCGATCGCGGCGGCGGCGAGCGCCACGGGAGCACCGGCACGGAACATGAAGACTCCTTCGGCTGTCGCCGGGCGGCGCCCGGCTGTCCAACGATCCCGGTCAGACGCGCACGGCGAGCGCGTAGACGCGGGTGATCTGGGTCGCGCCGCCGTTGTCGTCCGACACCAGGTAAAGGACGCGACGGCCGTGCCCGGTGCGGCCGCCGAGCGCCATGCCCTCGATGTTGTCGAGCAGCGGGTTGGGCTGCGGCTGCTTCGCGACGGCGCCGGACGGCGGGCAGTCGACGAGGTCGACCAGGAGTTCCTTGCCGAGCGCGGCCGACGGCTCGGCGCGGCGCGCCGAGACGTCCCGCGCGCCGCGCGTCGACGTCCGGTAGACGCGCACGGTGTTGCCGACGCCGGAGGTCCAGCCGCGTTCGAGGGCGAGGAGGCCGCCGTCCGGCAGCGCCGCCAGTTCCACCAGGCCGAGCCCGGGGTCGGTCGCGTAGGCGTACTGGGCCGCCGGACGGTACGCGCCGCCGGAGCGTCCGGCGTAGCGGACGATGCGGTTCACGCCGGGTTCGTCGCCCGCCAGCGCCCCCTCCATCCCCGCGTACAGGGTGCGGCCGTCGCGGGCGGCGGTGAGCGCCTCGAACGTCTGGTTGCGGACGGCGTCGCCCGCCGGGGCGACCCGGAACCGTTCGGGGACGGGCAGTTCGGCGCGCTGCCGGCCGGTGCGTGCGTCGAACCGCCGGATGGACGGCTCGGTCTCCGAACTCACCAGCACCGTGCGTCCGCCGCGCTCGGCCACCAGGCCCTCGCCGTCGAGGTCGGCGCCGGTGTACGGGGTGCCGTCGGGGCGCTTGAGGGTCGTGACGTCGCGCGCGGCGCGCGCGACCCGCGCGGGTGCGTCCGGAGGGCAAGGTCGTACATCCGGGCCGGGGTGGTGCCGATATTGTCGACGAGCGCGACGGCGCCGGCCCGGGGCGGGTGACGGCGAGGGCCGAGAGCCCCGCGACGGCCGTCCCGTCCAGGGTCGTCTTGTCGAGCGCGTCGAAGAAGCCGAGCAGCGCGGCCGACGGCGAGCACGCCGCGGCGCCGGGCGGCGGGGCCGCTGCGGCGGGGACGGCGGGGACGGCGGGGACGGCGGGGACGGCCGCCGAGCAGCAGTCCGGCGGCGGGGACGAGCAACCTACGCGACGACATGTCGGCCTCCCGGGGAACGCGTCGCCCGAGCGTACGGGCGGGCGGACCGCCGCCGCCCGAGCGTGATCGAAGCACCGGCCGAACTTCAGGTGAACGGCCGCCCCGGCGCGTCCTTCCCGCCGGTGCTCTCGTCGACGACCAGGCGGTCGCGGTCGATGCCGCCGGTGCGGTAGGCGGCGCGGCCGATCGTCTGGGCGGTCACCGGGGCGGTGATCAGCTGGAACACCGCCACGAGCAGGAACGGGGCGGCGGCGGTGAGCGAGTCGGCCTGCGGCGCGACGCCGGCGAGGACCAGCAGGAGGCCGATGGTCTGCGGCTTCGTCGCGGCGTGCAGGCGGCTGAGCAGGTCGGGGAAGCGCAGCGCGCCGAGGGCGCCGAGGAAGGAGAAGGCGGCCCCGGCGGGCAGCAGGACCGCGGTGACGACGTCGGCGGGGCTCATCGGTTCCGCTCCCGTTCGCCCGCGAGGCGCGCCGCGGTGACCGAGCCGACGAAGCCGAGGAGGCGATCACGACGAGCAGGGTGGCGTTGGCGGGTTCGTCGCGGGCGGCGACGTGCACGGCGATGCCGCTGACGAGGAGGACCGACATGACGTCCAGCGCCATGATGCGGTCGAAGAAGGTGGGGCCGCGCAGGAGCCGCGCGGTCGTCATGGCGAGCGCGGCGCCGAGGAGGCTCAGGGTCAGGGCGTAGACGGCGGTCATGCGGGCTCCTCGGGTTCGGGCGCGCCGAGGGCGCGCAGCAGGCGCCGTTCGGTGGCGAGCAGGCCGTGCCTGACCGATTCGGCGGCGGCGGGGGTGTCGACGGGCATTCCGTGGATGAGGAACAGCGAGCGTTCCCAGTCGATGTCGAGGACGAGCGTGCCCGGCCGCAGCGACATGCTCGTGGTCACCGCGAGGAGGACGACGTCCGACTGCGAGCGCGCGCGCACGTGGACGAGGGCTCCGCGCACGCGGCTCGGCCGCCACAGCGCGTGCTTGCCGATGACGACGCTGGAGGCGAACAGGTCCCAGGCGAACTCCAGGCCCGCCTCCGCGAGCCGGACGGGACGAAGCCGGGTGATGAACGGGACGGTGGGCAGCCGCGTGACGGCGTAGGCCGCGTAGGCGACGGCGATACCGGACAGGACGGTCGCGGCGTCGACGCGTCCCCAGAGCAGGAGCCACACGGCGAGCAGCCACCCGGCCATGCCCGCGCGGGAGCCGATGCGGCGCAGGATGTTCACCGTTCCCCCAGGACGGCCCGGACGTACGGCGCGGGGTTCAGCAGTTCGGTCGCGGCCTGGTGGCTCCATTCGGTGAGGGGCCCGGCGAACACGGGGATGAGGAGGCCGCCGCAGACCATCGCGGCGGTGACGGCCCGCATGACGCGGATGCCGCCCTGCGCGGCCTCGTCGTGCGGACGTTCCGGCAGGTCGCGCGGGTCGCGCGGGGTGCGCCAGAACGCGAGGGCCCACATCCGGCTCATCGCCATGAGGGTGAGCAGGCTGGTGAGGACGGCGACGGCGGTGACGGCGTACGCGGCGGTGCGGCCGCCGTCGACACCGGCCTGGAAGAGGGCGAGCTTGGCGATGAACCCGGAGGTCGGGGGGACGCCGCTGACGCTCATGGCGGGGATGAAGAACAGGACGGACACGAAGGGCGAGACGGCCGCGAGGCCGCGCAGGCGGGTGAGCGAGATCTCCCCGGTGAGGCCCTGCATGAGGTCGCTGACCAGGAACAGCGTCGCCTGGACGACGATGTGGTGGACGAGGTAGAGGATCGCGCCGGTGAGTCCCGCGACGGTGAACAGGCTGAGCCCGAACAGCATGTAGCCGATGTGCCCGACGAGGGTGAACGACAGGACGCGGTGCACGTCGTCGTGGGTGAGGGCGCCGAGCGTCCCGACGAGCATGGTGAGCGCGGCGAGCAGGAGCATGGGCCAGGAGAGGTCGTCGCGGGGGAACAGCAAGGTCTCGACGCGGATGAGCGAGTAGACGGCGGCCTTGGTGAGCAGCGCGGCGAAGATGGCGGTGATCTTGGTGAGGGCGGCGGGGTAGCTGTCGGGCAGCCACAGGTGCATCGGGACGATCGCGCTCTTGATGCCGAACACGACGAGGAACAGCATGGCGAGGGCGGTGCGGGTCCCGGCGGGCAGCTCGGCGGTGCGGGTGGACAGGTCGGCGAGGTTGACGGTGCCGGTCGCGGCGTAGGTGAGGCCGATGGCGGTGAGGAAGAGGATGGACGAGGTCAGGCTGACGGCCGTGTAGGTCATGCCCGCCTGGACGCGTTCGCGGGTGGGCGCCAGCGTCAGCAGGACGTAGCTGGACGCGAGCATCACCTCGAAGGCGACGAAGAGGTTGAACAGGTCTCCGGCGAGGAAGAGCAGGCAGACCCCGGCAGTCAGGGCGAGGTAGGCGGGGTAGAAGACGCCGGGTTCGTGCTCGCCGAGGCCCCCGGCGCCCTCGCCCACGCCGTGCACCATGATCGCCAGCAGGACGGCGGCGGACACCGTGACGAGCAGGGTGGAGAGCCGGTCGGCGACGAGCGTGATGCCGAGCGGCGCGGCTCGGCCGCCGAGTTGGACGGCGATGACGCCGTCCCGGGCGACGGCGGCGACGAGCGCCCCGGCGGCCGCGACGACCCCGGCGACGACGAGCGGCGCGCGGATGCCGCAGCCACCGCTCCCGGCGGCGGACGACGAGGGCGAGCGCGGCGCCGAGCAGCGGCAGGACGAACGGCAGCGGGACGAGGACGCTCATCGGTTCATCCGCCGTCTCCGCGAGGCGGCTTCCCGGACGGGTCGCCGGGAGGGGCGTCGGGGGGCTCGTCCGGGGGCTCGTCCTGGCGGGCGGGTTCCTGGTTTCCCTCGACGGGGTCGCCCGTCCAGGTGTCGGGGTCGGCGCGCTCCTCGGCGCAGATGCGGCGGTCCTCGACGTCGTCCTGGACCTCGTCCTCGCCGGTGAGGAGGCGGCTGCGGTAGGCGAGCGCGAGCAGGAAGGCGGTGACGCCGAACGTGATGACGATCGCGGTGAGCGCCATCGCCTGCGGCAGCGGGTCGGCCATCTCCACGTCGTCGTCGCCGCCGAGCAGCGGGGGCGAACCGGCCGGGCCGCCCGCGAGCAGCAGCGCGAGGTTGGCGCCGTGGCCGAGCAGCATGAACCCGACGACGATGCGGACGAGCGAGCGTTGCAGCATCAGGTGGAACCCGGTCGCGAACAGGACGGCGACGGCGGCCGTCAGCACGAGGGTGGGACCGGCCATCGGGTCGGTCATCGGGGCTCCTCTCCGGCGACGTCGCGGCCCGCCAGCTCGGCGCGGGTCTCCCCCTCGCCCTCCTCCAGGCTCGCGCCGAGGGTGGTGAGGATCGTGAGCACGAGCCCGAGCACCAGCAGGTACACCCCGATGTCGAAGAACAGGCTGGTCGGCAGGTGGATCTCGCCGATGACGGGGACGTGCCAGTGGTAGCTCGTCCCGTACAGGAACGCGTCGTCGATGAGCCAGCCGGCGGCGCCGGTGGCGAGGGCGATCAGCAGGCCGCCGCCGAGCAGGACGGCGGGACGGACGGGAATGGCGAGGGCGAGCTCGCGCTTGCCGCCGGGCAGGTAGCGCAGGACGAACGCCATCCCGGCGACGAGCCCGCCGACGAAACCGCCGCCGGGGCGGCCGTGCCCGGCGACGAGTAGGTAGACCGAGACCACGAGCAGGGTGGGGCCGAGCAGGCGGGCGGTGGCCTCCAGGACGACGGACGAACCGCCGAGCGGCGGGCGTCCGGGGGCGGCGAGCCAGCGCGTCCGTCCGGCGCGTGGCTCGGCATGGCGCCCGGACGTGTGCCCGGACGGGCGCCCGGACGGCGGTACGGCGCGGCGCTCGTGCAGCGGCGGGGCGCCGGGGCCGGTGAGGACGAGCCCGGCGACGCCCATCGCCGCGATGGCGAGCACGACGATCTCGCCGAGCGTGTCGAGCGCGCGCAGATCGACGATGATCATGTTGACGACGTTCTTCGCGCCTTCCTCCGCGGTGGGACGGGCGTAGGCGGGGCCGACCGGCGGGGCGGTGCGGCT
Organism: Actinomadura sp. CNU-125; assembly: GCF_001942465.1. Classification (GTDB taxonomy): domain Bacteria; phylum Actinomycetota; class Actinomycetes; order Streptosporangiales; family Streptosporangiaceae; genus Spirillospora. The sequence continues at coordinate 45,889 of NZ_MKJY01000332.1, forward strand.
GAGCGCGGCGACGATCATGAACAGGGCGACGAACACGCCGAGGCAACTGCTGACGAGGGCGGTGCCGACCCGGGCGCGGGTCGTCCGGCGGCGCGGCGGGAACCGGTCGGGGAGCCGCCGCAGCGCGAGCACCAGCATGATCAGCGAGAGGGTCTCGACGACGAGGAGGGTGAGCGCGATGTCGGGGGCGCCGTGCAGGACGAACAGGCCGCCGACGGCGTAGCCGACCCCGGCGAGCAGCAGCGCGGCCGACAGCCGGCGGTTGACGTGGACGGCCGCGAGCGCGCACGCGGCGACGATGCCGACCAGGAGGAGCTGGCCCGGTTCGTCCCAGCCGCGCAGCCGGTCGGCGGACGGGTCCGAGGCGGTCCCGCCGATGAGCCCGGCGGCGAGGCCCGCGCCGGGCAGGAGCAGCACCATCACGCCGATGACGGACAGGTACGCGGGCAGGGAGCCGGTCTGGATGCGGCGGGTGACGGAGTGGGCGGTGGCGAGGATCGCGGCGACGACGCGTCGTAGGCGTCTGCGCGTCGGGGGCGCGCCACCGGGCGGACGGTGCGGGGAACGTTCGTCCGAACGCCCGGTACACGGCGTAACCGGCGGCGAACGCGACGAGGGTGAGGACGATCGGCAGCCCGAAGCCGTGCCAGAGCGCGAATTCGTACTCGGGGCGGGGCGCGGGAAGCTCGTCGGCGTAGGCGCCGAGGAGGGTGTCGAGGGGGCCGGTCAGCAGGCCGCCCGCGAACCCGGCGACGGCGAGCAGGACGACCGGCGCGACGAGCCCCCACGAGGTGCGGGGCCGCGGCCCGTCCGCACCGGACGCGGCACCGGACGCGGCACCGGACGGGCCGCCGCCGAACGCGCCGTGCAGGAAGCGGGCCCCGTAGGCGACGGTCAGCGCGGCGCCCGCCACGATCCCGGCGAGGACGGCGGCGTCGGTGCCGCCGTGCGCGAACGCCTTGAGGGCGGTCTCCTTCGCGACGAATCCGAGGAACGGCGGCAGCCCGATCATGGACGCGATCGCGAGGGCCGCCGCGACGGCGAGGACGGGCCGCCGCCGTCCCGCGCCGGACAGTTCGTGGGCGTGCCGCGTGCCCTCCTCGTGTTCCAGGACGCCGACCGCGAGGAACAGCGGCGCCTTGAACAGGCCGTGCGCGAGCAGCAGCGCGATGCCCGCGAGCGCGGCCGTCCGGGTCCCGGCGCCGAGCAGCACCATGAGGAAGCCGAGCTGGCTGACGGTGCCGTAGGCGAGCAGCCGTTTCAGGTCGTTCTGGCGGAGCGCGACGACGCCGCCGCCGAGCAGGCCGACGAGCCCGACGGAGACGATCAGCGGACTCCACGGGCCGGTTCCGGCGAACGCGGGCGACAGCCGCGCCACCAGGTAGACGCCCGCCTTGACCATCGCGGCGGCGTGCAGGTAGCCGCTGACGGGCGTCGGCGCGACCATCGCGGCGGGCAGCCACGCGTGCAGCGGCATCTGGGCGGACTTGGCGAACGCGCCGAGCAGGATCAGCACCATCGCGGTCACGGCCGGGGCGCCGCCGGGCGGGTCGGCGACGATCTCGGAGATCCGGTACGTCCCGGCGGTCTCCCCGAGCACGATGAACCCGGCCAGCATGACCAGGCCGAACGCGGTGGTGGTCAGCAGGGCCTGCAGGGCGGCGCGCCGGTCCGCGGTCCGCTCGGGGTGCCCGGCGCCGATGAGGATGAAGGAGCTGACCGTGGTCAGCTCCCAGAACACGTAGAGGACGAGCAGGTTGTCGGCGAGGACGAGCCCGGTCATCGCGCCCGCGAACGCGACGAGCGTCCCGACGGTGAGCCGCTCGGTGCGGGGACCGGACGGGAAGTACCACGCGGCGTAGCACAGGACGACCGCGCCGACGCCGCCGACGAGCAGCAGCATCACCACGGCGAGGGCGTCCAGCCGGAAGTCGATCGTCAGGCCGAGTTCGGGCGCCCACGACAGCCGCGCCGTGTCGGCGTGCCCGGCCGCGACGTCCCCGGCGCGGGCGACGGCCCAGGCGGCGGTGGCGGCCGGGACGAGCGCGGCGGCGTACCCCATCGCGCGGCCGTGCCGTCCGAACGCCCAGGGGACGAGGACCGCAGCGGCGGCGTAAAGCAGGATCAGGGTGAACATGACGCCGCGCCGGGCACGCACCCCCTCCGCTGCCGATCACCGGTGCTGACGACGATCTACCCGACGTGCGGCCGCGAAACGGAGCGTCCCTACTCCGCCGCCGGGACGGGCCGGATCGGGCCGGGACGGCCGTCCGGGCCGGGCGTCCGGACCCGGCCGTCCGTGGACGGCGAGGTCGCGCGGGGCGACGACCGGCCGACCACGGAACCGGCGGTCCGGATCCGGTTGTCGGGCCGCCGGGGGTCTGATTTTCTGCTCCTGCGAAGCCCCGAGATCCCCTTTGCCCGCTGGAGGCGACCGTGCACGGTGACGAGGAATTCGCCTGGCATGAGGCCGAAAAAGATCTGATGGACGGAATCGATACTTCGATCCCGCATTCGGCGAGAATCTGGAACTACTGGATGGGCGGCAAGGACAATTACGCGGTCGACCAGGAGGCGGGCGCCCATTTCGCAGGCATCTATCCGAGCATCGCGGACATGGCCCGTTCGTCCCGGTACTACATCATGCGGGTGGTGCGGTTCCTGGCGGGCGAGGCGGGCGTCCGGCAGTTCCTGGACATCGGCACCGGCCTGCCCAGCCACGACAACACCCACGAGGTCGCGCAGCGCGTCGCGCCCGACTCCCGCATCGTGTACGTCGACAACGACCCGCTCGTCCTCGCGCACGCGCACGCGCTGCTCACCGGCAAGGGGACGGGCGGCACCGACTACATCGACGCGGACCTGAACGAGCCCGAGTCGATCCTCGCGACCGCGCGCGCGAAACTCGACTTCGAACGGCCCGTCGCGCTGATGCTCATGGGCGTTCTCGGCCACGTCCCGGTCGACGGGGACGACGACGCCCGCGCGCGCCGGATCGTCGGGACGCTGAAGGACGCGCTGCCGTCCGGGAGTTACATCGCCGTCTACGACGGCACGAACACCGACCCGTCGTTCGTCGAGGCGGTCGGCGACTACAACTCGGGCGGATCCGTCCCGTACGTGTTGCGCAGCCCGGAGCAGCTCGGGCATTTCCTGGACGGGTTCGAGCCGGTCGATCCGGGTCTGGTGGAGATCGGCCGGTGGCGTCCCGATCCGAACCCGTTCGACGACACCAAGAGCCACGACGCCTGGGGCGGGGTCGCCCGCAAACCCTAGCCTGGGTTCGTTGACCTGCGGCGTGTTGCCCTTATAGACGCCCGAGTTAGGGCAACACGCCGCAGATCAACATCAGGAGGGGGCGCGGCGAGTGCCCGCGCTATGGACGTTCGCCGGGTTCGTCGACGATCGCGGCGGCCACCCGGACCTGCTCGTACTGCAGGGTGCCGCTCTTGATGGTGGAGCGGCTCTTGCCGCCGTCGTCGCCTTCGTCGCCCTCGTGCACGTGTTCGGCGACCGTGATGGTGCGTTCGCCCCGGTAGCGGTAGGTCTCCGGGTCGAGCATGACCTCCTCGCGGACCCACCCCTCCTTCCGGGTCAGCCCGAGGGTGATCGCCGGGCGGCCCGCGGCGTCCACGGTGCCCTCGGTCGCGGTGACGCCGGGGATCCGCTTCATCGCCTGGAAGATCGCCGCCTCGACCTTCGGCGGGTGGAGGTTCTCGGCGAGGATCGTGACCAGGGTGCCGAACGCGAGAGCGTCCGGTTCGCCGGGGATCGCCCCGATCTTGCGGAGGAGTTCGTCCGGGTCGGTGGGCAGCGGGTCGAACCGGGACGCGCGCGGTCCCTTGTCCGAGACGGGCGACTCTTCGAGCTTCCCGTTCTGGTACGCGGCGTACTGGTGCTTGCCGTCGACCCGCCGCCAGTACTCCCAGGTCTTGGTCACGTACGGGCCGCCGGTGACGGCGCCGGACGGTTCGGCCGCGCCCTTCATCCGGACCTTGGTGTAGAGCCACTGCTCGGCTTCGGGCGCGGTGTACGGGCGGGCCTTCGCCGCCGCGGCGGCGCTGTCGAGGAGCTCGGACGCGTGCGCGACCGAGCCGATCGCGGGGACGGCGGGGATGGGCCCGCGGGGGCGTCCCTCGTCGTCGGTCACCACGACCGACACCCCGGCGGTCGCGGCGGCGGCCAGCGCGCCGACGGCGACGAGGCGGACGGCGATCCGGGGGAACCGGCGGCGGGCCGGGACGTTCCCGGCGGGTGCGGCCTCGGGCGGGGTCGCGGTGATCTCGTCGAGCAGCGCGCGCGCCGGGATGGTCCGCGTACCCGGTGACGTCGTCGTCGACGTCACCCGGGCCAGGGTGCGCACCAGGTCGTCGGTGGGGTGGTCGGTCGGGTGATCTGTGGGGTGAGACGTCATGTCAGCGGCCTCCGTTCGCGATCAGGGGCGCGGCGTCGAAGCCGGCCGAGTGCAGTCGGCGGGAAAGGCGTTTGCGGGCCCGGTGGAGCCGAACGCGGACGGTCGCGGCGGAGCAACCGAGGACGGCGGCGATCTCGCTGCGGCCGAGTCCCTCCCAGGCGACCAGCCGGAGCAGTTCGCGGTCGCTTTCGGACAGGCCCGCGAACGCCTGCGCGATGGCGGAGGTGTCGACGAACTCGTCCGCCGCCGTCGCGAGCTCGTCGCGGAGCTCGGGGTGCAGGGTCGTGGTCCGCTGCCGCCGCCGGGTCTCCTTCTCCCAGTGCCGGGCGACGACGCGGCGGGCGACGCCGTACAGCCAGAGCCGCGCGGCGTCGCCGGACGGGACGTCGTCCAGCCGCCGCCACGCGACGGTGAAGACGTCCGCGACGACGTCGGCGGCGTCGTCCGGGGACGAGCAGCGCCGCAGCACGTAACCGAGGATCGGCTCGTACGACGCGGCGTAGACGGCCTCGAATCGGGCCTTCCGGTCATCCATCGGCGGCCCGGCGTTTCTCGTGAGGCATGCGGCTCTCCTTGTATGGGTTCGCCCCATACGTCCGGGGAGGGGCGCCGACGTTACACGGCACCGCCGAACCTCAGGACGGCCGGACGGCCGGACGGCTGCGGTTGAATGGGCGCGTGGCAAAGGGATGCGCGTGCGGAAGCGGGACCGGGTACCGGGGGTGCTGCGGGCGGCTGCACCGGGGCGAGGCCGACGCGGCGACGGCCGAGGAGCTGATGCGGTCGCGGTACAGCGCGTTCGCCGAGCGCGACGAGGCGTACCTGCTGCGGACGTGGCACCCCGCGACGCGTCCCGAGCGGATCGACTTCGATCCCGGGACGCGGTGGACCGGCCTGGAGATCGTCCGGACGGAGGCGGGCGGGCCCGCGGACGCCCGGGGCGTCGTGGAGTTCCGCGCCCGGTACACCTCCGGCGGCGAGGCCGGGGAGCAGCACGAGGTCAGCCGGTTCGTCCGGGACGGCGACGCGTGGGTCTACGTGCGCGGCAAGGTCGGCTGAGCGGCGTCCGCCGGGAGTTCGGTGATCGCGCCGTCCTCCAGGTGGAGGACGCGGTCGGCCTGGCCCAGCAGCGTCCGGTCGTGCGTGGCGACGATGACGGTCACGCCCTCGCTCGCGACGATCGCGCGCAGCAGCGGCATGAGGGCGGCGGCGGTCTCGGAGTCGAGCTGGCCGGTGGGCTCGTCGGCGAGCAGCAGCCGGGGCCGGTTGGCGAGCGCGCGGGCGACGGCGACGCGCTGGCGCTGCCCGCCGGACAGTTCGTGCGGGCGCTGCGCCGCGTGGTCGGCGAGCCCGACGAGCCCGAGCAGCACCCGGACGCGCTCGTCCCGTTCGGCGGGCGGGGTGCGGGTGAGGCGGAGCGGCACCTCGACGTTCTCGGCGGCCGACAGCACGGGGAGCAGGCCGTGCGACTGGAACACGAACCGATGACGTCCCGGCGGAGGGCGAGCAGGTCGTCCTCGGGGAGGGCGCCGACGTCGCGGCCGCCGACCCGGACGGTGCCGCCGTCGGGCGCGTCGAGGCCGCCGATCAGGTTGAGCAGCGTCGTCTTCCCGGCCCCGGACCGTCCGGTGATCGCGACGAACTCGGCGGGGGCGACGGTGAGGGACGCGCCGCGCAGCGCCGGGACCTCGACGCGTCCGGTGCGGTAGGTCCGGACGAGCTCGCGGACCTCGACCATCGGCTCGCCGGCCGGCTCACTCATCGGTTTCCCCTTCCTCGGCATCGGGACGGTCGGGCCAGACGCCGACGTGGTCGGATTCGAGCGCGAGCCGGACGCGGTCGCGCATGCCGAGCGGCTCGGTGAAGCCCTTCGGGAGCTGGACGCGCCCGACGCGGTCGAGCAGCGCGTACTCCTCGCTGGTGCGGGTGCCGTCGGCCTCGTCGCGGCGCCGCACCTCGCTGCTCGTCCGGCCGTCCCGGATCCCGACGGTGCGGTCGACCCGCTCGGACACCTGCGCGTCGTGGGTGACGACGACGGTGGTGGTGCCGAACTCGGCGTTGACGCGGCGGAGCGCGTCGAACACCTCGCCGCCGGTGCCGGTGTCGAGTTCGCCGGTGGGTTCGTCGGCGAGCACGACGTGCGGCTCGTTCGCGACGGCGACGGCGATCGCGACGCGCTGCTGCTGGCCGCCGGACAGTTCGGCGGGCCGCCGGTCGGCGCAGTCGCCGACGCCGAGCATGCCGAGCAGTTCGGCGGCGCGGACGGCCCGGTCGCGGCGGGCGCTGGCCGGCGAACCGCATCGGCAGCTCGACGTTCTGCGCGGCGGTCAGGTACGGCAGGAGGTTGCGGGCGGTCTGCTGCCAGATGAACCCGACCTGCTCGCGGCGGAAGCGGAGCCGCTCCTTCGCGGTCATCGTGAGCAGGTCGGGGCGCCGACGGCGACCCCGGCGGTCGGGACGTCCAGCCCGGACAGGATGTTCAGCAGCGTCGACTTCCCGGACCCGGACGCGCCGACGATCGCGATCAGCTCGCCCGCGTCGACGAGCAGGTCGAGGCCCTGCAGCGCGACGACCTCGATCCCGTCGGTCTTGTAGATGCGGACGAGGTTGTCGCAGACGATGTGGGCGCCCGCGCCGAACTCGGGGCCGCGTTCGACGGCCCGCCGTTCGAGTTCGGCCAGGTCGGGTGCTTCGGTCATGTCGGTCGGTCCCCCGTTCTCCGGACGGTGCCGCGCCGCGCGTCGAACCCGCGGTCGACGAGGACGGCCGCCGCGCAGGCGGCCAGCAGGGCGGCGAGCAGCCCGAGCGTGGCGGCGGCGCTCGGGAAGTGGGCGGTGGCGGCGAACCCGCCGGTGTAGGGGCTCAGGTCGACGACGGGTCCGGTGATGCCGGGCAGCAGCAGCCCGAGCGCCCACCCGGCGCCGACCGCGCACAGCAGCACCGGGGCGATCTCGACGAGCGCGAGGGCGCGGCCCTGCCGCCGGCTCAGCCCGAGGACCCGCAGCCGCGCGACGGTCTCGCCCCGCGCGCGGGCCCCGACGACGAGGACGAGCAGCACCGTGAGCAGCCCGAACGCGGCGGCGATGAGCGCGCCGCCGGAGAAGGTGCGGTGCACGACGGTGACCATGGGCGCGTCCGTCATGCCGTGCAGGACGTCCGCGCGCAGTTCGACCCCGGTGCCGTGCGCGGCGGTGCGGAGGGCGGCGGCGTCGAGGCCGGTCCCGGCGACGAAGTACTCGGCGGGGAAGCCGTCGGCGGTGACGTCGCCGAACGGGACGATCGCGAACGCGCTGCCCGCCGTCTGCCCCGGGAATCGCTCGACGCGTCCGGCGTGCCCGCGGGGACGCGGACGTCGTCGATGCCGTACCGGCCGAGCGTCGCGGGGCCGGAGCCGACGATGTCGGCGGCGGCCGGGGACAGCGGCGCCTCGCCCGTCCCGGGCAGTCCGGGCACGTCGGGCGCGAGGTCGCGGTAGGCGTCGAGGTCCACCGCGACCAGGGTGATCGGGGCGGGGTCGTCGCCGGCGGTGACGCCCGGGACGATCCGGGCGGGCACGACCCCGGTGACGCCGTCGACGGCGCGGAGCCGGTCGGCGGCGTCGGAGCGGAGCCGCTCCGCCGACACCCGGGCGTCCGCGCCGACCCTGGACCAGGCGGCACGGTCCTGGCCGCGCTGGAGCCCGGCGTCGTCGACGGTCGCGGTGAACCCGGCCATCGCGGCGGCGAGCAGCAGGACGGCGAGCGGCAGCGCCCCGATCGAGCTCTGCCGGGCGGCGCGGGCGAGGCCGAGGAACGCGACCGCGCCGGGACGGCGCCGCAGCAGCGGACCGGCGGCGCGCAGCAGGTGCGGGTAGCCGCGCAGGACGAGCGCGCCGACGGCGCGCCGAGCAGCACCGGGACGGCGGCGATCAGCGGGTCGCCGCCCGCGTCGGCGCCCGCCTCCGCGCCGCGCCGCCGCAGCAGCACGACGGCGATGGCGGCGAGCGCGACGAGCAGGCCGTCCAGGACGAGCCGCCGCCGGGACGGGCCGCCCGCCGCGAGCTCGTCGTGCCGGTCGGCCGCCGACGGGACCCGTTCCCGCAGGACGACCGCGCCCGGGACGGCGATCGCGAGGACGGCGAGCGCGGCGACGGCGATCGTGGACGCGTCCTGCGGCGGGCCCGCGTCCAGCAGGCGTCCGGCCGCTGTGGCCGAGGGCGGCGGCGGGCAGGACGGCGGCGGCGGTGAGCGCGCAG